>NZ_JBEYWO010000003.1:0-486797 GCF_040644455.1 Streptomyces sp. NPDC046977
GACACGCGGGCCGCTAGCCGAGGCAGGTACACCACCCAGCCGCAACCGCGCGCAGCCCCGCCCCAAACTTCGGCAGCAATCCGCGGCGCAAGCCGATAGCCGGGACACGTGCACCACCCAGCCGCAACCGGGCACGGCCCCCTCCCCAACCCGCGGCAGCGATCCGCGGCGCGAGCCGCTGAAATTCCGCCCCACGGCGGCACCGACACGCGGGCCGCTAGCCGAGGCAGGTACACCACCCAGCCGCAACCGCGCGCAGCCCCGCCCCAAACTTCGGCAGCAATCCGCGGCGCAAGCCGCTAGCCGGGACACGTGCACCACCCAGCCGCAACCGGGCACGGCCCCCTCCCCAACCCGCGGCGGCGATCCGCAGCGCGAGCCGCTGAAGTTCCGCCCCACGGCGGCGCCGACGCACAAGCCGATAGCCGGGACACGTGCACCGCCCAGCCTCAACCGGGCACGGCCCCGTCGCTAGCCCGCGGCGGCGATCCGCGGTGCGGGGCGCTGCAGTTCCGCCTCGCGGCGGCGCCGGCGCGCGAGCACGACCCGGCGCTCGGCCGCGGTCATACCGCCCCACACGCCGTAGGGCTCCGGCTGCATCAACGCGTGCTCCCGGCACTCCAGCATGACCGGGCAGCGGGCGCAGACCCGCTTCGCGGCCTCCTCGCGCGACAGCCGGGCCGCCGTCGGCTCCTTGGAGGGCGCGAAGAACAGACCTGCCTCATCGCTGTGGCACGCGGCGTCCGAATGCCATGGGCCGCCCAGGTCCCGGGGGTGACTCAGGGAGGAACTGGATGCTGCCGCGGGCTCGATCGGTTGAAGCACGGGATACTCCTGACGACGGCTCGGCTTGGTGTCACCCTTGCCCGTCGCTGCCCTTCCCGCTGCGTCGGCACGGGGGTTGCCGACGTGGGGTACGGCGGCGAGCGACGTGTCCCCATGCCCTACCCGCTGTGCGCGCGTTCATGCGCACCGTGTCCGGACCTCGCACGCCCGTGCGTACGCACCCGTCCCGGACGGTGTGCCGCCGCACGGGCAACCGCCGCCGCTCCCACGCGCCTTGGGGTGCGCTCGCGCACCGCGCGCCGGCGACCGGGGCCGGCGCGGGGTGACGCGTCGTCAGTAGTCCAGCTCGGGGCGGGCGTCCTTCTTCTTGACCCGCTTGCCGCGCCGCGGCTTGGCCTCCACGCCGCCCCAGAAGGCCAGGCCCTGTACCTTGATGACCGGGGCGCCGGGGTCGGGTGCCTCGTACGCGTTGACGTCGGAGCCGCCCATGATGCCGACCACGCCGCCGCCGCGCAGGGTCACGTTCTCCGGCACCCTGATCTCGATCCCGCCCATGATGGCGGTGCAGTTGATGACGACCTCGGGCGCGGTGAACGTCGCCTCCGTGAGGTCGATCACCACGCCGCCCAGGATGGCGACCGCGTTGATCTTCGAGCCCACGCGCCAGCGGCCCTTGCGCTCGGCGCCGCCGAGGATGCCGACGAGGTTGGGGTTCTCCCCGGTGTGGTCGGGCACCCAGTGCGGGGCGGGTGCCGGGGCCGCCGCGCGCGCGGGGGCCGGCAGGTCGCGCACGAAGGGCTCCAGCTCGCCCACGGTCTTCGCCGCGTACACGCCGTCCAGCCGCTCCGAGTGCTCCTGGGTGCTCAGACGCCCCTCCGCCAGGGCATCGCGAAGAATGTCGGCCACCCGGTCGCGGTCCGCGTCGGACGCGCGGATGTCGGCTTCGGCGACAGGGGGACTCAAGGGCTGCTGCTCACGCTTCCGGAGCGAGGACTCATCCACGCGACTACGGTACACAAACGCGATAGATCGCGACTAGGCCCCCGCCCCGGCCGGTGAGGGTCACCTCACACACCCGGCACCCCGCGTTCGTTCTACGCTTGTCGGGCTTCTATGACGCAGCGCCAGTGAGGATGTCCCTTATGCCCGAGTTTGCCTACACGGACCTGCTCCCCCTCGGTGAGGACACCACTCCGTACCGACTGATCACCTCCGAGGGCGTCAGCACCTTCGAGGCCGACGGCCGGACGTTCCTCACGGTGGAGCCGGAGGCGCTGCGCACGCTCGCCGCCGAGGCCATGCACGACATCTCGCACTACCTGCGCCCCGCGCACCTCGCCCAGCTGCGCCGCATCCTGGACGACCCCGAGGCGTCCCCCAACGACCGCTTCGTCGCCCTGGACCTGCTGAAGAACGCCAACATCGCCGCGGCCGGCGTGCTGCCGATGTGCCAGGACACCGGCACCGCGATCGTCATGGGCAAGCGCGGCCAGAACGTGCTCACCTCGGGCGGCGACGAGGCGGCCCTGTCGCACGGCATCTTCGACGCCTACACCAAGCTCAACCTGCGCTACTCCCAGATGGCCCCGCTGACCATGTGGGAGGAGAAGAACACCGGCTCCAACCTGCCGGCGCAGATCGAGCTGTACGCGACCGACGGCGGCGCCTACAAGTTCCTGTTCATGGCCAAGGGCGGCGGCTCGGCCAACAAGTCCTTCCTCTACCAGGAGACCAAGGCGGTCCTGAACGAGGCCTCCATGATGAAGTTCCTGGAGGAGAAGATCCGTTCACTCGGCACGGCGGCCTGCCCGCCGTACCACCTGGCGATCGTCGTCGGCGGCACCTCCGCCGAGTTCGCGCTCAAGACCGCCAAGTACGCCTCCGCGCACTACCTGGACGAGCTGCCGGCCGAGGGCTCGCCGGCCGGCCACGGCTTCCGGGACAAGGAGTTGGAGGAGAAGGTCTTCGAGCTGACGCAGAAAATCGGCATCGGCGCGCAGTTCGGCGGCAAGTACTTCTGCCACGACGTCCGCGTGGTGCGGCTGCCCCGGCACGGCGCGTCCCTGCCGGTCGCCATCGCCGTCTCCTGTTCCGCCGACCGCCAGGCCGTCGCGAAGATCACCGCCGAGGGCGTCTTCCTGGAGCAGTTGGAGACCGACCCGGCGAAGTACCTGCCGGAGACCACCGACGAGCACCTGTCGGACGAGGACGTCGTACGGGTCGACCTCAACCGCCCGATGGACGAGGTCCTGGCGGAGCTGTCGAAGTACCCGGTCAAGACCCGGCTGTCGCTGACCGGCCCGCTGGTCGTCGCCCGCGACATCGCGCACGCGAAGATCAAGGAGCGGCTGGACGCGGGCGAGGAGATGCCGCAGTACCTGCGCGACCACCCGGTCTACTACGCGGGCCCGGCCAAGACCCCGCAGGGCTACGCCTCCGGCTCGTTCGGCCCGACCACCGCCGGCCGTATGGACTCCTACGTCGAGCAGTTCCAGGCCGCGGGCGGGTCCAAGGTCATGCTCGCCAAGGGCAACCGCTCCCAGAAGGTCACCGACGCGTGCGCCGCGCACGGCGGCTTCTACCTCGGCTCCATCGGCGGCCCGGCAGCGCGCCTGGCCCAGGACTGCATCAAGAAGGTCGACGTCCTGGAGTACGCCGAGCTCGGCATGGAGGCGGTCTGGAAGATCGAGGTCGAGGACTTCCCGGCCTTCATCGTCGTCGACGACAAGGGCAACGACTTCTTCACCGATCCCGCCCCGGCGCCCACCTTCACCAGCATCCCGCTGCGTCCGGGCGCCTGATCCCGGTCCCGCGGCACCTCCCGCGCCCCCGCCGGCCCGACCGGCGGGGGCGTCGCCGTGCCACGCACGAAGATCCGTTCGGCGCTCACCTTCTATAGAAGTGGTTCACTATTCAACTAACGTCCCTTGAGCAAGATCACGCCGCGCACACCGGACGGCGGCGTGTCCGGCTTTTCGAAGGGACCCACTATGAAGAGGATTTCGCTCGCCCTGGCCCTGAGCGCGGGGGCCGTCCTCAGCGCCACGGTGGCCGCACCGAGCCAGGCGGCCAGCCAGGCCGACTACTGCTACCCGGGCTACTCGTGCTACTACGACGGCGCCAACGGCACCCACAAGATCTGGACGGCTCCGAGCAGGGGCTGCCACAACCTGGGCGACATCGGCCTCAACGACCGGATCGACTCGATCGTCAACAAGGGCGGCGGCACCGTCCACCTCTACAACTGGAACGGCAGCAACGCCTGGATCGCTCTGGGGGACGTCCCGGTCTCGCACGCCAACTTCCAGCCGGCCAACCTCGGCAGCTCCGCGAACAAGGTCGACATGGTCTGCATCGACTGACGCGCCGAGACCACCCGGCCACCGGCCCCGAGGCGCCTCCCCGGGGCGTGGGCCGGCCGGGACGGCCCGGCACCGCGCAGGCGGTGCCGGGCCGTCGCGTCCCCGGACCCCCGGGGGAATGAAACGGGTCGTGCCGCTGTCGTGGTGAGGGGGTCTACTGGGAGGTACCAGGACACCCGGCGACGTACGCGATGGAAGGGATTCCGGCGATGCCCGAGCAGGACGCAGGGGACGAACGCGACTACCGCACCGAGCACGACTCCATGGGCGAGGTGCGCGTTCCCGCCCACGCCAAGTGGCGCGCCCAGACGCAGCGGGCGGTGGAGAACTTCCCGATCAGCGGGCAGCGGCTGGAGCGGGCACACATCGCGGCGCTCGCCCGGATCAAGGCGGCCGCGGCGAAGGTCAACGCGGAGCTCGGCGTGCTGGACAAGGACGTCGCCGAGGCGGTCCAGGAGGCGGCCGCGGAGGTCGCCGCCGGGCGCTGGGACGAGCACTTCCCGATCGACGTGTTCCAGACCGGCTCGGGCACCTCGTCCAACATGAACACCAACGAGGTCATCGCGACCCTGGCGAGCGAGCGGCTCGGCCGCGACGTGCACCCCAACGACCATGTCAACGCCAGCCAGTCCTCCAACGACGTCTTCCCCTCCTCCATCCACATCGCCGCGACCGCGGCGGTCACGGGCGAGCTGATCCCGGCCCTGGAGCACCTGGCGGCGGCCCTGGAGCGCAAGTCCGCCGAGTTCGCGGACGTGGTGAAGTCCGGCCGTACGCACCTGATGGACGCGACGCCGGTCACGCTGGGCCAGGAGTTCGGCGGCTACGCCGCCCAGGTGCGCTACGGCGTGGAGCGGCTGCGCGCGTCGCTGCCGCGGCTGGCGGAACTGCCGCTCGGCGGTACGGCCGTGGGCACCGGGATCAACACCCCGGCCGGCTTCTCGGCGGCGGTGATCGCGGAGGTGGCGCGGGCCACCGGACTGCCGCTCACCGAGGCGCGCGACCACTTCGAGGCGCAGGGCGCGCGTGACGGCATCGTGGAGACCTCCGGCCAGCTGCGCACGATCGCGGTCGGCCTCACCAAGATCTCCAACGACCTGCGCTGGATGGCCTCCGGGCCGCGCACCGGGCTCGCCGAGATCGCCCTGCCCGACCTCCAGCCCGGCTCGTCGATCATGCCGGGCAAGGTCAACCCGGTCATCCCGGAGGCGGTGCTGATGGTGGCCGCCCAGGTCACCGGCAACGACGCGACCATCGCCGCGGCGGGCGCGGCGGGGAACTTCGAGCTCAACGTGATGCTCCCGGTGATCGCGAAGAACGTCCTGGAGTCGGTGCGGCTGCTCGCCAATGTCTCCCGGCTGCTCGCCGACCGCACGGTCGACGGCATCACGGCGAACGTCGAGCGCGCCCGCGAGTACGCCGAGTCCTCGCCCTCCGTGGTCACGCCGCTCAACCGGTACATCGGCTACGAGGAGGCCGCCAAGGTCGCCAAGCGCGCGCTGGCCGAGCGCCGCACGATCCGTCAGGTGGTGCTGGACTCCGGGTACGTCGAGCGGGGCCTGCTCACCCTGGAGCAGCTGGACGAGGCTCTGGACGTGCTGCGCATGACCCGCCCGTGACACCGGACGTCCGCCGCCACGGGGTGCCGTACGGGCCCGTGACGCAGGATCGGCGCAAGAGAGACGCTGCCGTGACCCGTCGTCCGTAAGATCACGTCATGACGGCGGACATCCTTCTTCATCCGGGTACGGGGCAGGGCGGCGGTCAGGACCACTGGTCGCCGGGCGACCAGGTGCTGTGGCGCTATCGCGGCAACGCGACGGACCGGGTGCACATCTGCCGTCCGGTGACGGTGGTCCGCGACGACGCGGAGCTGCTGGCCGTGTGGATGGCGCCGGGCACCGAGTGCGTGAGGCCGGTCCTCGCCGACGGCACGCCGATCCACCAGGAGCCGCTGGAGACCCGCTACCTCAAGCCGCGCACGACGAGCGTCGACCGCTGGTGGGGCAGCGGGGTGCTGAAGCTGGCCCGTCCCGGGGAGCCCTGGTCGGTGTGGCTGTTCTGGGAGCGGGGCTGGGTCTTCAAGAACTGGTACGTGAACCTGGAGGAACCGCTCCTCCGCTGGCCGGGCGGTGTGGACTCCGAGGACCACTTCCTGGACATCCATGTCGGCCCGGACCGCGCCTGGCACTGGCGGGACGAGGACGAGTTCGAGCAGGCGCAGGCCGCCGGGCTGATGCCGGCCGCGACGGCGGAGCGGGTGCGCGAGGCCGGGCGCCGCGCGGTGGGTGTCATCCGGGACTGGGGCCACCCCTTCGACGAGGGCTGGCAGCACTGGCGTCCGAATCCGGCGTGGCCGGTACCGGCTCTTCCGGTTGACTGGGACCGTCCGGCAAGGTGACCGCGTGAGTCTTGCCGGGCCCCCCAGTCCCAATCGTAAGATCGTGCCCCATAGTGCTGCACAAATCACAGGCTCACACTAGAGTTTGACGCTACGTCACGCAGGTCATCACGGGAGGCCCAGGCTGTGGGAGTCGGCGGCTACGAGCAC
This sequence comes from Streptomyces sp. NPDC046977, assembly GCF_040644455.1. Lineage (NCBI taxonomy): Bacteria > Bacillati > Actinomycetota > Actinomycetes > Kitasatosporales > Streptomycetaceae > Streptomyces > Streptomyces sp. NPDC046977. The sequence goes on from NZ_JBEYWO010000003.1 coordinate 6,700, forward strand.
ATACAGCTGGACCGCACCGGGCAGGCGGAGGCCTTCGACGCCATCGGCGACCGCTACGACGAGGCCTTCCCGCACAAGGAGGGACAGGTCGCGGCCGGGGCATGGCTGCTGGAGCGGCTGCCGGCCGGTTCCCGCGTGCTGGACCTGGGGTGCGGCACCGGGGTGCCGACCTGCCGTCAGCTCTCCGACGCCGGGCACGAGGTGACCGGAATCGACCTGTCCCCGGTGATGCTGTCGCTGGCCCGCCAGTACGTGCCGGCGGCCGAGTTCCACCAGGGCGACATCGCCGACGTGCGGCCCGGCGGCCTCTTCGCCGCGCGCGGCCGGCAGGATCTGGGGCGCTTCGACGCCGTCACCGCCTTCTTCTCGCTGCTGATGCTCTCCCGCGCCGAGATTCCGCTGGTCGTGCGGGCCGTGCGCGATCTACTCGCCCCCGGTGGGCTGTTCACTCTTTCGATGGTAGAAGCCGATGTGGATGACTTCCCGATTCCGTTCCTTGGTAACACCATCCGGGTATCGGGTTATCTACGGGATGATTTGCGCCAGGTGGTGACCGACGCAGGATTCGAGGTCCTGAGGGAGGAGTCGTACGCCTACGCGCCGCACACCACAGAAGTGCCGCCGGAGGAGCAACTCTTCCTGCACTGCCGCCGACCCGCCTGACGCGGCCGCCCCGCCACGTGTCCCGCACGTGACGCACCCGACCGGATGGAACGACCAGCGTGAGCACGGAGCGCATTTCTGAGCAGGCCGCCGCCCAGGCGACAGCGGCCGGCCCGGCACGTCCGGGCGACCCCGAGCCGGTCCCCGATCCGCGGACCGGATTCCGGCTGCCCCCGGCCGCCGCGGTGGCCGGCGAGGCCGGCACGGCCGCGCCCGGCGCGGCTCAACCCGCACAGAACCAGGCCCCTGTCCCCTCCTCCACTCCGGCCGGACCGTCCTCCCGCCGTCCCCGGCGCCCCCGGCGCGGCGGTGGCGCGGGCGCGGCCAAGCGGGCCGCCGGCACGGCCGGGAGCGACCCTGGCACGCCGTCCCTGCAACCCCTGCCTCCCGCCCAGCGGCAGCCGGCCGGCGAGACCGGCGCGCCCGTCAAGGCCGGCCGGACCGGCCGCCGCGGCGCCCGCGGCACCCGGCCCGACCGCAGAGCCGCCGAGGTGAGGGACCGTCAGGCCGCCCGGGTGGCGGCGGGCGAGACCGCCGGCGGCGTCCCGCGTGTGACGGCCGGCGCCGCGGACCCCGCCCACGCCCGGCAGCCGGCGCATCTGCGTCCGCCCGGTACCCCCGGCGACGACTCCGCGGGCCCGCCGTGGGACGGGCCCTCCACGCACGACCTGCGGGCGGCCACCGCCATGGCCGCCCCGGTCGAGCCCGGCCGCCGTACCTCCGCCGCCGGAAGCGCCCCGGGCACGCCCGGGGCCTCCGGTCCCGCGCAGCCCGAGAGCGGTGAGCCGCGCACCCGTGCGCGGATGCCGGACGCCGGTGTGCCCGCCGCGCGCTCGGGCGGCCGCAACGGCGGCCCCGGCGGCCACCCGGTCGACGAGGAGTCCACCGCCGGGCGCCCGCTGAAGAAGGTCGGCCCGCAGAACCGCGGCCGGGCCGGGCAGGCCGAGGCCGAGCGGCTGCGCTACGTCGGCGCGGCCACCCGCCGTATCGCCCGCGGCCTGGACCTGGACGAGATCGTGCTGGGCCTGTGCCGCTCGACGGTGCCGGCCTTCGCCGACGCGATCCTGGTCTACCTGCGCGACCCGCTGCCGGTCGGCGACGAGCGTCCCTCGGGCCCGCTCCTGCTGCGGCTGCGCCGCACCGACCGCGTGCCGGACGACACCGAGCAGCCCGTCGAGGGCCTGCTGATGCCGGTGGTACCGTCCACCGAGGGCCAGTACGGCGCGGCCGCCGAGGTCGTGGACGTGGCGATGGACGGGCCGCTGGCGGAGGTGCTGCGCGGGGTGCGCCCGGTCTTCTCCGACAGTCCGCAGGCCTCGGCCGCGCTGCTGGAGCTGGTGGGCGGCTGCCCGGACGCGGGGTCCGGCGACACGTTAGACCTCCCGACCGGCCGGCGGGCCATCCTGGCCCCGCTGCGCGGCCGCCGCCGGGTGATCGGCGCGACCGTGCTGCTGCGCCGTCCCGAGCGGGCCGCCTTCGACCCCGACGACCTGCTGGTCGCCGCTCAACTGGCCACCCACACCGCACTCGGCGTGGACAAGGCGGTGCTCTACGACCGCGAGGCGTCGATCGCCGACTCCCTGCAGCGCGAGATGCTGCCGGACTCCCTGCCGGAGCCCACCGGGGTGCGCCTCGCCAGCCGCTATCTGCCGGCCGCCGAGTCCGCCCGGGTGGGCGGCGACTGGTACGACGCGATCCCGCTGCCCGGCAGCCGGGTGGCACTGGTCGTCGGCGACGTCATGGGCCACTCCATGACCTCGGCGGCGATCATGGGGCAGCTGCGGACGACCGTGCAGACCCTGGCCGGGCTGGACCTGTCGCCGCAGGAGGTCCTCTACCACCTCGACGAGCAGGCCCAGCGGCTCGGCCAGGACCGGATGGCCACCTGCATCTACGCGGTCTACGACCCGATCGCGCACCGGGTGACCATCGCCAACGCGGGCCACCCCCCGCCGGTGCTGCTGCACGCGGACGGGCTGGCCGAGGTGTTGCGCGTACCGCCGGGCGCGCCGATCGGCGTGGGCGGCGTGCCGTTCGAGGCGGTCGAGCTGCCCGCCCCGGCGGGCGCGACGCTGCTGCTCTACACGGACGGTCTGGTGGAGTCGCGGGCGCGGGACGTGTGGGGCGGTATCGAGATGCTGCGCGAGCGGCTGCACACCGCCTCCGCGGTGATGTGCCCGCCGCCGCTGGAGCCGCTGTGCGACGAGGTGCTGGAGATCGTGGGCCCGGGCGACCGGGACGACGACATCGCGCTGCTCGCCGCCCGCTTCGACGGCATCGCGCCGCGCGACGTGGCGTACTGGTTCCTCGAGCCGCGCGCCCAGACCGCGGGCCGGGCCCGGCGGCTGGTGCGCCAGGCGCTGAACCGCTGGGGCCTGGAGCCGCTGGCGGAGGCGACCGAGCTGCTGGTCAGCGAGGTGGTCACCAACGCGGTGCGGTACGCCGAACGGCCCATCACCCTGCGGCTGCTCCGCACGGACGTGCTGCGCTGCGAGGTGGGCGACGACGCCCCCACGCTGCCGCGGATGCGCCATGCCCAGCCGCAGGACGAGGGCGGCCGCGGGTTGTACCTGGTCAACCGGATGGCCCAGCGCTGGGGAGCGACCCGGCTGAGCGCCGGCAAGGTGGTCTGGTTCGAAATGGGCATTCCGGGCGGTGTCCAGCGCTAGACGCTCCGTGTCCGTACCGGGTGCATTTCTGGACTTTGTCCAGATCTGCTGCCGGAAGGCATTGCCCGGCGTGCCGAGCCGGTGTTTCAGTGTTTGTGTGGTCGTGAGCGACCAGGAGCCCCCGACGGACTCTTCCGAAGATCGACGGGAGGACACATTCACATGAGCACCCCCTACACCACCAACAACGCCGGAATTCCGGTGGAGAGCGATGCCCATTCGCTCACGGTGGGCTCGGACGGCCCCATCCTCCTCCAGGACCACTACCTGATCGAGAAGATGGCGCAGTTCAACCGCGAGCGGGTTCCGGAGCGTGTGGTGCACGCCAAGGGTTCGGGCGCGTACGGCGTCTTCGAGGTGACGAACGACGTCAGTCAGTTCACCAAGGCCGATCTCTTCCAGCCGGGACGGCGGACGGAGATGCTGGCCCGCTTCTCGACGGTGGCCGGCGAGATGGGCAGCCCGGACACCTGGCGCGACCCGCGCGGCTTCGCGCTGAAGTTCTACACCGAGTACGGCAACTACGACCTGGTCGGCAACAACACGCCGGTCTTCTTCGTGCGCGACTCGATGAAGTTCCAGGACTTCATCCGCAGCCAGAAGCGCCGCCGCGACAGCTCACTGCGCGACAACAACATGCAGTGGGACTTCTGGACGCTGTCCCCGGAGTCGGCGCACCAGGTCACCTGGCTGATGGGCGACCGCGGCGTGCCCAAGTCGTACCGCCACATGAACGGCTACAGCTCCCACACCTACATGTGGGTCAACGGCGGCGGCGAGCGGTTCTGGGTCAAGTACCACTTCAAGACCGACCAGGGCATCGACTTCCTCACGCAGGAGGAGGCCGACCACTACGCGGGCGCCGACGGCGACCTGCACCGCCGTGACCTGTACCAGGCCATCGAGCGCGGCGATCACCCCTCGTGGACGCTGTACATGCAGATCATGCCGTTCGACGACGCGGCGGACTACCGGTTCAACCCGTTCGACCTGACCAAGGTGTGGCCGCACGGCGACTACCCGCTGATCGAGGTCGGCCGGATGACGCTCAACAAGAACCCCGAGGACTACTTCATCCACATCGAGCAGGCCGCCTTCGAGCCCAGCAACATGGTGCCCGGCATCGGCCCCTCGCCGGACAAGATGCTCCTCGGCCGGCTGTTCTCGTACGCGGACACCCACCGCTACCGGATCGGCCCCAACTACGCGCAGCTGCCGCCGAACCGTCCGCACACCGAGGTGCGCTCGTACGCCAAGGACGGCCCGATGCGGTACGAGCCGTCGCGCACGGCGGCACCGTACGCGCCGAACTCCTTCGGCGGGCCCGAGGCCGACATCGAGCGCTTCGGCGAGCCGGCCGGCTGGGAGGTCGCGGGCAACATGGTGCACGAGCCCTACAAGCTGCACCGCGAGGACGACGACTTCGGCCAGGCCGGGACGATGGTCCGGAAGGTCCTGGACGATGCCCAGCGCGACCGGCTGGTCTCCAATGTCTCCGGGCACCTGAAGAACGGGGTCAGCGCCCCCGTCCTGGAGCGCGCGGTCCAGTACTGGCGCAACATCGACAAGGAGGTCGGCGACCGCATCGCCGCCAACGTCAACGGCTTGTGACCTCCTCCTGATCGCAGCCCCGGCGCACGTGATGTCCGTCCGTGCTCCGGGGCTGCATCGTGTCCGCTGCTGGGCACAGGGCCTGCTCAGCGGGGGCTGTGTCACACCCTCGTCACTATGCACAAGATCTATACACTGCAGGTATACCCCTCATGTAGAGTCCTCCGCATGAGCATCGGCCACACCCTGCTCGGGCTCCTGGAGTCCGGCCCCCGCCACGGGTACGACCTGAAGCGGGCCTTCGACGAAAAGTTCGGCCACGACCGCCCGTTGCACTACGGCCAGGTCTACTCGACCATGGCGCGGCTGCTGAAGAACGGGCTCGTCGAGGTCGAGGGCATCGAGCCCGGCGGCGGCCCGGAGCGCAAGCGGTACGCGATCACCGACGCCGGCATCACCGACGTCGGCACGTGGCTCGCGGAGCCCGAGAAGCCCGAGCCCTACCTGCAGAGCACCCTGTACACCAAGGTCGTCCTCGCGCTGCTGACCGGCCGCAGCGCCGCCGACCTGCTGGACACCCAGCGCTCCGAGCACCTGCGCCTGATGCGGGAGCTGACCGCGCGCAAGCGCGAGGGCGACCTCGCCGACCAGCTGGTCTGCGACCACGCGCTGTTCCACCTCGAGGCGGACCTGCGGTGGCTGGAACTCACCACGGCACGACTGGACCGACTCGCGGCGGAGGTAACCGCATGACCACCACGGACCTGCTGCTGGAGGCCGTCGACCTGCACAAGGCGTACGGCCCGACCCCGGCGCTGGACGGCGCCGCCTTCGGCATACGCGCGGGCGAGGTCGTCGCCGTCATGGGGCCGTCCGGCTCCGGCAAGTCGACGCTGCTGCACTGCCTGGCCGGCATCGTGCGGCCGGACTCCGGCCAGGTCCTGTACCGGGGACGGGACCTGACCGCGATGAGCGACGCCGAGCGCAGCGCGCTGCGCCGCGGCGAGTTCGGCTTCGTCTTCCAGTTCGGCCAGCTCGTGCCCGAGCTGACCTGCGTGGAGAACGTGGCACTGCCGCTGCGGCTGAACGGCGTCAAGCGCAAGGAGGCCGAGGCCCGCGCCACGGAGTGGATGGCCCGGCTGGAGGTCGACGACCTGGGCCGCAAGCGGCCCGGCGAGATCTCCGGCGGCCAGGGCCAGCGGGTCGCGGTGGCCCGTGCGCTGGTCACCGGGCCCCGGGTGGTCTTCGCCGACGAGCCGACCGGCGCCCTGGACTCCCTCAACGGCGAGCGCGTGATGCGCCTGCTGACCGACGCCGCCCGGGACACCAGTGCGGCCGTCGTCCTGGTCACCCACGAGGCACGGGTCGCCGCCTACTCCGACCGCGAGGTCGTCGTACGGGACGGCACGTCACGGGACATGGAGCGCGTGGCATGAGTTCCGGAACCGAAGCGCGGGGCGGCCTCCTGTCCGGCTGGGTCCGCGATGTGGGGCTGGGCTTCCGCTTCGCCACCACCGGCGGGCGCGAGGGCTGGACCCGCACCGTACTGACCGCGGTCGGCGTCGGCCTCGGTGTGGCGCTGCTGCTGGTGGCCGCCTCCGTCCCGGCGATGCTGGGCGCCCGCGACGACCGCGGCTACGACCGGGACTACTCCTGGTTCAACGACCCGCCCAAGGTCAGCGCGAGCACCGTGCTGTACGCCGAGGCGAACACCACCTTCCGCGACGACGACATCCGCGGCCTGCTCCTGAAGGCCGACGGCGACCGCCCGGTCCTGCCGCCCGGTGTCAAGGCGATGCCGGCACCCGGTGAGATGGTGGTCTCCCCCGCCCTGAAGCGGCTGCTCGACAAGCCCGGCAGCGCCCTGCTGCGCGAGCGCCTGGACTACCGGATCACCGGCACCATCGGCGACAAGGGCCTGGTCGGGCCGGCCGAACTGGCCTACTACGCGGGCAGCGACAAGCTCGTCGCCCGGGGCACCGGCGACGACATCGGCACGGGCAACGCCACCCGCATCCCGTACTTCGGGCGCGGCTCGATCACTTCGGAACCACTCGGCGGGATCCTGTCCCTGCTGGTGGTCATCATCTTCGTGGTGCTGCTGCTGCCGGTGGCGGTCTTCATCGGCAGCGCCGTCCGCTTCGGCGGCGAGCGCCGCGACCGCCGGCTGGCCGCGCTGCGGCTGGTGGGCGCCGACAGCCGGATGACCCGGCGGGTCGCGGCGGGCGAGGCGTTGTTCGGCTCACTGCTCGGACTGGCCGTCGGCACCGGGCTGTTCCTGGGCACCCGGCAGTTCGCGGCCGACGTGACGCTGTACGACATCAGCGTCTACCCCTCCGACATCAGCCCCGGCCCGGGCCTGGCCCTGCTGGTGGGACTGGCGGTGCCGGCGGCCGCGGTCGCGGTGACGCTGCTGGCCATGCGCGGCATCGCCGTCGAGCCGCTCGGTGTCGTGCGCCACGCCACGGCGCGGCGCCGCCGGCTGTGGTGGCGGCTGCTGATCCCGCTGGCCGGTGCCGCACTGCTGGCCCCGCTCTTCGGCGCGGTCAGCAACGAAAACGGCGTGAACTCGTACCAGGTGGCCGCCGGCACGGTCCTGCTCCTGGTGGGCCTCACCGCCCTGCTGCCCTGGGTGGTCGAGTGGGTCGTCGGCCGGTTCCGCGGCGGTCCGGTGCCCTGGCAGTTGGCCACCCGCCGGATCCAGCTCAACAGCGGCGCCTCGGCCCGCATGGTCAGCGGCGTGACGGCCGCCGTTGCCGGGGCGATCGCCCTGCAGACCCTGTTCACCGGAGTGCACGGGGAGTTCGTCACCGACAGCGGCAAGGACCCGCACCGGGCCCAACTGGTCGCCTCCACGGGGGTGCGGACCGGAGCCGAGGCCGAGCGGGTCGAGCGGGCGTACGCCGCCACCCCGGGGGTGCGGGACGCACTCGGGGTGGTCTCCTCGTACGCCGTGCCGGCGGACACCTCCACCAAGAAATCCACGACCGACCTGCCGTCGGTGCCGGTCCTGGTGGCCGACTGCGCCACGCTCGGCGAACTGGTGAACACCAGCGGCGGCTGCGCGGACGGCGACGTGTTCCTCGCCGGCGACCCGTACGGCTACGGCGACATCAACGCGGTTGCGCGGCCGGGTCACGCGATCGACCTCAACATGCCGCAGGGGGACCACTACACCGGGACGCCGCAGCTGTGGACCGTGCCGGCCGGCGCCCACCGGGTGACCTCACGCGTCTCCCCGGACGGCGCCCAGGAGTGGGGCGTGCTGGCCACTCCTCGGGCCCTGGACGTGGCCCTGCTGCAGAGCCCGGACGTCAAGGTCATGCTCCGGACGGACCCGCACGCGCCGGACGCGTTCGAGCAGGCCCGCAACACCACGGTGCGCCTGGACCCGCTGGCCGACATCTACCAGCTCCAGGGGACGAACGAGGACAAGAAGTTCGCCACCATCCGGCGCGGCCTGCTCGTCGGCGCCGCGGCCACGCTGGCCCTGATCGGCGCGAGCCTGCTCGTCTCGATGCTGGAGCAGCTGCGCGAGCGCAGGAAGCTGCTGGCGGTCCTGGTCGCCTTCGGCACCCGGCGCTCGGTGCTCGGGCTGTCCGTGCTCTGGCAGACCGCGCTCCCGGTCGCGCTCGGTCTCGCTCTGGCCGTCGTCGGCGGCGCCGGGCTCGGCGCGGCCCTGCTGAAGATGGTCGGCGAGCCGCTGCACTTCGCCTGGGGCAGCGTCGCCGCGATGAGCGGCATCGCCGCCGGGGTCGTCCTGCTGGTGACCCTGCTCAGCCTGCCGCCGCTGTGGCGCATGATGCGCCCGGACGGACTGCGTACGGAGTGACGCCCGGCGGGCCCGGCCTCCCCCGAGGGGGCCGGGCCCGCGGGCGGCTCAGGCGCCCTGTTCGGGGGCGGGGCCGGGGAGTCCGGGCGCCGGCGCGGGGACGGTCCCGGCCGGGGCGGGGTCCTGCGGACCGGCCTCGGACTCGGCCGCCCGCAGCGCCGCCTGCCGGGAGTTGGCCCGCAGGTAGACCACGACGGTGTTGGTGACCGCGACCAGCGGTACGGCGACCACCGCGCCGCCGATGCCCGCGATCAGCGATCCGGCGGCGACGGAGAGGATCACGCCCAGCGGGTGCACCCGCACGGCCCGGCCGAGGATGAACGGCTGGAGGATGTGGCCCTCGATCTGCTGCACCGCCAGCACGACGACCAGCACCATCAGCGCGGTGAACGGCCCCTGTGTCACCAGCGCGACGACCATCGCGATCGTGCCCGAGGCCACCGCGCCCACCAGCGGCACGAACGCGGCCAGGAAGATGATGACGGCGAGCGGCACCGCCATCGGCACCCGGAGGAAGTAGATGCCGATACCGATGAATATGGCGTCGATCAGTGCCACGATCACGGTGCCGCGCACATAGAGGGTGAGCGTGCGCCAGGCCCGCGGTCCGGCCCCGCCCAGTCCGTCGCGGGCGGCGACGGGGAAGAGCTTCAGGCACCAGTTCCAGATGTTGCGGCCGTCGTAGAGCAGGAAGAGCGTGCTGAACATCGCCAGCAGGATGCCGGTGAGCAGTTCCACGACGACGGTGACGCCCTGGAGCCCGGCGTCGGTGAGGGCCTTGGAGTTGGTGCCGATCGCGTCCTGGAGGTTCACCGCGATCTGGTTGATCTGGTCCTCGGTCACATGGAACGGGCTGTTGAGCAGCCACCGCTTCAGCTCGTTGATGCCGTCCTGGAGGCTGCTGGAGAGGTTGTCGACGTTCTCCATGACCTGCCAGACCACGAACCAGCCCACCAGGCCCATGATCACGAAGCCGCCGATGAAGACGATGGCGGTGGCCACGCCGCGCGGCACGCCCAGCCGCTTCAGCCGGCCCACGAAGGGCTGCAGCAGCGCGGTGATCAGCAGCGCCGCCACGAAGGCCAGCACCACCAGCTGGATCGTGCCGATCACGCGCATCAACACCCAGACGGTGCCGGCCAGCACCAGCAGCCGCCAGCCGACCTCGGCGGCGACCCGCATGCTCCACGGGACCTGGGAGACCGGGTTCCCGGGGCCGGCACCGCGGGGCACGTACCGGCGTGCGGCGGCGGCCTGTTCCTCCTGGCGGCGGGTCTCGGCGCGCGCCTCCGCGCGCGCCTTCTCGGCCGCGGCACGGCGCTGTTCCTCCAGCCGGCCGGCCAGCCTGGCCAGTTCGGCGGCCAGACCGGCGCCCCACTGGCGCTTCTCCGACATCCTTGTACCCCTGTCCCCCGCCCCCCGCGGTCTTTCCGACCGCACCACCGTACGCGCACTGAGCCCCTGAACCCACAGAGGGGGTCAGGGGCTCGGCGGTGCTTTGTGGCGGTACCGGATGATTCAGGCGTATTGCCTAGTACCAGCTGTTGTTCTGCCAGAACGACCAGGCGCCGCAGGGGCTGCCGTAGCGGCTGTTCATGTAGTTGAGGCCCCACTTGATCTGGGTGCCCGGGTTGGTGCGCCAGTCGGCACCCGCGGAGGCCATCTTGGAGCCGGGCAGGGCCTGCACGAGCCCGTACGCCCCCGAGGAGGAGTTCGTCGCGGTGTAGTCCCAGCCGCTCTCGTGCGAGACGATGTTGGAGAAGCACTGGTACTGGGTGGCGTCGCCTATGATCCCCTGCGCCATCGCCCGGACCTCGGCGGTGGTGTACGAGGCCTTCACAACGAGGGCGGCGCGCTCCGCGGCACGGGAGGCGGCTTCCTGCTTCCGCTTCTCCTCGGCCTTCTTCTCGGCCTGCTTGCGGGCGGCGGCGTCCTTGGCGGCCTGCTTGCGGGCGGACTCCTCCGCGGCCTTGCGCGCGGTGGCGTCGGCGGCGTCCGTCTGTGCCTGCACCTGCTGCGTCAGCGACGCCTGCTGAACCTGCTGCCCCGCGGGGATGTCCGCGAGAACGGTCGTCGCGTCGGTGGCGGCGACGGGCTGCAGGCCCGGCTGCTCGCTACCGGAGGCGACACCGACGACAGCGCCCACGGTGGTGACCGCAGTGGCCGAAGCCACCGCGAATCCCCGGACCGAGATCCGGCTCACACGGTTTCCTTCCAGCGTCGCCCGCTTGGTGACCTCACGGACGCGATCGTGCCCTTCGCACTGGCTTCTTCATGCACCGGTCACAGAAGCTACTGGCCCGGTGGTCTCCCCCCTCGAGGCGGGATTCCGCTGATTCAGCTCGGGCGGCCCACGGCGAACGCTGTTCAATTCTGAGGTTCCGTACGCTTATAGGTACGGGTGTGCCATGGGCAGGGCCTGACAGAACCGACAGCCTGCCCTAGCCGCACTCGTCAACGCAATTCCCTGCCGGGTGTCAAACCTCACACGGCACGTGGGCCACGGAATTTTCTCGTACCCCCCGGTAGTGGCCGCGGACGCCGCTAGGCTGCTGCGCCCTTGCGGCGCAGCAGCCTAGCGGTACTGCTCAACTGCCCTGACGGCGGGCCCCTGTCGGGCTCGTCCCGTCATCGCGTCACGTCCGCCCGTCCTCCAGCATCTCGGTGACGAGCGCGGCGATCGGCGAGCGCTCGGATCGGGTCAGCGTGATGTGGGCGAAGAGCGGGTGCCCCTTCAGCTTCTCCACGACGGCCACCACGCCGTCGTACCGACCCACCCTCAAGTTGTCGCGCTGGGCGACGTCATGAGTGAGAACAACCCGGGAGTTCTGCCCGATACGCGACAGAACGGTCAAAAGGACATTGCGCTCCAGGGACTGCGCCTCGTCCACGATCACGAAGGCGTCGTGCAGCGAACGCCCCCGGATGTGGGTCAGCGGCAGGACCTCCAGCATGCCGCGCGCCACGACCTCCTCGATGACCTCCTTGGACGTCACCGCGCCCAGGGTGTCGAAGACCGCCTGGGCCCAGGGGCTCATCTTCTCGGCCTCGCTGCCCGGCAGGTAACCGAGCTCCTGCCCGCCCACGGCGTACAGCGGCCGGAAGACCATCACCTTCTGGTGCTGCTGACGCTCCAGCACCGCCTCGAGGCCCGCGCACAGCGCGAGCGCCGACTTGCCGGTGCCGGCCCGGCCGCCCATCGACACGATGCCGACGTCCGGGTCGAGCAGCAGGTCGAGCGCGATCCGCTGCTCGGCGCTGCGCCCGTGGATGCCGAACGCCTCCCGGTCGCCGCGCACCAGCCGCACCCGCCCGTCGGCCGTGACCCGGCCGAGCGCCTTGCCGCGCTCGGACTGCAGGACCAGACCCGTGTGCACCGGGAGCCCGTCCGCCTCGGGCAGGTCGACGATCTCGCTCTGGAAGAGCTCGTCCACCTGCTCGGCGGGGACCACCACCTCCTCCATACCGGTCCAGCCCGAGGTGATCGCCAGCTCGGCCCGGTACTCCTCGGCCAGCAGGCCGACGGAGGACGCCTTGACCCGCAGCGGCAGGTCCTTGGACACGACGGTCACGTCGTAGCCCTCGGCCTGCAGGTTGCGGGCCACCGCCAGGATGCGCGAGTCGTTGTCGCCGAGCCGGAAGCCGGCCGGCAGCACGCCCGGGTCCGAATGGTTCAGCTCGACGCGCAGGGTGCCGCCCAGCTCGCCGATCGGGATGGGCGCGTCCAGCCGCCCGTACCGGACCCGGTACTCGTCGAGCAGCCGCAACGCCTGGCGGGCGAAGTAGCCGAGCTCCGGGTGGTGGCGCTTGGCCTCCAACTCGGTCACCACCACGACCGGGAGTACCACCTCGTGCTCGTCGAAGCGGAGGAGGGCATGCGGGTCGGCAAGCAGCACGCTGGTGTCGAGTACGTATGTGCGCCGGTCGTGCTCACGGCGATTCTTGCTGGTCACCACGTGTGGACGAACCCCCTCGGAAGAGGTCGGGGTGCGACGGCGTCGCGCGGGACAGGGCCGGGAGCGACCACCAGGGCCGAACCACGGCCCTTCGAGTCGACGCGGTCAGTGCCGTCCGAGTCAAGTGCTGAGAGCGGCACGTCCGTGAGCAAAGGGCCTCCCGGGCGGACGGCCAGGTGCCGTCCGCTGCTGTCCGACATCCATGGGCCGGATGTCGGTCTGACGGATCTATTCCCTCGAAAGTGGAGGCCTATGCGACTGCATATGACAGCCGTTGGCCCAAGCCCGCGCGTCTCCGCTGCTTCTCCGGCCGTTTTCCCACCGGCCCCCGCAGCGCAATCCGGCCACGTCCGTCACGGCATTCGGCCCTGCCCCGGTGTGGCGTATCTCTCATCGCGGGCGCTCGTACACCCCTGCGACCTGCGGCCAGGCCCCGCGAGGGGTGCGCAGGCGGTTCCTGCCGGCGGACACCGCGAGAAGCGGTCACGGGCGGCCGCGTCACGCGGCCGCGCGGCAGGTCCGGCGTACGGAGGGCGGCGAGGACGCCTTCACGGAGGGCCCGCGAGGCACCGCGGCAGTCCTCCGAACGGGTGCTCCGCCCCGGCGTGTCGTTTCACGGCGCGAAAACCCGGCCCCGGGGGCCGGCGCCGTCAGGTCCCGTAGCGGCGGTGGCGGGCGGTGTAGTCGCGCAGCGCCCGCAGGAAGTCGACCTTGCGGAACGCGGGCCAGAAGACCTCGCAGAAGTAGTACTCCGAGTGGGCGCTCTGCCACAGCATGAAGCCCGACAGCCGCTGCTCGCCGGAGGTCCGGATGACGAGGTCGGGGTCGGGCTGGCCGCGGGTGTAGAGGTGCTCCGCGATGTGGTCGATGTCGAGGATCTCCGCGAGGTCCTCGATGGAGGTGCCGCGTCCGGCGTGCTCGTGGAGCAGGGAGCGGACCGCGTCCGCGATCTCCTGCCGGCCGCCGTATCCCACGGCGACGTTCACGAGTATGCCCTCGACGCCCTCGGTGGCCTGCTCGGCCTCCTTGAGGACGGACTGCGTCCGCGACGGCAGGAGGTCCTTCGCCCCGACGTGGTGGACGCGCCAGCGGCCGCTCGCCGCGAGGCCGCGCACCGCGTCCTCGATGATGCCGAGCAGCGGGACGAGCTCCTCCGCCGGGCGGTCGAGATTGTCGGTGGACAGCATCCACAGCGTCACGACCTCGACGCCGGTCTCCTCGGACCAGCCCAGCATTTCGGTGATCTTGTCCGCGCCGGCCCGGTGGCCCTGCTCGGTCGTGCGCGCCGCGGCCTTGGCCCAGCGGCGGTTGCCGTCCAGGATCACCCCGATGTGCTTGGGGCTCTGGGCCGGATCCAGCCGCCGCTCCACCCGGTGGGCATACAGGTCGGTCAACCTGAGGCGTACCAGGTCGCGCAAATTCATTGCCGGGCCCCTCCTGCGGTCGTCCCCCCGCGGCAACACTAACGCGCCTCCCCGCGGGGCGCCGAACCGGGTGCGCGGGCCGCCGGGCGCCCTCGTGATAGGACGACTTCCGTGGATATTCGCACTCTCTACCGCGCCGCCGACGAGCGCTACGACGCCATGGAGTACCGCCGGACGGGCCGCAGCGGCCTGAAGCTCCCGGCGATCTCGCTCGGCCTCTGGCACAACTTCGGCGACGACCGCACCCTCGACTCCCAGCGCGCCATCCTGCGCCGCGCGTTCGACCTCGGCGTCACGCACTTCGACCTGGCCAACAACTACGGCCCGCCCTACGGTTCGGCCGAGTCCAACTTCGGCACGATCTTCGCCCAGGACTTCCGCCCCTACCGCGACGAACTGGTCGTCTCGACCAAGGCCGGCTACGACATGTGGCCCGGCCCGTACGGCGAATGGGGCAGCCGCAAGTACCTGCTGTCCTCACTCGACCAGTCCCTGGGCCGCATGGGCCTGGACTACGTCGACATCTTCTACTCGCACCGCTACGACCCCGAGACCCCGCTGGAGGAGACGATGGGCGCCCTGGCGTCCGCCGTCCGGCAGGGCAAGGCGCTGTACGTCGGCATCTCCTCGTACGGCCCGCAGCGCACCCGCGAGGCGGCCCGCCTGCTGCGCGAGATGGGCGTGCCGGCCCTGATCCACCAGCCCTCCTACTCCATGATCAACCGCTGGGTCGAGGACGAGGGCCTGCTCGACGTCCTGGACGACGAGGGCATGGGCTGCATCCCCTTCGTCCCCCTGGCCCAGGGCCTGCTGACGGACAAGTACCTCAACGGGATCCCCGAGGGCTCGCGCGCCGCCCAGGGCAAGTCGCTCGACCCGACGCTGATCACCGACGAGGTCGTCCGCCGGCTGCGCGGCCTGAACGACATCGCCGCGAGCCGCGGGCAGTCGCTGGCCCAGCTCGCACTGAGCTGGGTGCTGCGCGACCCGCGGATCACCTCGGCGCTGATCGGCGCGAGCAGCGTCGCCCAGCTGGAGGCCAACGTGGGCGCGGTGGGCGCCCCGGCCCTCACCGCGGACGAGCTCGCGCAGATCGACACCTTCGCCCTGGAGTCGGGCGTCAACCTCTGGTCGCGCAGCAGCGAGGCGTGACCGGGAGCACCACCGCACCGTCCGGCGTCCTGGTCAGGGGAGCAACAGCACCCCGGCCAGGGCGCCGGCCAGTATGAACGGCCCGAAGGGCAGCGGCGTCCCGCGGTCCGCCCGCCGGGCCGCCAGCAGCGCCAGCCCGGCAACGGCGCCCAGCAGGAAGGCCGTGAAGGTCCCGGCCACCAGCGAGTCCCACCCGTACCAGCCCAGCACGAGCCCCGCGGTGGGGGCGAGTTTGACGTCGCCGAAACCCATGCCGCCGGGGTTGAGCAGGTGCAGGACGAGATGCAGCAGCCCGAGCGCCAGCCCCCCGAGCAGGGCGCGCGGCCACGACCCGGCGTGGCCGGGAACCAGCCAGGCGGCCCCGAGCAGGGCCGCCGTCCCCGCGGCGGCAGGGAGCGTCAGCACGTCCGGCAGCCGCAGCACCGCCAGGTCGACCCGGGCGAGCAGCACCGCGAGCGGCACCAGCAGCATCCAGACGGCGAGCTCGGGCCGCGCCCCCGTGCGGCCGGCCAGCGCCGCGCACACCGCGGCCGTGCACAGGGCGTACCAGCGGCCGTCCGCCCACCACGCGCCGCGCACCGGCCCCAGCCAGCCCGGCACTCCCGCCGGGTACGGAACCCCCTCGGGGCCCGCCGTCCGCCACGACTGCTCCTCGCCGACCGCCAGACGGTGGGCCGCACGCGGCAGGACGAGACCCGCGACCGTTCCCCAGACAGCGGCCGCGACGATCGGATAGACATGCACCGGGCGACCGTACACGGGCCCGTGACCCGAGGGGACGTGACCGCATTGCGCACCCGCCCGCACGACGGCACCGCACAACTGCGCCTGCCCGGCGGTGTGGTGCCGCTGGAGGTCGCCGCCTCCTACCGCGCCCGCACCCGCGGTCTGCTGGGACGTGACGGTGTCACCGGCGCCCTGCTGCTGACGCCCGCCGCGAGCGTCCACACCCTCGGGATGCGGTTCGCCATCGACGTCGCCTACCTCGACCGGCGGCTGCGCGTGCTGGCCGTGCGCACCATGGCCCCGGGCCGCCTCGGCCGGCCGCGGCTGCGGGCCCGGCACGTGCTGGAGGCGGAGGCCGGCGCGATGTCCGGCTGGGGGCTGGTGCCCGGCGTGACGGTGGGCGTGGAGCCCGCGGCCCCCTGACGTCCGGGGCACCCGGGGCAGTGCTGCGGCGTTTCCCCAGAGGCATCCCGTGATCACGGTGCGTGTTCGGCGCTCCGGCCCGGACGGGGAAAGGAGACGGGCCGGTCCGCAGGGGGGGAGAGCGGACCGGCCCGAGGGGGGGGCTTCCAAGGTACCGCGTATCCGCCGCATTGCAGGACCAAGGTCATGAGGGAGATGTGAAGGTTCCCTTCAGAAAGGACCCCACCCGGAATCCGATTCACCCCTTTGGCCCTATAAGCGGCGTCCTTCTCCCCAAAACATACCGATGGCGTGCCTGTTTCGTCACTCCGCGTGACGAGGCGAGCAACCCGGAATTTAACCGCCCATGGGTCGCGCGTACCCCGCCCGGGTGAGTCGCGCCGTTGACCGGCGGCCGTCCGCACGCCTCAGGAGGGCCGGAACGTGATCTCCACCCGGCGGTTCTGCTTGCGCCCCGCCTCGGTGGAATTGTCGGCGATCGGGTAGTCCTCGCTGTAGCCGCGGACTTGGAACGAATGGCTGTCGTTCCCCAGCGAGGCCAGCTCCCCGGAGAGGATCTTGTAGACCGCGTCGGCCCGCTTCTTGGAGAGCACTTGGCCGTGCTCGTACGAGCCGAGGTTGTCCGTGAAGCCGAACACCCGGATCGGCTGCGTCACGTTCCTGGCATCGATGTCGGACGCGATCGCCCGGATCCGCGCCGTCGCGGCCGGATTGAGCTTCGCGCTGTCCCTCGGGAACACCACGTCGGACTGGAGGGCGTACGTGACCGAGGAGTTGGACTCCTCGTGCCGCTCCTCCCCGTCGTCGGCGGAGGCGTCCTCGGACGAGGACCCGTCCGTCACCGACACGATGTCCAGCACCTTCGGCGGCGCCAGCTTCGCGCCCTCCGGGAGCTGCAGGTCCGGGTCGTTCGCGTCGACCGGCGTCGGCGCGGACGGGGTCGGCTGCGCCGTCGGATCGTCGTCCGCGTGCGCCACCGGCGTGACGAACACGAGCGCGAGGCCCAGCACGGTGGCCGCAGCCACGGCCACGGGTCGGGGACGGGGCATGGCTCACCCCTCCGAGAGCGTGATCTTGGCCGGGGGCATCGTCGGCAACTGGAACTCCACCTCGGTGGTGGTGGCCGGCGGAGCCGGGAACTGCGCGAAGATCGGCCGGGTCTCGCCCGGCTTGATCAGGGTCAGGCCCATGGTGCACAGGCACTTGCCCTCGGTGTCGCGCAGCACGTAGTAGCGCTTCTTGCCCGCCTCGTCGACCAGCACGGCTCCCGCGACGGAAGCGCCTGATTTCTGCACGGCCATCTCCTGCCCCACCCAGGGGCTGGCGTTGAAGAATGATGTCCCGTTGTTGGTGAGCGTTCCCTTGATCGTGACGAAGCCGCCCGAGTCCCGGGTCGCCTCGGTCAGCGTGATGGTGATGTCCTTCTCACCCTTCATCTGAGCCAGAATCTGCGTCGGCTCATCCGATGGCGAGGCACTCGTTTTGCCCGTGGCACTCGGCGCGCTCGTTTTCGCGGACGGAGTGGCGTCAGCCTTCCCGTCCGTGCCGCCTCCACCGCATCCCGCCAGGGCCGTGGCGAGGGCCACGGCAGCGGTAACTACGGCGGGCCTGCGTAGGCGCCGTTGCTGAAATCGCATTCGGTCCCCCGTTCCTCACTCACTGAGATGGACGAAGTAGAAGTCCGCCAAGTTCAGGTGGAAGTCGCCGGCGGTCGGGTCCACGGTGAGTCGGTCACCGTCGCAGATGAACGTGACCGCGTCGCCGTCCGCGTCATCGACACTGCATCTGCTGTCAACGACCGCCGTGGCGGTGGCATGCGCAGGCATCGACTCCGTGCCGGGCACAACCGATTTGCCGACCGTGTCGGCGGTGTGGAGGGCGATCGTGGCGCCGCCCGGACCGCCCACAACGCACTCGTCGACAATCGCTCCGTTCTGACCGGCGTAGTTCGCCGCCTCGCCACAGGCGTTGCCGGGGGTCATCCCTCTCAGGTCCAAAAGATCCCTCAGCCCGTCGAGATCTCCGTCCTCCAGGGCGTCCAGGAACGGTTCCCGGACACTGTCGCGAACCTCCCGCGCGGCCGCCAGGGCCGACGCATCCGCTGCCGTCTGAGCGGTGTTGCGGATGGAAGCGGCTTGCCCCACGGCGAAGTACGCGAAGGCGAGGAAGAAGAGGGCGGCGACGGCAACGATGTAGATGCCGAGAGTCTGACCGCCGTCGCCGTCGAATCGCCGGTTCAGCCGCCGCCGACGATGTCGGCAATCTTGTCGAGGATGCCGGTCCTTACGGCATTTCCGATGTCCGTGGTCGCCAGCACCCCGATGATCACGGCGATCACCACCGCGATCCCCAGGTACTCGAAGGACGTCTGCCCCGCGTCGCCGCCGGCGCGTACGCGCGCCCGCATCCGCATGCTGAGCGCCGTCAGCCGGTTCACAACCCACCTGCTCATCTCTCGTGCCCCAAACCGTAGTCACGTGACGTACGCCGGCCGCGCCCCTTGCGTCGGCCGGGCTCTGGCTGTTGCGGCGGGACAGGGCGGCGGCGAGGTTCACGGTGCGCCGCCTCCCCTCGGGCCAACCCGCTGCGGTCCATGCTCGATTGCAGGTGCAAATATGGTTGCGACTGCAAAGGTACACCGCAGTCGCGGACTTCCGCACCCGATGGGGCGGGCATGGGTCCATACCCGTCCCGGGCCCCGGCCATTCCCCCATGTCCCCCACGTCTCCATCACCCCAGCAGATCACCGAAGTTGATCCGGGAACCGAGGATCGTCCCGGTCATGAGGAGGATCATCGTCGCGGGCACGAGCAGCGTCGTGATGACACCTGTCGCGCGCGGCACCGTACGGGCCGCGCGGCGGCGGGCGTTCTGCGCCTCGGTGCGCCGCATGTCCGTGGCGATCTGGAGCAGTGTGCGGGCGATGGGCGCGCCCAGTTCCTCGCCCTGCTGGAGGGCGGAGACGAACTGCCCCACCTGCTCGCTGCTGTTGCGCCTGCGCAACTGGTCGAAGGCGTCGCGGCGGCTGACGCCGATGTCCATCTGGCGCAGGGCGATGCGGATCTCGTCGCTCCACGGCCCCTTGTAGACGGAGGCGACGCGTTCGAGTGCCTGGCGGAAACCGAGTCCGGCGCTGACGACGACCGCGAGGACGTCGAGGAAGTCCGGCAGGGTGCGCTCGATCTCGTCGCGGCGTTTGCGGACGGCGAGCCAGATGCCGAGGTCGGTCCAGCCGAGGCCGTACGCGATCATCAGCAGCGCCGCGAACCAGTTCCCTGCCTGAAGCAGGACGAGGGCCGCGAGCCCGCCCAGGGCCCCGTAGACGGCGCGGCGGGCGGCGTAGCGGTCGACGGTCAGGCCGTAGGGGTGGCCGGCGTGGTCGATGCGGGCGCGGACGCGGCTGACGCGGGCGGGTCCCATCAGGCGCAGGACGAGCGGCGCCCATCGCATGCCGAGGCGGTCGACGGCGTTGCCGACGCGGGTGGTGCGGGTGCGGCCGACCTCCAGGGCGAGTTGGAGGTCGCTCGGCAGTTTGACCTCGGAGCGGTAGAGGCCGATGCCGTAGCACAGGCCGAGGACGGCCAGCGCGGCGCCGGCGGCCAGGGCGAGGGAGATCACCGGTGTCCCACCCCCCTCACACGTCGATCCGCGACATGCGGCGGATGAGGGCGAAGCCGACGACGTACAGGCCGAGGGCGACGACGACGGCGATCCGTCCGGCGGTCGAGCCGGTCATCGCGGCGAGCGAGCCCGGCATGATCCGGTCGAGCAGCAGCAGCGATCCGATGCCGATGACCGGCACCGCGTAGGCCGTGACCGTGACCTGCGACATCTGGGTGCGGATCTCGCGCCGGGTCTCCTTGCGCTCCTCCAGGGTCACCGTGAGGTTCCGCAGCGACTCCACGACCGAGCCGCCGGCCCGGGAGGACAGGACGAGGGTCGAGACCAGGACGACCAGTTCGCGGCTGGGGAGGCGTTCACGCAGTTCCTCCAGGGCGTCGTCGATGGAGTGGCCGAGTGCCATCGCGTCGGCGACCTTGCGCAGTTCCTCGCCGGCCGGGGCGTCCAGTTCCTCCGCGGCCATGCCGACGGCCGTGCGCAGGGCGAGCCCGGCCTGGGTGGCGTTGGCCAGGACGCGGGCGAGGTCGGGCAACTGGGCGATGAAGCGTTCGGTGCGCACCCGCCGCCGCCAGCCGAGGAAGGAGCTGACCGCCCATGCCGCGAGCAGCGCGGCGATCGGCCCGAAGAAGGGCGCCAGGACGACATCGGCCACCAGCCAGGACCCGCCGACCACGCCGATCGCCGCGGCGGTGAACTGGCCGGGGGTCAGGTTGGTGCCGGTCGCCGCGAGCCGGGCGGCGAGCCGCCGGCCCCACCCGGTGGCGCGCACCCGGCGGTCCAGTCCGGAGAAGGCGACCGTGCTGCGCCGGCCGGCCGGGACCTCGGCCAGCCGGTCGACCAGGGCGGCCCGGTCGGCGCGCCCGCCGGACCAGGCGTGCAGCCCCCACACGCCCAGCAGCAGGGCGATGCCGGTGACCCCGAGCACGGCCAGTGCCATCGTCGCGGAACTCACTTGGCCTCCCGGCTCGACAGCTCCAGCTCGGTCTCCCCGACGCCGAAGGCCGCGGGGACCGACTCCCCCGCCAGGTAGAGGCGTTCGGCCATCTCCCGCGGCACCGGCTGGTGCTGGAACCAGCCGCGGACGATCCGGTCGGCGCCCATCGGCTCGGCGCGGAAGCGGGTGGCGGTGGTGAGCCGGAAGGTGTCCCGGCCACGGGAGGACAGCAGCGCGATCTCGGCGATGCGGCGGGTGCCGTCCACGTCCCGGCGGAGCTGGACGATCACGTCCACCGCGCTGTTGATCTGGTCCCGCAGGGCCTCGAAGGGGATCTTCACCTCGGACATCGACGCCAGGGTCTGCAGCCGCAGCACCGCGTCCTCGGCCGAGTTGGCGTGCACAGTGGCCAGCGAGCCGTCGTGGCCGGTGGACATCGCCTGGAGCATGTCGAGGGTCTCGCCGCCGCGGACCTCACCGACGATGACGCGGTCCGGGCGCATGCGCAGCGAGTTGCGCACCAGGTCGCGGATGGTGATCCGGCCGTGGCCCTCGACGTTGGGCGGCCGGCTCTCCAGGCGGACGACGTGCTCCTGCTGGAGCTGGAGTTCGGCGGCGTCCTCGACGGTGATGATGCGCTCGCCGCCGGGGATCAGCCCGGACAGCGAGTTGAGCAGGGTGGTCTTGCCGGAGCCGGTGCCGCCGCTGACGATGATGTTGAACTTCGCCCGCACCAGCGCGGAGAGCAGCATCAGCATGTGCTCGTCGAGCGTGCCGAGCCCGATCAGCTCGTGCAGGGTGTAGGCGCGCGGGAAGCGGCGGATCGTCAGGATCGGGCCGGTCAGGGAGAGCGGCGGGATGATGACGTTGACGCGCTCGCCGGAGGGCAGGCGCGCGTCGACCATCGGGTTCGACTCGTCCACGCGGCGGTTGACGGTGGAGACGATCCGCTCGATGGTCTGCAGCAGTTGCTCGGCGCTGCTGAAGCGGGCGTCGACGGGCTCCACCCGGCCGCCGCGTTCGATGTAGATCCGGTCCGGGCCGTTGACCATGATCTCGGTGATCGACGCGTCCTCCAGCAGCGGTTCGAGGATGCCGAGGCCGAGGGCCTCGTCGACGACCCGGCGGATGATGCCCGTGCGTTCCTTCGTGGACAGCACGGGGCCCTCGCGGCTGATGATGTGCCCGAGGACGCGCTCCAGGCGCACCCGGCGCTCGGCGGCGGCGAGCGCGGACATCTCGGCGAGGTCGATCTCCTGGAGCAGCTTGGCGCGGTAGACGGCGACGAGGTGGCCCTCCTGCGTCTGCGGGGCGGTGTCGTCGTGGGCCGCGATGCGGTCGCGCAGGCTCATCCGTCCGCTCCTTCCCCGAGTTCGCCGTCTTCGTGGTCCTCCCTGGGCATGGTGGCGCTGCGGGTGACGGAGCCGGGGCTCAGGCCGGGGATCACCGAGGGGATCTCGATGGTGGCCGTGGCGTGCGTGGCGTCGCCGCCGCCGTCGGTCGTCACGTTCGTGCCGTCCCGCAGCCAGGAGCTGACGGCCTGCGTGCCGGCCGCCGCTCCGCTCAGGGGGTGGTCGTGGCGGGCCTCCATGCGGGCGGCGGTGCGGGCGGCGGTGCCGGCCTGGGCCGCGGTGTAGGCCGCGATGCCCAACTGGACGCCGGCCAGGGCGATGAGCAGCAGGATCGGCAGCATCCCGAGGAACTCCAGCGAGGCGCTGCCCCGGTCCCGCCGCCGGGAGCGGCCGGTCACGGGGCGTCCACCTCCTCGTCGACCGCGGAGGCGTGGCCGCGGACCCACAGCGGGAAGTCGACGGAGCCGGGGAAGAGCACGGGCACCTTCAGTCCGACGGTCACGTCCACCATGCCGTCGGCCCTGCCGGAGTCCACGGTGACCTGGTTCCAGGCGCCCGGCAGGTCGTCGACCGCGGCCGCGCGGGCGTCCTTGCCGACCGCGGCGGCGCGTGCGGCCTGGTCGGCGGCGTGGCCGGCGAGGGTGAAGGTGTAGCCGGCGAGCACGGCCTGCCAGACCAGGACCAGCACCAGCAGGATCAGCGGCGTCATGCCGAGCGTCTCCAGCGCGACCTGGCCCTGGTCGCCGCGGGTGCGGCGGCCCTTGCGGGGGACGAGGGCGCTGCCGGCCGCCCCGGACAGGCCCAGCTCGGCGGCCAGCGCCCACACGCCCTGCTTGACGGTGGAGCGGTTGTCGAGGTCCTGGAGCCGTCCGGCGTCGACGACGGCCTGCAGTTCCCGGAACGCCGCGGGGACGACGGCGGCGGAGACCTTGGTCCCGGTGATGCGGGCGACCAGCGAGGGCTGGATCTCACTGCCGCGGGTGTGCCGGTTGACGGTGACGAGGACGTCCTGCGGTTTGCGGATCTGCAGCCGGTCCCACAGGCGCACCATGCGCTTGGCGGCGCGGACGGCGACGACGTCCGGGGTGGTGACGAGCAGCGCGGTGTCGGCCGTCTCGACGGCGACCGCGTTGGCGGCGGTCATCTGGGTGCCGCAGTCCACGACGACGACCTCGTAGCGCTGCCGCAGCGCGTGCAGGACGTGCCGCGCGGAGCGGTCGGTGACCTCCTCGCCGCGTTCGCCGTCGCCGGGGGCGAGCAGCAGCGCGGGCCCGGCCTCGTGGACGTACATGGCGTCCTGGAGCACGCGGCTGGTCACGTCGGGGATGTCGGCGAGGTCGGCGACCGAGCGGCGGAACTGGACGTCGAGGTAGGAGGCGATGTCGCCGCCCTGGAGGTCGAGGTCGACCAGGGCGGTGGACTTCCCCGCGGCCTGCGCGGCCAGCGCGAGCTGCACGGCGATCACGGTGGTGCCGACGCCGCCCTTCGCCCCGGCGACGGCGACCATCGTCCCGCCGGGCACGGCGGGCAACGCGGCCTGCTGCGGGCTGAGATGGCGCCGTACGCCCGCCGCCCAGCCGGCGGCCGCCTCGATGCGGGCCCCGAGTTCGTCGTACGACAGGGGCAGCGAGACGACGCCGCGCGCGCCGGCGTCCATGGCGCCGGACAGGACCGCGGGGCTGGCGTCGGCGGTGAGCAGCACGACACCGACGGCCGGGAAGCGCAGCGCGATCTCCCGGATGACCTCCAGGGCGGGCATCGGGCTGATGCGGTCGTGGACGACGACGGCCTCGGGCAGTTCGTCGATCCCGGTGTCGGCGGCCCGCGCGAGGACGTCGAGGAGGGTGGTCGAGTCGGGCAGCGCGGGGCCGGGGTCGACGCCGGGCAGCTGGTGCAGCAGACCGGTGAGGGCACGGGCGGTGTCGGGGTCCGGGGTGCCGGACAGGATGCGGACGCCGTTCACGAGGCGGCTCCGTCCCGGGCGAGGGTGTAGGTGCGGTCGCGTGCGGACGGCGCGGTGTCGTCGCCGGGGGCGACCAGGGCGAGGCGTACGTGCCGGGCGAAGGACTCGGCGAAGGCGACGCGCTGGGCGTCCTCGGCGCCGAGCGCGAAGGTGATGGGGACGCCCTTGGCTCCGGCCCGCTGGCTGTCGGCCCCGGTGTCGAACGCCCTGATCTCCCCGACGTCGATGACCCGGGCGTTCGCCACGATGATCTTCGAGACCTCGGGGTCGGTGTCCTTGCGGGGCGCGAAGGTGGCGAAGATGTTGACCCGGGCCCCTGGTGTGATCTTGCCGGCGACGCCGGTCTCCGCGTCGATCATGATCGCGATCTCCATCTGCCCGGCCTGCAGCGCGGGCCGTTCGGCGACCATGTCGGTCTGCAGCAGCGATCCGCGCTCCAGCGGGACCGCGGCGATCTTGCCGCTGAGCTGCCCGACGTCCCGGACGGCCGTGGCGGGCAGCCAGCGCTCGGGTATGCGGACCGGTTCCAGCTGGCCGCGGCCGATGGACTCGTACGCGGGGACGTCCTTGGCCAGCCGGTACGCGGTCACCTTGGGTCCGACCTGGGAGCGCGCGTCGCCGATGACGGTGACGACGCCCGCGAACGCGGCGAGCGCGCACAGCGCGGAGACCACGAGGAGGACGACGCCGCGACGCTGACGTGAGTTCATAGAGGTGGGGCCCTATCGCTCAAGTGCCGAGTGCTGGTGGGGAGAGTCTTCGGAGGGATCGTCGGAGGGACGGGACGGGAGGGAGGGCGCTGCGCGGGCCGCGAGGGTGTGCGGCCGCGGTTCGGCGTGCACGACCTGACGCGGCCGCTCGGGCGGCCGGATGCGCTGAAGTCCGTCGACCGGGGCCGAGCAGAACAGGCAGCGGTCGCCGATGACCGCGAGGCCGCACCAGCCGCAGCTGTCCCGGCGCACGGAGGTGACCAGTTGGTAGAGCACGCCCACGTCGGCGATGTACGCGGTGAACTCGACCAGCTTGCCGGTGCCCCACCAGCGTGCGGAGTCCGCGGGCAGCGGCACCTCGCGCACGTGCTGGGCACGCCAGGTGCGGGCGAGCGGGCCGGTGACCCAGCCGGGGTCGACGCCGTGGCCTTGGGCGAACACGAGCTGGGTGAGGAAGGCGGGTCCGGCGGGCACCGCGGAGGGATCGGCCTCGACGAGGTGCGGCTCGGGATGGGCGAGGACGGCGAAGTGGCGGCCCGGCAGCAGCGATTTCAGGTGCGCGCCGACGGGGACCGCCACGCGGTCGAGCTTGGCGACGGAGCCCAGCAGCGCTCCGGAGTGGAGGTAGTGCGACAGCAGGCGGGCGGCCCCCGCGAGCACTCCGGGCCCGAGGTCGGTCGCGGCGAGCTGCCGCAGCTGCTCGGCGAGCAGGACGGCGGCCAGCGGCGGCACGTCGACGGGCACGATCGCCACCCGGTCCGCCTCCAGGGCCGCCCGTACGGTGTGCACACGGCGGCGCAGCGGGTCGGTGGGGTCGGGCGGCACGAGGACCACGAGATGGCCGTGGGCCTCCAGAGCGGCGACGGTGCGGCTCACGTGCTCCTCCAGGGGGAGCGCGAGGTCGTCCGTCGTGACCGCTATGACATTCGACACCCGTTGCCTCCCGGAACTCCCGCCCAGTCCCATCGCGGTGAGCCTATCGGTGTGTAGTGGGAGCAGTGCGCTAAGTCGCCGAACACTTGATGAAGTCGGTACCCATGTGACGGGGCGAATACGCGTGCGACCGCAGATGCTCCGCGCATATGCGCGGCCGCGGCGGCGTGCACAGCACCGGGCGGGATGCCGCCCGGGGGTATTGACCGGGGGATTGGTCTGGACCAAACTTCGACCTCACAAGAGTGGCCACTCGCGTACCCGTTGCCCAACTCCTCGCCCCCAGGAGGCAGTAGTGGAACTCGCACGCTCGCGGAGCACCGCCCTGAGAGCCGCGGCGGCCGTCGGAGCCGCCGCCCTCGCGGTGGCGGGACTCGTCGCCAACTCCGGCAGCGCGAACGCCGCCGACACCAACCTCGTGACCAACGGCGGATTCGAGAGCGGCCTGTCCGGCTGGACGTGCACCGCCTCCAGCGGCTCGGCCGTCGGCTCCCCCGTCCACGGCGGCACCAAGGCCCTTCAGGGCACGCCGTCCTCCTCGGACAACTCCCGCTGCTCGCAGACCGTCAGCGTGCGGCCCAACTCGACGTACACGCTCAGCGCCTACGTCCAGGGCAGTTACGTCTACCTCGGCGCCACCGGGACCGGCATGGCGGAGGCCTCGGTCTGGACCCCGTCCGCGACCTCGTACCAGCCGCTGTCCACCAGCTTCACCACGGGCGCGAGCACCACCTCGGTCACCGTCTACCTCCACGGCTGGTACGCGCAGCCCGCGTACCTCGCGGACGACGTCAGCCTGCTGGGCGCGCCCGGCTCGGGCACGCCCACCCCGACCCCCACGCCCACCGACCCGACGCCGACGCCGACCCCCACGCCGACCCCGACGCCCACCGGTGGCGGCTCGCTGCCCAAGCACGTGCTCACCGGCTACTGGCAGAACTTCAACAACGGCGCGACGGTGCAGACCATCGCCCAGGTGCCGGGCCAGTACGACATCATCGCGGTCAGCTTCGCCGACGCCACCACCACGCCTGGCGCGGTCTCCTTCACCCTCGACCCGGCGCTGAACTACTCCGTCAGTCAGTTCAAGGCCGACATCGCGGCCAAGAAGGCGGCCGGCAAGAAGGTCGTCGTCTCCGTCGGCGGGCAGAACGGCACGATCAGCGTCAACGACTCCGCCTCGGCGAACAACTTCGCCAACAGCGTCTTCTCGCTGATGCAGACCTACGGGTTCGACGGTGTCGACATCGACCTGGAGAACGGGATCAACGCGACCTGGATGACGCAGGCCCTGCGCTCCCTGTCGGCCAAGGCGGGCTCCGGGCTGATCATCACCATGGCCCCGCAGACCATCGACATGCAGTCGACGTCCTTCGGCTACTTCCAGACCGCGCTGAACATCAAGGACATCCTGACCGTCGTCAACACCCAGTACTACAACAGCGGCACCATGAACGGCTGCGACGGCAAGGTGTACGCGCAGGGCACGGTCGACTTCATCACGGCCCTCGCCTGCATCCAGCTGCAGAGCGGCCTGGCCCCCTCGCAGGTCGGCCTCGGACTCCCGGCGTCCTCCCGGGCGGCGGGCAGCGGCTATGTCTCGCCGACTGTGGTGAACAACGCCCTGGACTGCCTGACCAAGGGCACCAACTGCGGTTCCTTCAAGCCCTCCACCACCTGGCCGGGGCTGCGCGGCGCGATGACCTGGTCCACCAACTGGGACGCGGCGAACGGCAACGGCTTCTCCGGCACGGTCGGCCCGCACGTGCACGGCCTGCCGTAACCCGCCGCACCGCGCCCCCGGGAGGGGTCCCGTCCCCCGGGGGCGCGGTGTCACGCTCAGACCGCCAGGCTCACCGCGCCGGCGACGGCGAAGCCGGCCACCGACAGCACGGACTCCAGCACCGTCCATGTGCGCAGCGTGTCGCGCTCGCTGATGCCGAAGTACTTGGCGACCATCCAGAATCCGCCGTCGTTGACGTGCGAGGCGAAGATCGAGCCCGCCGAGATGGCGCAGATGACCAGCGCCAGGTGGGCCTGAGAGAAGTGCCCCGAGGCCAGCACCGGCTGGACGATGCCCGCCGTCGTCACGATGGCGACCGTCGCCGAGCCCTGGGCCACCCGCAGCGCCACACTCAGCAGCCAGGCCAGCAGGATCACCGGCAGCCCGGCGTCGCCGAAGGCCTTGGCGAGCGCGTCGGCGATGCCGCTGGCCTTGAGGACCGCGCCGAAGACGCCGCCCGCGCCGACGACCAGCAGGATGTTGCCGATCGGCTTGAGCGAGGCGGTGGAGACCGCCTCCAGGCTCCGCCGGCTCCAGCCGCGCCGGATGCCGAGCAGCCAGTACGCGAGGAAGAGCGCGAGGGTCAGCGCGACGAAGGGGTGCCCGAAGAAGGTGAGCAGCGAACGGGCTGTGCCCTCGTCCATCGTGACGGAGGAGAAGGTGGCCAGCAGGATCAGCACCAGCGGGGTGCCGATGATCGCCAGCACGACGCCGACGGAGACCGGTTCCTGACGCGGCGCGTCATCTCCCTCCCTGCCCTCGCCGCGCACCGCCTGCCGTGCCTCCTCGACGGCGTCCGCCATGTCCTGCGGCACGGGGACGAAGATGCGCCGGCCGATCCACGCCGAGAACGCCCAGGCCGCCAGCACCGCCGGCAGGCCGCAGACCACGCCCATCAGGACGACCCAGCCGAGGTCCACCCGGAAGACGGCGGCCGCGGCGACCGGGCCGGGGTGCGGGGGCAGGAAGGCGTGCGTCATGGAGAGTCCCGCGAGCAGCGGGAGGCAGTAGAGCAGAATCGATTTTCCGCTGCGCTTGGCGGCCGCGTACACCAGCGGGGCCAGCACGAAGATGCCGACGTCGAAGAAGACCGGGATGCCGAAGACGAGCCCGGTCAGGCCCATCGCCAGCGGGGCCCGCCGCTCGCCGAAGGCGCCGAGCAGCCGGCCGGCCAGCGCCTCGGCGCCGCCGGAGATCTCCAGGATCGCGCCGAGCATGGTGCCGAGGCCGATGATGATCGCGACATGGCCGAGGATGCCGCCCATGCCGGTCTCGATGAGGCTGGTGGCGGTCGACCGCTGCACGGTGCCGAAGAGTTCGGTGACGCTCAGCCCGGCGGCGAGCGCCACCGCGATGGAGACCGCCAGCAGCGCCACGAAGGGCTGGAGCCTGGCCTTGATGATGAGGAACAGCAACAGGACGATGCCGAGGACGGCGACGGTCAGCAGCCCGGCGGTGCCGGGGATCAGGGCTATGAGACCGCCGGTGTGGGGGACGGGTTCGGTGTTCACTCGGGCTCCCGGTGGGTTTCGGGCATGGGGGGACCACGGAACGGCGTACGGGTGCTGAGGTGGGACGTGTGGCGCGGTGGGGGGCGGGCGTCAGTCCAGGACGGCGAGGGCGTCGATCTCGACGAGCAGTCCGGCGGGCAGGCCGACGTAGACCGTCGTCCGGGCGGCGGGGGCGCCCTTCAGGTCGGCGAAGTAGTCGTCGAAGAGGGCGTTGAACTCGGCGAAGTGGGCGGTGTCGGTGAGGTAGACGCGGATCATGACGGCGTCCTCCCAGGAGGCGCCGCCCGCCTCCAGGACCGCCTGGACGTTCGCGAGGGTCTGCAGGGTCTGCTCCCGCAGCCCCGGCCCGACCGGGACGGGGGCCTGGCCCGGCACCGCGGGGCCGAAGCCGACCTGGCCGGCGACCTGGAGGATGCCGCCCTTGCGGACGCCGTGGGAGAACCGGGCGGGCGGGGTGGTGTGGCCCGGCGGGGTGATCGCGGTCTTGTCGCTCATCAGGCTCCTTGGCTCGGTTTTCCGGAGTACTCGCGGCTGATCGCCTCCGCGGTGCGCTGGATCTGCGGACGCAGTTCGAGCAGCTCCTCCGCGCTGACGACCACATTGGGGGCGGACAGGGAACAGGCGGCCGCGACGCGGCCGTCGGCGCCGCGGATCGGCGCGGCGACGCAGTTGATCGACTCCTCGTGCCCGCCGAGGTCGCTCGCCCAGCCCTGCTCGCGCACGCGGGCGAGTTCGGCCAGGTGGGCGGCGGCGTCCGGGGTCGAACGGGAGGTGTAGCGCGGGTACTCCAGCCCCCGTACGACCGCCCGCCGCTCGGCCTCGGGCAGATCGGCCAGCAGCAGTTTGGCGACGGCCGCCACGGTGATGGCGACGGGCTTGCCGATCCGCGAGTACATGCGGACCGGGTACCGGCTCTCGACCTTGTCGATGTAGACGACCTCGCCCTCCTCGTACACGGCGAGGTGGACGGTGTGGCCGGTCAGTTCGCCGAGCGCGACGAGGTGCGGGTGGGCGATGCCCCGGACGTCCAGGTGCTCCATCGCCTCCTGGGCGAGCGCGAACAGCCGCGCGCCCAGGCGGTAGCGCTGGTCGTCCTGGCGGTAGACCATGCCGTGCTCGTGCAGGGTGCGCAGCAGCCGCAGCGCGGTGGACTTGTGCACGTCCAGGCGGGTGGCGACCTGTTCGAGGTTGGCGGGCCCCTCCGCGAGCAGGGGCAGGATGCGCAGGGCGCGGTCCACGGTCTGGCTCATGCGCGCAGTCTCCCCCATGCCTCCTCGCCCAGGGCGGCAAGGGAGTCGCCGCGTACCCCGATCGCCGCGGCGGCGAGCGCGTGGCCGCGGGCGAGGCGGTCGGGCAGCGGCTGTTCGCGCAGCGTCGCGGACAGGAACCCGGCGGCGAAGGCGTCGCCCGCGCCGACGAGGTCGGCCACGGGTGCGGCGGCCGCGGGCACGAAGACGCCCTCGCCGCCGCCCTCGTAGGCGGTGGCCCCCAGCGCGCCCTGCTTGACGACGAGGACGGCGGGTTCGGGTAGCGCCTCGCGCACGGCGTCGGCGTCCGGCAGACCCCAGGCGGCCTGCGCCTCGTCCTCGCCGACCAGGACCAGGTCGCAGCGGCGGGCGAGTACGGCGAGCAGCGCCGGGTCACCGGAACGCCACAGCCCGGGCCGGTAGTTGACGTCGAAGGAGATCAGCGGGCGGCCGGGCGCGGGGGCCGTGAGCTCGTGGACGAGGGCGGCGCAGCCCGCCGAGAGCGCGGCCGTGATGCCGGACAGGTGCAGGACGCGGCCCGCCCAGGCGTCCTCGCGGCCGACCACCGCCGGGGACAGGGCGGCGGCCGCGGAGCCCGCCCGGTAGTAGGCGACCTCGCCGTCGCCGGTGCGGAAGTAGACCCCGGTGGGGCGGTCGGCGTCACGGCACACGCCGGACACGTCGACCCCGGCAGCGGCGATCTCCGCGAGCAGGTGGTCCCCGAAGGGGTCCGCGCCGACGCGGCTGATCCAGCGGGCGGTGTGACCGAGCCGGGCGAGCGCGCAGGCCACATTGGACTCGGCGCCGCCCGTCCCGCGCGTGAACGCGGCGGCCTCGGCGAGGCGCTGCCCCGGCACGGAGGGCACAAAGGTCACCATGGACTCGCCCACGCACACGACGTCCACGGTCACCTCGGCTCCCTCCGGGCACCGTTGACCCGGCGCCGGCAGGGATGTTAGACACGTCACAACACAGCACGCAATGACCGTTGCACATACTGCAACACCCCTGGGAGGCGCGATGCGGATCGACGAGCTGCGCGAGGAACGCGTGGACCACCGCTTCAAGGGCCTGCCGCCCGACGCGGACGGACGCACCGTCGGCGAACTCGCCGCCGAACGCCGCTCCCTGTTCGACGGCGGCTTCACCACCCCGCTGCTCACGCTCTCCGCACCCGCCCTGGAGCACAACCTCACCCAGCTCGCCACGTACGCGGCCAAGCACGGGCTCGCCTTCGCGCCGCACGGCAAGACCTCCATGGCCCCGCAGCTGTTCGCCCGGCAGATCGAGCACGGCGCCTGGGGCATCACCGCCGCGACCCCGCACCAGGTGCGGGTCTACCGGGCGTTCGGCGTGCAACGGGTCTTCCTCGCCAACGAGATGGTCGACGCGGCGGCGCTGCGCTGGCTCGCCCGCGAACTCGCGGCCGACCCGGACTTCCGTTTCATCGCCTACGTGGACTCCGTGCGGGGCGTCGAACTCATGGACGCGGCGCTCACCCACACCGTCGACGTCGTCGTGGAACTCGGCGCCGACGGCGGCCGCACGGGGGTGCGCGGCGCGTCCGAGGCGGCGTCCGTCGCCGACGCGGTGACCGCCGCCCGGCACCTGCGGCTGGTCGGCGTCGCCGGCTACGAGTCGCCTGCGGCGGACCCGCGGGCCTGGCTGGCCGAACTGGTCGCACTGGCACGGGACTTCGACGCGGCGGGCCGCTTCTCCGCGACCGAGGAGATCGTGGTCAGCGCGGGCGGCAGCGAATGGTTCGACGCGGTCGCGGAGTCCTTCGGGGCCCTCACCCTGTCCCGGCCCGTACTCAAACTGCTGCGGTCCGGTGCGTACATCACCCACGACGACATCCACTACCGCGACCTCACCCCCTTCCGCGACCGCATCCCCGCCGAGGGCTCGCTGGAACCCGCCTTCCGCCTGTGGACCCAGGTGCTCTCCCGGCCCGAACCGGGGCTCGCCCTCCTCAACGCGGGCAAGCGGGACGCGCCCTACGACCTCGACCTCCCCGTGCCGCAGGTCGTGCGCCGCGCGGACGGGTCCACCGTCCCGGCGGCCGGGCTGACGGTCACGAAGCTTGCCGACCAGCACGCGTTCGTGGACGTGGCGCCCGAGGGGGCCGACCTGGCGGTCGGGGACTGGGTGGGGCTGGGGGTGTCGCACCCGTGCACGGCGTTCGACAAATGGCAGCTTGTGCCTGTCGTGGGCGAGACCGGGGTGGTCACGGACTTCCTCCGCACGTTCTTCTGACCCAGGTTTTCCCCCGCCCACCCTCCCGTGTGCCCCGTGAAGTCACGCACCCCGACGCCAGTTGTTGGCGGGCCGGGTGCGGGCCCTCCGGGGCTGCCATTCTGGACAGCACATTTAGGTGCCTCAGGCACCCGCCTTGATCACTCCGGGTTGTGCACCCAAATATGCTCCACAGTCCAGAACGCCACCCCTACGACCCCGCCCCCTCCGTCTCCTCATGCGCCTGATCCCCGGTGGGTGGGTGAAGAGGCGGTCCGGGGTCGCTGCAAGTGCCCATCCGAACCCCCACCGGCCGTAAGTCGCCCCAACGACCCCGGGAGGGGGTGCGCCGGGGTCCGCCCGCAGGGGACGAGCGGCGACCGCGGTGCGCAGCACGTTGGCGTAAACCGCGAGCCCCGAGGACGGACTCCGGAGCGGCGCCGACCCCACAACGCACGCAGCGCAAGGCGGTCACTTACCGCGCCGGGCACACGGGAGGGAGGGCGGGGGAAAAAGCCCAACCGAACAGGAGGAGCGCCGCACATGGATCTCGCGATCAGGAACGCCCACATCGTGGACGGCACCGCAGGTGCACCGTACAGAGCCGACGTCGCCATCCACCAAGGCCGCATCACCGCGATCGAGCCCCACATACGCGGCGCACGCCGCAACCTGGACGCGACCGGCCTGGCGCTCGCGCCAGGATTCATCGACATGCACGCCCACAGCGACCTCGCCCTGCTCACCGACCCCGCGCACGAGGCGAAGGCGGCGCAGGGCGTGACCCTGGAGGTGCTGGGCCAGGACGGCCTGTCGTACGCCCCCGTGGACGACGCCACGCTCGCCGGCCTGCGCAGCCAACTCACGGGGTGGAACGGCGATCCCGAGGGTCTGGAGTACGACTGGCGCAGTGTCGGCGAGTACCTGGACCGCCTGGACCAGGGGGTCGCGGTGAACGCCGCGTACCTGGTCCCGCAGGGCACCGTGCGGATGCTGGCCGTGGGGTGGGAGGACCGCCCGGCGACCCCGGCGGAGCTGGACCGGATGAGGGCGCTGGTCGCGGAGGGCATGGCGCAGGGGGCGGTGGGGATGTCGTCGGGGCTGACGTACACCCCGGGGATGTACGCCTCGGACGCGGAACTGACCGAGCTGTGCCGGGTCGTGGCCGCGCACGGCGGCTACTACTGCCCGCACCACCGCAGTTACGGCGCGGGCGCGCTGGAGGCGTACGCCGAGATGATCGCGCTGACCCGCGAGGCCGGCTGCGCGCTGCACCTGGCGCACGCGACGATGAACTTCGGGGTGAACGAGGGCCGTGCCCCTCAGCTGCTGGCGCTGCTGGACGAGGCGCTGGCGGCGGGGGCGGACATCACCCTGGACAGCTATCCGTACCTGCCGGGCTGCACCACGCTCGCGGCGACCCTGCCGAGTTGGGCGACCGAGGGCGGCCCGGAGGCGACCCTCGCCCGGCTGCGGGACGACGCGCAGGCGGAGCGCATCCGGCACGTGATGGAGGTGGAGGGGTCGGACGGCTGCCACGGCGTGCCGATGGACTGGTCGTCGATCGAGGTCTCGGGGGTGCGGGAGCCCGCCCTCGCGGGCCATGTGGGCCGCCGCGTGCCGGACTTCGCCACGGCGCGCCGGCTGCTGCTGGAGGACCGGCTGGGCACGACGATCCTGCAGCACGTGGGCCACGAGGAGAACGTCCGGGCGATCATGCGGCACCGCGTGCACACCGGCGGGAGCGACGGCCTGCTCGTCGGGGACAAGCCGCACCCCCGGGCGTACGGCACCTTCCCGCACTACCTGGGCCACTATGTGCGCGAGCTCGGCGTGCTCCCGCTGGAGGAGTGCGTCGCGCATCTGACCGGGCGGCCCGCCGCCCGGCTGGGTCTGCCGGACCGCGGGCTGGTCCGCGAGGGCCACCGCGCCGACCTGGTGCTCTTCGACCCGGCGACGGTGGCGGCGGGCGCGACGTTCGAACGGCCGCGGGCGCTGCCCACGGGCATTCCGTACGTGCTGATCGACGGCCGGTTCGTCATCGAGGACGGCCGTCGCACCGACGTGCTGGCGGGCCGTTCCGTCCGATCGTGACGTCACCTGATCGGCTCACACGTGGCCAAGAACACGGGGCGAGGGGGGTGGGCTGGCCGTAAGCTCACGGACATGCAGGTGATCCAGTCCACGAAGCTCTCCAATGTCTGCTACGACATCCGCGGCCCGGTGCTGGAGGAGGCCATGCGGCTGGAAGCGGCAGGTCACCGCATCCTGAAGCTGAACACCGGCAATCCGGCGGCCTTCGGTTTCGAGTGCCCGCCGGAGATCCTGGAGGACATGCTGCGCAGCCTCGGCGGCGCGCACGGCTACGGCGACTCCAAGGGCATCCTCCCGGCGCGGCGCGCGGTGATGCAGCACTACCAGACCAAGGGCATCGACCTGGACGTCGAGGACATCTACCTCGGCAACGGGGTGTCCGAGCTGATCCAGATGGCGATGCAGGCGCTGCTGGACGACGGCGACGAGGTGCTGATCCCGGCGCCGGACTACCCGCTGTGGACGGCGGCGGTGTCGCTGTCCGGCGGCACGCCGGTGCACTACCGCTGCGACGAGCAGGCGGACTGGTTCCCCGACCTGGCCGACATCGAGCGGAAGATCACCGACCGCACCAAGGCGCTGGTGATCATCAACCCGAACAACCCGACGGGCGCGGTGTACGACGACGAGCTGCTGCGGCAGCTGACCGACATCGCCCGCCGGCACAACCTGATCGTCTGCTCCGACGAGATCTACGACAAGATCCTCTACGACGGGGTGACCCACACCCCGACCGCGGCCATCGCCCCCGATCTGCTGACGCTCACCTTCAACGGGCTGTCGAAGGCGTACCGGGTGGCGGGCTACCGCAGCGGCTGGCTCGCGGTGTGCGGCCCCAAGGAGCACGCGACCAGCTATCTGGAGGGCCTGACCATCCTGGCCAACATGCGGCTGTGCGCCAATGTGCCGGCGCAGCACGCGGTGGCCACGGCGCTGGGCGGCCGCCAGTCGATCAAGGACCTGGTGCTGCCGGGCGGCCGGCTGGCCGAGCAGCGGGACGTGGCGTACGAGCTGCTGACGCAGATCCCCGGTGTCACCTGTGTGCGGCCGAAGGGCGCGCTGTACGCGTTCCCGCGGCTGGACCCCAAGGTCTACAAGGTCAAGGACGACCAGCAGATGGTGCTGGACCTGCTGCGCGCGGAGCGGATCCTGGTGGTGCAGGGCACCGGCTTCAACTGGCCGGAGCCGGACCACTTCCGGCTGGTCACGCTGCCGTCGAAGGAGGATCTGACGGACGCGGTCGGCCGGATCGGGCGGTTCCTGGACGGTTACGGCCAGCCGTAGGCCGGATGGCTCGATTCACTCCCTCCTTAGACTCTGTCCAAGGTAGGATGTACTCCTGAATGCAGGAGGAGTGCACCCATGTACGAGCCGATCCGCACCAAATCGGTCCATACGGCGGCGGCACCGCGCCTTCCGCGACGCAGCCGTGACGAGGAGCTGGACCTCCAGCTCGCCGGACACCTCGCCGCCCTGCTGACCGTCACCGACGAGCTGCGGGGGCCGGTACCGTGCCCCGAACTCGACCGTGCGGCGGAACAGCTCGCGGAGGTGGTGACGCGGCTGCACCACGGACGGCGGCCGCTCCGGCTCCCCGTCGGCCCGCGGGCCGGGGATCCCGACCGCAGGGCCGCCCTCCACCGGCGGGCGCACGCGCTCGCCGGCCGGGCACTGGTCGTCGCCGAGTCACGGCAGGACACGGAGGCCGCGGCGCTCGCCGAGCGCCGCCTCGCCGCCCACGCCGGCACCGTCTGAACGACCCGGGGCCCGGGCACGACGCCGCACGCGTCGTGCCCGGGCCCCGGGCTGTGAGGGTCGGCCGGACCCGCCGGGCGAGGGTGGTCAGGGTCAGGGACCCCTCGCCGCCGGGCCGTGCCTACCGCCGGGACCGCCCGCCCGCGCCGCACACGCGAGGAGGGCCGGGCGCCCCGGATTCCGGTGGGCGTCAGCCCAGGCGCTTCACCAGGGCGCGGTACTCGTCCCACAGCTCCTTGGGCGTGTGGTCGCCGAAGGTCTCCAGGTGGGAGGGGATGAGCGAGGCCTCCTCGCGCCAGGTGTCGAGGTCGACCGAGAGCAGCAGGTCGAGGTCCTTCTGCTCGATGTCGAGCCCCGTGACGTCGAGGGAGCCCTCGGCCGGCAGCACGCCGATCGGGGTCTCGACGCCCTCGGCCCGGCCGTTGAGACGCTCGACGATCCACTTGAGCACGCGGCTGTTCTCGCCGAAGCCCGGCCACACGAACCGGCCGTCCGCGTCCTTGCGGAACCAGTTCACGTAGTAGATCTTCGGCAGCTTGTCCGCGTCGTGCGTCTTGCCGAGCCCGATCCAGTGGCCGAAGTAGTCGCCCATGTTGTAGCCGCAGAACGGCAGCATGGCGAACGGGTCGCGGCGCAGTTCGCCGACCTTGCCCTCGGCGGCGGCGGTCTTCTCGGAGGCGACGTTGGCGCCGAGGAAGACACCGTGCTGCCAGTCGAAGGACTCCGTGACCAGCGGGACCGCGGAGGCGCGGCGACCGCCGAAGAGGATGGCCGAGATCGGCACGCCCTTCGGGTCCTCCCACTCGGGCGCGATCGTCGGGCACTGCGCGGCGGGAACCGTGAAGCGGGCGTTGGGGTGGGCGGCGGGGGTCCCGGACTCCGGCGTCCAGGAGTTGCCCTTCCAGTCCGTGAGGTGGGCCGGGAGCTCCTCCGTCATGCCCTCCCACCAGACGTCGTTGTCGTCGGTGAGGGCGACATTGGTGAAGACCGAGTTGCCCCACAGGGTCTTCATCGCGTTGGCGTTGGTGTGCTCGCCGGTGCCCGGCGCGACGCCGAAGAAACCGGCTTCGGGGTTGATCGCGTAGAGGCGGCCGTCCTCGCCGAAGCGCATCCAGGCGATGTCGTCGCCGATGGTCTCCACGGTCCAGCCGGGGATCGTGGGCTCCAGCATCGCGAGGTTGGTCTTGCCGCAGGCGCTCGGGAAGGCGGCGGCGACGTACTTGACGGCCTCGACCCCACCGCGCGGCGGGGTGAGCTTCAGGACGAGCATGTGCTCGGCCAGCCAGCCCTCGTCACGCGCCATGACCGAGGCTATGCGCAGCGCGTAGCACTTCTTGCCGAGCAGCGCGTTGCCGCCGTAGCCGGAGCCGTAGGACCAGATCTCGCGGCTCTCGGGGAAGTGCGAGATGTACTTGGTGGAGTTGCACGGCCACGGAACGTCGTCCTGACCGGGCTCCAGCGGGGCGCCCACGGTGTGCACGGCCTTCACGAAGAAGCCGTCCTCGCCGAGTTCGTCCAGCACGTCCTGGCCCATGCGCGTCATGGTGCGCATCGCGGTGGCGACGTACGCGGAGTCGGTGATCTCCACACCGAGCGCGGACAGCTCGGAGCCCAGCGGGCCCATGCAGAACGGGACCACGTACATGGTCCGGCCGCGCATGGCGCCGCGGAACAGTCCCCCGGTACCGCCCTCACCGGTGAAGATCCCCCGCATCTCGGCGGGTGCCATCCAGTGGTTGGTCGGACCGGCGTCCTGCTCCTTCTCCGAGCAGATGAAGGTGCGGTCCTCGACACGAGCGACGTCGGTCGGGTCGGAGGCGGCGTAGTACGAGTTGGGGCGCTTGATCGGGTCGAGCTTCGTGAAGGTGCCCTGCTTCACGAGCCCGTCGGCCAGGCGCTGGTACTCCTCCTCCGAGCCGTCGCACCACACGATCTCGTCGGGCTGGGTCAGTTCGGCGATCTCGCCGACCCAGGCGATCAGGTCCTGATGTTGGGTGGGAGCCGCATTGACGCGCGCCACGATCGCTCCGTTCCGCCCGGTGTGCACTCACCTGGCGTCAGTTTTCGAGGGTGTTTTGTTGGGACCCCTTGGGGGCTGCGACCCGGATGCTGCTTCGTGGGTTGCTCATCCGGTGCCGACCGCACTCATATGAGTATCAGGACAGGAAACACGATCTGTCCAGGGCGCGTGGGGTGAGCATCGCCACTCCCAACGTCCGGCGACATTGCAAATTACCTCACGGTAACCTACGCCAGCGTAGGTAGCATTGACCCCATGAGCTCCGTGGACGAGACTCCCGTTGTGCCTCCCGCCCTTGATGAACTCGCCTCCGTCGCCGACCCGCTGAAGCCCAAGCTCAGGGGGTGGTTGCATGCCGGGATGTTTCCCGCCGTCCTCGTCGCGGGCGTCGTCCTGACCGCCTTCGCCGAGAGCACCCGCGGGCGCATCGCCTGCGCGGTCTTCACCGTGACCGCCTGCGCGCTGTTCGGCGTGAGCGCGCTCTACCACCGCGGCAACTGGGGCCCGCGCGGCGAGGCCGTGCTGCGCCGGCTCGACCACGCGAACATCTTCCTGATCATCGCGGGCACCTACACGCCGTTCACGCTGCTCCTGCTGCCCACCGGCAAGCAGGAGATACTGCTCTGGCTGGTGTGGGCGGGCGCCCTGGCCGGCATCGCCTTCCGGGTCTTCTGGGTCGGCGCCCCGCGCTGGCTCTACACGCCCTGCTACATCGCGCTCGGCTGGGCGGCCGTCTTCTTCCTGCCCGACTTCATGCGGCACGGCGGGGTCGCCGTGCTGGTGCTGATCGTCGTCGGCGGCCTGCTCTACAGCATCGGCGCGATCGTCTACGGCACCAAGCGCCCCAACCCCTCGCCGCGCTTCTTCGGCTTCCACGAGGTCTTCCACTCGTTCACGCTGGCGGCCTTCATCGCCCACTACGTCGGCATCTCGCTGGTGGCCTACACCCACGTCTAGGGCCTGTTTCGAAAGTAGCGCCGGCCGCCCGGAGGGCGGGTCCCGCGGCGTCTGGTGCGGTGCATCGCAAGGCGGAGGATCGTCCTCGTAGTGGGCTACTCGGACGATTCGACAACGCAGCGAGGTGCCGTGCCAGGCGTCGTGGGACAGGCGGGACTTTCGCAACAGGCCCTAGCCACCCGCAGCGGCCCCGAGAGCCCCGCGCACCGCACCGGCGGTCCGCGGGGCTTTCGCATGCCCGGATTGATAGCTACTCTTTTTTGAGAGTCACTGTCATTTGACGTCGACTATCAGAAAGAGCCGTGCCATGACAACGAACGACCCCCGCCGCTGGTGGGCCCTCGGGGCCCTGGTGGCGAGCATGCTCGTCCTCGGTTTCGACATGACGATCCTGAACGTCGCCCTGCCGACCATGGCCGCCGAACTCGGCGCCGACACCGGCGACCAGCAGTGGATCGTGGACGCCTACACCGTGGTGTTCGCCGCCGCGATGCTCCCGGCGGGCCTGCTGGGCGACCGCTGGGGGCGGCGCCGGATGCTCATCGCGGGCCTGGCCGTCTTCCTCGCCGGCTCCGTGCTCGGCGTCCTCGCCGGCAGCCCCGGGACCGTGGTCGCCGCCCGCACGGTGATGGGCCTGGGGGCCGCGCTGGTGATGCCGCTCGCGCTGTCCGTGCTGCCCTCGCTGTTCGGGCCCGAGGAGCGCTCGAAGGCCGTCGGCGCGGTCACCGCCGCCATGGCGCTGGGCCTGCCGCTCGGGCCGATCATCGGCGGCGTCCTGCTCGACCACTTCTGGTGGGGCTCGGTCTTCCTGATCAACGTCCCGCTGGTCGCCGTCGGCATCACCGCCTGCCTGCTGCTGCTCCCCGAGACCCGCGACCCCGCCACCCCCCGGATCGACCTGCCGAGCACCGTGCTGGCGATGACCGGGCTCGGCACGCTCGTCCTCGGCATCATCGAGGCCCCGCGGCGCGGCTGGACCGACCCGCTGGTGCTCCTCGCGCTCTTCGGCGCCCTCGCCCTGCTCACCGGACTCGTGATGCGCGAACGGCGCCAGGAGCGGCCGATGCTCGACCTCGGACTGCTGCGGCAGCGCGGCTTCCTGTGGAACGCGGTCGCCGCGACGCTGGTCACGTTCATCCTCACCGGACTGCTCTTCGTCCTGCCCCAGTACCTTCAGGCCGTGCTCGGCAACGACGCCCTGGGCACCGGACTGCGGCTGCTGCCCATGATGGGCGGCCTGATGGTGGCGGCCCGGGGCAGCGCCCCGCTGGTGGCGCGCTTCGGGGCACGGCCGGTCGTGACCGCGGGGCTGCTGGTGCTCGCCGGGGCCGCCGTGCTCGGCAGCCGTACGCAGGCGCACGACGGCTACGGGTTCACCGCGCTGTGGCTGTCGGTCACCGGGTTCGCCTTCGGCTTCGCGATGATCCCGGCCATGGACGCCGCGCTCGGCGCCCTGCCGAGGGAACGCGCGGGCGCCGGCTCCGGGCTGCTGATGACCCTGCGGCAGACCGGCGGCGCGATCGGCGTGGCGATCCTGGGCAGCCTGCTCGCGGGCGCGTACACCGACCGGCTCGACACCACCGGCCTGCCCGCCGCGGCCGCCGGCACCGCCGCGGACTCCGTCGGTGCCGCGCACGCGGTGGCCGCGGCCCTCGGCGACCGGGCGCTGGCCGCCTCCGCGGACGCCGCCTATGTGCACGGCATGGACCTCGCCCTGCTCGTGTGCGGTGCCGCCTCGGTGGCGGCCGCCGTCCTGACCGCCCTCTTCCTGCCCGGTACCGGCGGGAAGCCGCGGACGGCGGCCGCCGCCGACGTGGCAGCGCCGGTGGTC
Organism: Streptomyces sp. NPDC046977; assembly: GCF_040644455.1. Taxonomy (NCBI): domain Bacteria; kingdom Bacillati; phylum Actinomycetota; class Actinomycetes; order Kitasatosporales; family Streptomycetaceae; genus Streptomyces; species Streptomyces sp. NPDC046977. Next base: position 48,042 of record NZ_JBEYWO010000003.1, read on the forward strand.
GATGCCCGACAATGACCACGTGACCGCACCGACCAGCCCGACCCGCCCGAGCCTGCGCGAGCGCAAGAAGATCCAGACCCGCCGGGCCATCCGCCGCGCGGCCTACCGGCTCTTCGAGGCGCAGGGGTACGACGGCACCACCGTCGAGCAGATCGCGGACGCGGCCGAGGTCTCCGCCAGCACGGTGTTCCGGTACTTCCCGACGAAGGAGGACATCGTCCTCACCGACGAGTACGACCCCGTCATGGTGGCCGCGCTGCGCGACCGCCCCGCGACGGAGCCCATCGTCGAGTCGATCCGGCACGCGCTGCTGGGACCGATGCGGGAGATGTTCGCCGACCCGGCCGAACTGGACGAGATGCGGCAGCGGTTGCGCCTGGTGCGCACCGTCCCCGCCGTCCGTGCCCGCATGGGCGAGAACATCCAGCAGTCCAGCCTGCTGCTGTCCTCCGTCACGGCCGAGCGCCTGGGGCGCCCCGAGGACGACTTCGAGATCCGGGTCGTCGTCGGGGCGCTGATCGGCGCCTGGGGCGAGGCCATCTTCCACTGGATCGACACCGGCGGCGGCGCCGACCTGGCCGACCTCCTCGACCGTGCGCTGACCCTGCTCGCGGCCAACCTGAACGAGCGCTGACTCTTCTCCTGCGCGGTCCGCGCCCGCCGGCTACACCGCTTCGAGGGAGCGCACCCAGCCGAAGGCGGCCACCTCCTTGGTGGCCTCCTTGAGGTCCTTGGCGTTGTCGACGCCCCGCCAGTAGCCGTTGATGCGGTACGCGGACAGGCGGTTCTGCTCGCACAGCGCGGGGAAGGTGGTGTCCTCGTGGTCGCCGAGGTCGGGCAGGAGGGCAGTGACCTCCGGCTCGAAGAGGTAGACACCGGCGTTGATCCAGTGCGGGAGCACGGGCGCCTCGGTGAAGCTGCTGACGCGGTCGCCGCCGGCCAGCTCGACGATGCCGTACGGGGACTTCAGCGCGGTGACCGCCAGCGTGGCCGGCGCGGACCGCTCGACGTGGGCGCGGGCCAGGTCGCGCAGCGAGAAGCGGGTGAGGATGTCGCCGTTGAGACCCGCCCAGCGCTCACCGGGGTGCGGCAGGCGGCGGGCGGCGTACTTCAGGCCGCCGCCGCGGCCGAGCGGTTCGTCCTCGACGACGATGCGCACGCGCAGCGGGAGCGGATGGGTGTCCACGTACTCCTGGAGCGCGTCGGCGCGGTAGCCGCAGGAGATGATCACGTCCTCGATGCCCTCGGCGGCCAGCCAGTGCGCCTGGTGCTCGAAGATCGGCCGGCCGGCCACCTCCACCAGGGCCTTGGGGATCCGGTCGGTGTACGGGCGCAGCCGGCTGGCCTGCCCGCCCGCGAGGACGACGGCCTGGCGGACCAGCGGGCCGCCCCATGCGGTGACGGTGGTCGGGGCGGCGTCGTGCGTGGTGGTCATGATGCCTCCTTGAGGATGCGGACTGCGGTGCTGCGTGCTGCGAGGTCGGTGGGGCGGTCACACTCCGGGCAGCGGCCCGATGGGGCGGTCGGACACGGCGAAGGCGGCGAACTCGGCGTGCTGGGTGCGCGGCGTCGCCCAGCTCGGGTCCCCGCCGCCGAAGAAGGTCGAGAAGAACACTCCCCCGATGCCGAGCCGGCCGGTCGTCCGGAACTCCAGCCCCCGGCTGAGCAGGACCTGGGCGCCGTCGAGGAACACGGTGACCGAACCGTCCTTGCGCCCGGGGGTGTTGAGGCGCACGGCCTGCTCCACGCAGGTCCACCGGCCGAGTGGCCACCGCCAGTCGCCGCTGCCGAGCGAGGTGCCGTGCTCGACGGACGTCGGCAGGTACGCGTACACCTCCGCGGTGCCGCCCCGGCGCCACATGTAGCGCGTGGACAGGCCGTCCGAGCCGTCCGGGATGTGCTTGCCGCTGGTGACGGACCCGCCGTACAGGCCGGGGAGCTTGCCGCCCTTGACGAAGTCGAAGTCCGCGGGGAAGCGCACGTAGTACCGCAGGCTGAGCGCGTCGACGGGCCCCGAGCGCAGCGCGAGGTACAGCTGCGCCCCGCCCTCGGGGCTGCCGAAGTCGCGGGCGACGGTCGGGCTGGCCGAGCCCGCCGGGTACCGCACCTGGAGCAGCCGGCCCAGCACCGGGTGCGGCTCGGCCGGCAGCCTGACACGGGACAGCCCGAACGAACCGGCGGCGCGGGGCTCCAGCCGCGGCCCGAACACCCGGGCCGCGGAGGCCATGTCCAGCGTGGTGTCCCGGCCGGCGGACGCGCCGGCGCCGCGGGCGGAGCGGTCGCTCCCGTACGCGGAGCACGACGCGAGGACCGCCGCGGCGCAGGCGCCGCCCCCCGCGATGAACAGCCGTCTGTGCATGGTGCCGCTCCTTTCCTGGGCCCGCTCCGCCCGGTGTCCCGCGTGTGCCGCCGCGACCTGCGCTTGTGCTGATGTGCCGTCAGGACGTGCTGACGATGCGGTAGTCCACCTCCGCGGTGCCGGACGGCGCGGTGTGCAGCGTCAGCGTGCCGTCGCTGCCCGCGCTGCCGGTCGCGACGGTGGCACCGCCGGCGGTGAGGGCGTACCGGGCACCGGGGGTGAGTCCGCCGGCCCGGAAGGCCAGGTCCGTGCCGGCCGTCCCCACCGCGACGAGGGCCTGGTACGGCGCCGCGCCGTTCGGCACCCGCGCGGTGGCGGTGCCGCGGCCGGGCAGCACGCCCAGGGGCAGCGGGGTGACGTTCACCGACGCGGTGCCGACCGCGGCGGAGGTCAGGGTCGCGGTCCCGCCGGCCGGGGTGAGCGCCGTGGTCACCCCCGGGTAGCCCGCGACCCGGTGGACCGTGCCCCTGCCGCTGGTGAAGGACGCCGAACTGACCTGGTCCAGCTGGACCTTGGTGGTCTGTGCGGCGTTCTTGAAGACCATGCCGCCGGGTGTGGCGGCGTCGCCCTTGACGGTGTAACCGAGCGAGCCGGGCACGGTGTTGCCGTCGAACACGGTGCCGGTGGTGTACTGCGTGAGCACGCCGGAGTCGAAGTCGCCGGTGAAGGTGTTGCCGGCGAAGACCGTGCCGTCGGCCTGGTTGAGCTTGACCGCATTGCTGCCGGTGGTGTCGAAGACGTTCCCGGTGAAGGTCAGGTCGGTCGGCCGCCCGGTGGCGTTGGTGTACGCCGGGAGGTCCGAGCCCTGGTAGGTGAAGACCGCGTACTGCACGCTGTCGGTGACGGTGTTGCCGTACGTGCTGATGTCCTTCGCGCCGACGCTGTAGCGCAGTCCGTACTCGGCCCCGCTCACGGTGTTGTTCCGGATGATGTCGTCGCTGCTGTCGAAGACGGCGATGCCCGCGCCGTTGGGCTGGTCGTGGACGTTGTTGTCCTCGATCACGGTGTCGGTGACCCCGCGGTGGATCATGATGCCGTGCACCTGGTTGTCCGAGGCGTCGGTGTCGCCCGGGGGCAGGTACGGCGGGATGCCGTTGTGGTCGACCTCGTTGCGGGCGATCAGCAGGTGGTCGCAGCGCTGGGAGCAGATGATCCCGTGGTTGCCGTTGTGGTGCGAGTGGTTGTCGGTGATGGTCAGGTTGTCGGAGTCGTCGTGCGGGTCCAGTCCGTACGACTTGTTGTGGTCGTACTCGTTCCCGTCGAAGACCATGCCCTGGGCGTTGAACGTGTAGGTGCCCATGTAGTTGTGGTGGAAGCGGCTGCGGATCTCCGAGCCGTGGACGTCGAGGGCCGCGCAGGCGTCGAGGTGGGCGGCGTCGCAGCCGCGGCCCTTGTACGCCACCCCGTAGCTCTCGGCCGCGTAGTAGCCGAGGTAGCCGAGGTCGCTGTCGACGATGTCCATCCGGGACTCCCGGGGGACCCCGTCGGGGTCGAGGAACGACAGCGCCCGGATGAAGGAGCGGCCGCGCGCGCCGGGCGGCGCGTCGTCGGGCACGCTCGGGTCGGTGTCCGGGCCGCCCGCCGCGTCGTCCCAGGAGGTGATGGCGACCGAGTCGATGTCGATCGTGCCGTACTGGGCCGTGATCGAGTTGACGTTGGTCGCGGCGCTGTCGGCCAGGCTGCGCAGCCGCAGCGTGTCCACGTCACCGCCACCGTCGGCCGACGAGCCGTGCAGGAGGAGGGTCGCGCCGTTCTGCACGACCAGGTCCGCGCTCAGTTCCCACGTACGGCTGGCCGCGTCGACCAGCCGCAGTGGCGCCGACGCGCACAGCGAGGCGATGTCCGACAGGTTCGCGGTGCCGGACTGGAGGTAGATCGTGTTGGTGCTCGACGCGTAGCGGATCTGCCCCGCGCAGGTGGCCGCCGACACCGGCCCGGCGGACAGCGTGAGCGCGCCGCCGACCAGCACGGTCGTGGTCAGCGTGGCGGTGAGCGCCCGCAGCCGGCGCGGGGCGGTGACGGCAGTGACGGTGGCGGTGGCGGTGGCGGTGGTCGACGGTCCGCAGCAGGCGGACGTCGTGGGGCGACGGCGGTCTCTCATGGTGCGGCTCCTGTGGTCACCGCCGGGACGGAGCGGCGGCGGGTGGTGGCGGGTGGTGGGACGCGGGAGGGCCGCCGTCCGGCGGCCCGGCGGATCAGGCGGTGTTGCGCACGTGGGAGGCGACCTGCGGGGCCGGCGTCCTGCGGTGCCTGACCTGGTGCACGGTCTGCATGCCGGCGGCCAGGGTCAGGGCGAGCAGGGCGGCGAATCCGAGCCAGGGGAAGGGCGGGAGGGTGACCTGGGTGCGGCCGCCCCGGTGCACGGTGCCGGGCCCGAACAGCGCGATGGGGGCGCGGACCCGGGAGTCGGTGAGATCCATGCGGCCGTCGCGGCCGACCTCGATCCCCTTGCGTTCGGCCAGTACGTCCAGCGCGGTGCCGCTCGCGTGCACGCCGGCCGCGACGTGCAGGCCCCGGCGGGCGCCGCTGATCGTCAGGTGGTCGAGCCGGGCCGACGCGCCGAGGTCGACGGCGGTGGTCGCGCCGGAGACCGAGCCGCCGGTCACCCGCAGTCCGGGCGACGCGGAGGACAGGCCCTTCCGGGTGGTGCCGCTGACCCGTACATCGGTGAGCGCCACGCCGGAGGTGGTGTCGGAGGCGGTGACCCCGACCCGTCCGCCGCGCACGGTGACGCCCTCCAGCGACACCTGGCGGGCCTGCCCGTAGACCGTGATCGCCGTGGGGGAATCACTGACAGCTGTCTGACGGATCGTCACATCGGAGCCGGAGACGGCGATACCGCGCTCGAAGCCCTGGACCGTGCCCCCCGAGACGGTGGCACCGCTGATGCCCGCCGCGAGGCTGATCCCGGTGGTCCCCGTGCTGAAGTGCGGCTCGTCGACGGACACGTCGCTGCCCGCGCCCGAGACGGCCAGGGCGACCGGGGCCCCGTGCACGGTGGCGGTGTCCACGGCGCACTGGGCGCAGGACACCAGCCGGATGCCGCCGCCCTGGTCGCCCTGCGAGGTGACGCCGGTGAGCCGCAGGCCGCTCTGGGCCGTGGCCTTGATGCCGCTCCCCCGGTTGCCCGACGTGCCGATGCCGGTCAGGGCGCGGCCGTCGGTGCCCGAAGCGGTCAGGCCGTTGCGGCCGTTGTCCTGCGAGGTCAGGTTCTCGATGACGGTGCCGGCGTCCCTGTTCAGCACCACGCCGTCCTCGAGGGAGCCCTTGACCGTGACGTCCGAGAGCTTCACGCCGGTGGATCCGGCCAGCCGCAGGCCCGTGCGGTTGCCGACGAAGGAGGAGCCGGCGGCGGAACCGGTGCTGCCCTTGCCCCAGGTGACGCCGGAGAAGCCGCTCAGGCCGGGGCCGGAGCCGGGAAGGCCGAACCCGCTGACCGTGCTGTGGTCGAGGTCGAGGCGTCCGCCCGCCCCCATCAGGAGGTACGGGCGGCCGGCGGCGTCCTCGGCCGCGGGCTCCTTGCCGTCCTCGCCGACCGACGCGAGGGTGGCGTCCCGCACCTCCAGCGTGGCCCGGCTGCCGCGGATCCACGTGCCCGAGGCGGCCGTCGAACCCGCGGCGAACAGCACCTTCCCGGTGTCCGGCCCGATCCGCAGGGTGGTGCCGGGCGTGAGCAGCACCGCGGTCCGCACCGCGACGGCGGAGTCCTCACCGGCCTGCCGGGAGACCCAGTCGTGCCCGGTGTTGGCCGCGAGCCAGCTCAGGGGAACGGCGCCCGCCTGCGGATACAGCCGGCGGACCACGGTGCCCCGGCTGACCAGGGCGACGGTGCCGGGCCTGATCACCATCAGCCGCTCGGGGCGGCCGGTCCGCTCCCAGGCCGCGGTGTCCGGGTCGCCGGCGGCGACCGCGACGGCGGACGGCAGCGCGGCGGTCAGCACCGCGGAGGACAGGGCTGTCGCCACGGCGACGGCAAGGGTGCGCAGCGCGGTGCTCACGCGACCACCTCCGACTGCGCGGGCTGGGCCTGCGCCGGGACCGGGGCCGTGCGGACCACGACGCCGTTCTCCACCGAGACCTGGCGGGTGAGCCAGCGCTGCTTGCGGATCGTGGCCAGCGCGCACAGCTTGACCACGGCCATCACGAACGACACCACCACGAAGCCGGGCACCAGGAAGAACGACGAGGGCTTGCGGACCAGGTGCGGCAGGATCTTCATGGACCGGCTGATCCACCACCAGCCGGCCAGGCAGGCCACGAAGAACCAGTCCTCGCGGACGATCGCCAGCGTCATGAAGATCGGCGAGAAGAGCAGCGTGAAGCTGCTGACCCCCTTGTCGATCATGGTGAAGGCCAGGAACGGGTGCCGCCAGACCCAGCGGCGCGACAGGGCCCGCAGGTCCGATCGCCAGGTGTTGCGGGCCCAGCGCAGCCGCTGCTTGAGGAAGATCCGCACCGTCCCGGGGAAGGTGGACCACACCCGGGCGGAGCGCTGCATGAAGGCCAGGTGGCCGCGCTCCAGGATGAGCGTGGTCAGCCGCTTGTCGTCGCCCGACATGCAGGGCACGCCCATGAACGTCTCGGCCATGAAGTCCTCGGATATCTCCAGCAGCAGCTTCCGCCGGTAGACCGCGGTGCGGCCGGACAGGCAGGAGACCGCGCGGCCCATCCGGGACTGGGCGGCGTTCTCGTCGAAGTACCGGTAGTCCAGGAACATGTCGTTCACGCGCTGGAGGAAGCCCTTGGGGTTGTAGACGTTCTGCCGGGTGCCGACGCCGCCCACCTTCGGGTCGGCGAAGGGCTTGCACGCCTCGGCCGCCACGTCGTCCGCCCAGATCGTGTCGGAGTCGACGAGCGCCACGAGTTCGGTACGGCACGCCTCCCAGCCGCGCACCAGCGCGTCCCGTTTGCCCGGGACGTCGGTGATGACGACGGTGACGGGATACCGGGCGGCGATGTCCTGGCAGGCCTGGTCGGTGACGTCGATGACCAGGACCACCTCCTCGACGTCGTTCGCCAGCCAGGACTCGATCGCCAGGGCGAAGATCTCGGGGTCTTCCTGGTAGACGGGGACGACGATGCTCATGGGCAGCCTGAAGTCGCCCGGCACGGGCCGGTAGAGGGACGCCGGGGCCCGGCGGACCAGCCAGCACGTCCAGCGCACCAGGCCCAGGATGCCGAGCGGGAGGTAGACGAGGTAGTACCGGAAGTCGAGCACGGTGGTGTCGAAGAATCCGCTCATGGACCTGTTCTCGTGATGGGCGGTGCGACAGCGGGCTGTGGGTGGGCGAGCGGGGCCGGGGCCCGGGAGGGGAGTGTCCTCGGTCCTGGGGGGTCGGCCGGGACCGGGACGCCCGGGCCCCGGCGGCTTCCGGGGCCGGGGCCCGCCGGGGCGTGCGCCACGCCGCGGGGCGTGGCGCCGGCCGCCCTACGCGACGTCGGCCGTGAGGGCGTCCGCCTCCTGGTCGACCTTCTCGGCGAGGGTGTCGTTGACGGCGACGACGGCACGCAGCAGCGGCATGTCGAGGCCGATCGTGTCGGCCAGGCCGAGGAAGCCCTGCGTGTCCTTGGGCAGGCACGCCCCTCCGTAGGGGGCGCCACCGCGGATGCCGTACAGCGGGTTGTAGGAGCCCTCGGCGGAGCGGGCCACGGTCTGCGCGATGGGATCGAGCTCCAGGCCGAGCGACTGGCTGACCAGCCACATCTCGTTCCAGAAGCTGATCTTCGTCGCGTTGTAGATGTTGTGCGCGCACTTGACGAACTCGGCCTCCGCCGGGTCCGAGAAGAAGCGCATCTCCCCGCCGAAGGGCAGCAGCAGTTCGGCCAGCCGCTCCCGGGTCCGCGCGCTGCGCGAGGCGATCACGGTCATCCAGGGGTAGCGGAAGTCCTCGACGGCGGAGGCCGCCCGCAGGAACTCCGGGTTGCTGGCGAGCATGAAGTCCTCGCCCAGGCGGCCGCCCGAGTACTTCTCCAGCAACGGCTGGACGAGCCCCTCGGCGGTGCCCGGCGGCACGGTGGAGCGGACCACGACGATGTGCTTCTCCGCGGCGTCCGCCAGCGCCTCGCCCACCGAGGTGGAACCCGCCTCGAACGCGGACAGGTCGTAGCGGTGCCCGACGTTGGGCGTCGGGAGGGTGAGGAAGAGGAAAGCGCCGGGTTCGGCGCGCAGGTCCAGCGTGTCGCGTGCGTCGAGTCCTTCCGAGCGCAACTGGTCTATCCGCTGCGGCAGGACATCGATGAATGTCACCTCGTGACCGGCATGGAGAAAACCCTTGCCGGTGGCGGTGCCGACAACTCCGGAACCAACGATGAAGATTCTGGCCATGGGACTGCCTCCTGATGGGACCTTGACGGGAAACGCGTGGCGCCGACATCAGCGTGGAATACATGTGAAGCGCGGGTGAACGAACAGCCGGGACGAATGGATCCGCCGTTCCCGGTCCACCGCCCCCGGTCCACCGGTCACGGCGGAAGGGGGCACGACGGAGCGGGAGCCGCCCCGCCGCCCGGGGACACGGAGCGACGCGCGGTGGGATGACGGCCGGGTGCTTCCGGCCGGGTCCGACGGGCCCGCGGCACACCGGGCACCCCGTATGGGCAGCCGGGAGGCACCACCGAGGCGGTCGGGCAGCGCGGCGTACCAGCCCGCACCACCCCGCCTGCCAGTGGTTTTCCCCCGCCGCACGGGACGCCGGACGCGGATACGCGGAACGCCGGACGCGACCCGGCCGGCTCACCGCGCCGGCGTCGCCCCCCGGCCCGGCGGGGACCACTGACAGCGGCCGGTACGGCCGCGCTTGCGGAGCCGGCAGCTGTTCGCCGCCTTCGGCACCGTGCATTCCGGACCACGCGGCGCCGCACCCCAAGCGGCCCCGCACCCGTGAATCGTGAGTGCCATCGAGCACTCACCCCCCCTCCGAGTCGGAGTAAGAAAGTTATACAGGGGCCCCGGAAGCCCGCGGGTAAAAGAGTTTGTTACGGGCACATGTTGTCCAGATGACGCGCCGGACTCCCCCGTTTCCTGACGGCCCGACAGAAGTGCTTCTGCGTAAGCGACTTCAAGATCACCGAGGTGACCCCGTCCGGCACTTCCCGGAACAGGGGTGCGCCGCGCGGAAATGGACGGCCGGGCAGAGCCGTAAAACAGGAAGGGAATTCCCCTCCATTGCGGGCCCTTTACGGAATACCCGCCCCGCACTCCGCGTGCCTTTACATTTCCCCGCCGCGCAATTCGGGCCGGCCGTGCGTGCCGCAGCGCGCGGCCGGCGGCCGGACGGAGGGCCGCCCGACCTGCGGTCGGCCTCCGGCGCGGTGGCGGCCCGCCGTCCGCGGCGCGGGGCGGCCGGCACCGCCGCGAAGGAGAGGGCCCGCGCCCGGCCGCGGGGCGCCGAATACCAACGGGAAGCAGACACTCCGCCGGAACCGGGACATGGCACCCTGTTCGGTACGTAGGGCACCAGTTCGGCGGGCGAAAACCCGCACTCAATTCCCGGCGGACCCCCGGGAACGCGGGGGCGGCACCCCACAGCGCGTCACCGACAGTGAGCACTGCGCAGTTGCCGCGCGGTTACCGGCACCGCCCCACACGTCATGATCACCCACTCCCGCACACCATGTCCGGAACCGGACACTTTCCGCCGGATGCCCCGCAGCCGCACCACACATCGGTTGATAACCCGTCAAATCGCGCGACGAAAGGGACACATGGCGTCGTGACGCGGCACCGTTCAGCGCGCGCCGAGCTGCTCCGCCAGCGCCCCGGGGTCGGCGGTCGGCGCCGCGCACACGAAGTGCCGGCAGACATAGGCGGCCGGGCGGTCGCCCAGCAGCGGGCGGTCGGCCAGCAGGGCGTACTCCTCGCCCCCGGGCGCGCCGACGGCGACCACCGCGCCAGGGGCGGTGCCCAGCAGCGCCACGCGGTGCAGCGCCGCCGTTCCGGCATCGCCCGCCGCGCCCACCACGGCGACCTCGCGGGGACCGTCGAGGGCCGCCTCCGCGACCGCCAGACCCCAGCCGATGAACCGCGGCACCCGGCCGGCCAGGGCGCCCACGACCCCGAGTGCCCGCTCGGCGGCCTCGCGGTGCCGGTCGAACCCGGTGTACGCGGCGTACGACAGCAGGGCCCCGGCCGCGGCCGTCCAGCCCGAGGGGGCCGCGTTGTCGGTCGGGTCCTGGGGCCGGCGGATCAGCGCCTCCGCGTCGTCCGCGGTGTCGTAGAGCGCCCCGGCCTCGCCGGTGAAGTGCCGCAGCACGGAGTCGAGCAGCAGCCCGGCGAAGTCCAGCCACACGCCCTCGCCGGTCACCGCGGTGAGCGCCAGGAAGCCCTCCGCGACGTCCGCGTAGTCCTCCAGCACACCGGCGTTGACACCCACCACGCCGTCCCGCGAGGTGCGGGCCAGCCGGCCGTGCTCGTCCATGTGCACCCGCACCAGCAGGTCCGCGGCCGCCACGGCCGCCGCGACCAGGTCCGGCCGCCCGAAGTACGCGCCGGTCTCGGCCAGCGCCGCGATCGCCAGCCCGTTCCACGCGGCGACGACCTTGTCGTCCCGGCCGGGGCGCGGACGGGCCTCGCGCGCGGTGAGGAGCCGTTCGCGCACCGAGGCAATGCGCTCCGCGTCCGCCGGCCCGGCGTCGGCGGGCAGCCGCAGCACGGACGCGCCCTCCTCGAAGGTGCCCTCCTCCGTCACCCCGAAGTGCGCGGCGGCGAGCGCCGCGTCCGCCGGGCCGAGCACGTCCGCCAGTTCCGCCGGCGTCCAGACGTAGAACGCCCCCTCGCCGTGGCCGCCGCCCGGCTTGTCGCTGTCGGCGTCGAGCGCGGAGGCGAACCCGCCCTCGTGGGTGCGCAGTTCGCGGACGAGGAAGTCGGCGGTCTCCAGGGCGACCCGGCGCGCCAGGCCGGAGCCGGTGGAGCGCCACAGGTGGGCGTAGACCCGGCACAGCAGGGCGTTGTCATAGAGCATCTTCTCGAAGTGCGGCGTCACCCACTCCCGGTCCACGGAGTAGCGCGCGAAACCGCCGCCGAGCTGGTCGTAGATTCCGCCGCGGGCCATCGCCTCACAGGTGTCCGCGGCCATCTGCAGCGCGCCCTCGGAACCGGTGCGCGCGTGGTGCCGCAGCAGGAACTCCAGGGCCATCGACGGCGGGAACTTGGGCGCGCCGCCGAACCCGCCGTGCGCGGCGTCGTAGTCCCGGGTCAGCCCGAGCAGCGCCGCCGCGAGTTCCCGCTCCCCCGGCGCGGTCGTCCCGGCGAAGGCCGCGGACCGCGCGCCCAGGTCCTTCACGATGCTCGCCGCGACCTCGCCGACCTCGTCGCGGCGCTCCCGCCAGGCCGCCTCGACGCCCTCGAGCACCTGCCGGAACGAGGGCATGCCGTGGCGCGGGGCCGGCGGGAAGTAGGTGCCGAAGTAGAACGGCTCGCCCTGCGGGGTCAGGAACACCGTCATCGGCCAGCCGCCCTGCCCGGTGGCGGCCTGCACGGCCTCCATGTAGACGGCGTCGACGTCGGGCCGCTCCTCGCGGTCGACCTTCACCGACACGAAGTGCTCGTTGAGGTACGCGGCGGTCTCCTCGTCCTCGAAGGACTCCCCCGCCATGACGTGGCACCAGTGGCAGCTGCTGTACCCCACGCTGAGCAGCACCGGCACCCCGCGCTCCCGCGCCTGCGCGAACGCCTCGTCGCCCCAGGGCCACCAGTGCACGGGGTTGTCGGCGTGCTGGAGCAGATACGGCGAGGTCGCGTCGGCGAGACGGTTCGGCATGCCCCCATCCTTGCCCATCACGACGGCGCGGACCCACTGCATCCTCGCCGCGCCCCGCTTCACGTGGCGGAACCCCACGGTATGCGGGGGTGTATCCGGGTGGGGCCGTCGCCCCGGAACTGTAATAGTTCTTGTCGTACACTTGGTCCCGTGAAGACGAACCGAACCGGATCGACCGAGAACATCTCCGTGTCCTTGCCGTCGGAACTGGTCGGAGCATTGCGCGAGCGTGCCGGCCGACGTGGCGTGTCCGCCTACATCACCGAGGCGGTCCGGCACCAGCTCGCCATGGACGGGCTGGCCGAGATCGTCGCCGACCACGAGGCCGAGCACGGCGCCCTCACCGATCAGGAGATCGAGGCGGCGCACCGTGAACTCTTCGGCGAAGAACAGCAGTCCGGCGAAACCGGACCGAACGCCGCGTGAAGGAGCCCGCAGCGCGATCGCTGGTCCTCGACTCCCAGGCGCTGTCCCTTCTGCTCGGCAATGACCGGCGGACGGTCACCCGCATCGAGGCATCCCGCCGGGCGGGTGTGCCGGTCCTCGTCTCCGTTCTCACCGTGGTCGAGGCCGTCCACAGCACAACGGATCTCGCACGGCTCGACTGGATCCTCTCCCGTCTCCAGGTCGAGCCGGTCAGCCGAGCCGACTCGATGACCGCCGTACGCCTGCTGCTGGGCACGGGCGGCCTCCACGGGCACACGTACGCGATCGACGCTCTCGTCGCCGCGCTGGCCCTGCGCTCCCCGGCCCCCGTTCTGGTCCTCACCTCGGACCGTGACGACTGGTCGCAGTTGTGCGGGAGCCGCGTGGGTATCGTCGACGTCTGACGGACCCGAGCTGCCGCGCCCCCCGGGCCGACGCGAACACCTCCCCGCTCCGGCCCCCGGCACCGCCGGGCGGTTGCCCGCGGCAACGGACGTTGTCCCCGGGCGGATGTGCTGATGGAATCGACCGCCGGACGACACCCGCGGTGAAGGGAGGGGCGAGATGCTGGAGACGGTGGGGCTCACGGGCGCCGAGGGCGATGTGTACCGCCTGCTGCTCGTCGCCGAGTCGGCGTCGGCCGAGGAGCTCTCCGGCCGCTGCGGCCTCGACGCCGCGACGGTCCGGCGGCTGATGCTCACGCTGGAGGCCAAGGGGCTGGCGTACCCGGTGGAGGACAGCCCCGGCTGGTTCGCGGCCATCCCGCCGGAGGTCGCCCTCGTGCCGCGGCTGCAGCGCCACTCCGAGGCCCTGGACCGCACGCGGGCGGCCGTCGTCGAGATGGTGCAGACGTACCAGCGCGCCGCGCGGGCCCGGGTCGGGGGCGGGGGCGGTCGAGATCATCAGCGGCGCGGCCGCCCTGCGCCAGCGGCTCCGGCAGCTCCAGGACGGCAGCCGCCACGAGATGACGTGGTTCTGCAAGGCCCGTTACGTGGCCATGTCCCCGGAGAGCAACCAGGAGCAGTTCGCGGCGCACGCGCGGGGCGTGCTCTACCGGGTCCTGTACGAGCAGGCGTACTTCGACGACCCCGGCTCGGTCGACAACGTCGTCACCGGGGTGCGCGCCGGTGAGACCGCCCGTGCCGTGCCCCGGCTGCCGCTGCGGATGGCGATCGCCGACCGGTCGGTGGCCGTCCTGCCGCTGGCCTCCTCGGCCGGGCCCGGCAACCCCAAGGAGCTCCAGGCGGCGCTGGTACGGGAGAGCAGTCTGCTGGAGGCGCTGATCGACCTGTTCGAGCGCTACTGGGAGGTCGGCGCCCCGCTGCGGGTGACGGAGGAGGGGCGGATCGGCGGTGCGGGCCCCGAGGAACCGGCGCCGCTGGCCCCCGAGGACCGGCACCTGCTGTCCCTGATGGTCGCCGGCCTGACCGACGAGGCGATCGCCGGGCAGCTCCGCGTGAGCAAGCGCACCGTCCAGCGCCGCGTCCAGGGGCTGATGGGCCTCGCGGGCGTCGCCACCCGCATGCAACTGGGCTGGCACGCGGCACGCCGCGACTGGCTCTGAGAGGCGGGGCGGACGGCGGACGGGCCCGCCGGAACGTCTCCGGCGGGCCCGCGCCCACTACTTGAGCAGGTACGCCCTGATCACCGTCTGCCGGAAGGAGTTGCCCGCGGCGTCCTTGACGTACGTGCGCAGGCTGACCGATCCGCCCGCGGCGCGGCGCGGGCTGTCCACGGTCACGGTGCGGTGCGTGCCCGAGCCCTTGACCGCGGCCGGCTGCCAGGTCCTGCCCTCGTCGTAGGAGACGTCGGCGGTGAAGGTGCGGACGGGCGACTCCGCGGCGCCCACCGCGCGCTGCACCAGGACCGGGATGTCGAGCCGCCTGCCCGCCTCGGCCCGGTTCCACTCGTCCAGCTCCGGCGCCATGCGCACCGCGTACAGCGGCAGCGCCTGCCGTGCCGACGGGGTCTGCGACCGGAAGCCCCACTCGGCCCGCAGATGCGTGGAGACGGCGCTGAGCGGGGCCAGGTCGCGGTCCTGGTCGAGGGTCAGCCGGTAGTCGGCGGGGGTGGGGTCGGTCGGCACCGCCGCGTAGCCGTAGAGGTACGGGACCGTCTCACCGTTCCTCCGCAGCTCCCACGTCGGCTCGTTGACGGTCGACGTCGCGGCCACCAGGTCGAGGTTCCCGTTGGCGGCGTCCTGGATCGCGAACACCATGTCGTCGCCCTCGCGGTAGGTGTTCACCCCCTCGGGGGAGAAGCCGGCGGCCTGCACTCCCTGGTTCCAGCGCTCCTCGACCCGGGAGCCGGCCTTGTAGCCGTGGATGGTGCTGAGGTAGCTCTGCCCGCGCGGGCTGTCCGGGTCGAAGAAGTTCCACTGGTCGAAGGCGGCCGACCAGCGCAGCCCGTCGGCCGCGGAGAACCAGTCGACCCGCCGCTCGGGGACCGGCAGTCCGTCCATCCGGTGCGAGGTGAACCGGACGTTGTCGACGTACATGTAGATGAAGCGGGCCGCGGTGGTCCCGGGGGCGGTGGCGGCGAACGTGGTGCTCACCCGGGCCAGTTCCGACCGGTGGGGGCGGTAGCCGGGGTCCGCGGGGATCTGGCCGTGCACCGGCCGGGTCAGGTAGTAGGCGGACGAGGGGTTGCCGCCGTCGGCCGCGGGCTCGCCCCAGATGGAGCTGACCAGGTAGGTGAACGCCGAGTGCTTGGCGCGCGCCGTCGGCGTCGCGTACAGGCCCTCGATGTGGTCGTCGCCGATCGCGTTGTTCACGGTGACGGAGAGCAGTTCGTCGTGCAGGCCGATGGTGCCGGCTTCGGTGGAGATGATGCGCGCCGAACGGCTGGGGGCCGAGATCGTGACGGGCTTCGCCTTCCGGGCGTCGATGGTGACCGCGCGGTCGGCGGTGGCCACCACCTCGGGGTCGCCGACCACGACGCACTCGGTGAAGTCGGCGTTGAAGAAGAAGCCGGTCACGGAGTAGGTGTCGTTCGGCAGCCGGAACGTGGTGCTGCCCTTGCCGAGCAGTTCCTGCTCGTAGGCCTTGCCGTCGGCCGATTCGACGAGCAGGTAGGCGTTGTCGGGGGCCGCGCCCGCGCGGTTCTTCAGGGTGATGCGCAGGTCGTGGGACGGCTGCTCCAGGTCCATGCCGAACGGGACGCGCACCGAGACCCCGCCGTCCGCGGTGACGGCGCTCACCACGCCGCTGTATGCGGCGTAGAGCGTGGTGGCCTGCGGGCTCACGGTGAGGGTGGCCTCCGCGGTCCCGTGCGCGGGCACGGTGACCGTGTCGGTGCTGAGCCGGAAGAGGCCGGCGGGCGCGGGCTGGTCGAGCCTGCCGGTGCTCGCGTTCTGCCGGAGCCGGAGGGTGACGGGCGCGGCGCCCGGGTTGCGGTAGGTGATCTTCCGGCTCACCGGCGGCCGTTGGGCGTCGGTCCAGCGGACCAGCCCGAAGTCCAGCCCGGCGACATCCGCGCCGACCTCCTGGTCGACGGCTCGCGCGACGTCCACGCGCCCGGCGCCCTGGTAGTAGGCGCCGTGCTCCTTGGCGCCGGTCGCCGACTGCATCAGCTGCCGCTTGACCTGCTCCGCGGTCCAGTCCGGGTGCTGCTGGAAGAGGACGGCGGCGGCTCCCGCGACGTGCGGCGTGGCCATGGACGTGCCGTCCATCGTGATGTAGCCGTCCTCGGCGGTGGTTCCGCCGGCCCGGGCGGCCACGACGCCGACGCCGGGGGCGATGACGTCCGGCTTGAGGCCGGAGTCGCCGGTCCGCGGGCCGACCGAGCTGAAGACGGCGCGGTCGTCGTCGGTCTCGGCGGCGCCGACGGCCAGCGCGCGGTCCGCGGAGGCGGGCGAGGAGACCTTGCTGCCGGAGCCGTTGTTGCCGGCCGCGGCCACCACCAGGACGCCGTAGTCGCGGCTGACGGTGTCGACCATCGCCTCGACGGCGTCGGTCTCCGCGGTGTCCGTGTCGCCCAGGCTGAGGTTGATCACCTTGGCGCCGTGCCGGGCGGCCCAGGCCAGTCCCTCGATGATGGCGGAGTTGTCGCAGCTGCCGTCCGCGGTGCACACCTTGCCGGCCAGGATGCGCACGCCGGGGGCCACGCCCTTCCAGCGGCCCGCGGAGAGCGCGCCGGAACCGGCGATGGTCGAGGTCACGTGGGTGCCGTGGCCCATCAGGTCGTCGGTGTTCGGCTCGCCGGTGAAGTTCGCCGACTCGGTGACCAGGCCCGCCAGGTCCGGGTGGTTCGGGTCGTAACCGGTGTCGAGCACCGCGACCTTGACGCCGTCGCCCGTCCAGCCCTTCTCCCAGGCGTGGGGGGCGCCGATGCGCGGCACCGAGTCCTCGGCCTGGACCTTGGAGCGGCCGTCGAGCCACACCCGGCTGACGCCCGCGCCCAGGGACCTGGCGTCCGCACGGCCGGGGGCGATGCCCCGCCAGAACCGCGCGGCGTCCTCGGGCCGTTCGGCCAGCGTCGCGAAGGAGGTCCCGGCGACGGCGTCGACACGCTCGGCCCCGGCCGCGGCGAGCCGGCGTTCGGCGGTGCCCGCGTCTCCCGTGTACTGGACGATCAGCGGCAGGGCCGGGCGCTCCGCGTACTTCCCCCTGACCAGGGCCGAGACGTCGAACAGCGCCGTGTCGAGGCGGCCGGTGGCCAGCAGCGGGAGGGCGTCGGCGGGTATGACCGTCCAGTCGCGGCCCTGCTGCCGCTTGACGAACGTGATGTGCTCGCGCCCCGCGGCGGGTTCGGCGCTGACGCTCTGCCGGCCCGCGGGGTCCGTCTCCAGCGTGACCCGGTCACCGGTGATCAAGGTGACCTGGTGCCGGGTGACCCCGGCCGCCGGCCCGGCCGCCCGGTCAGGTGCGCCGGCCCGTCCCGTGCTCGGCGCGGTGCCCCGGCCGGTGTCCTGGGCCGCGCCGGGCGTCGCCGTCAGACCCGCCAGCAGCGCCGTGAGGGCGGCGGCCGCCATGTAGCGCGGCCGCGGGCTCCGGACCCTCGGCCGCCACCTGCTGTTCATGTGTCTCATGGCGAGTCAGCATGTCGCCGCGGACGGCGGGGGTCAGCACCCCGCCGCTGTCCAGCAGGTGCCAAGTCACCTTTGCGCCAGGGCAGCGGGGGTACGAAGCGGCACAAGCAGGGATGAAATCGCGGAACGGGCCGGTTGCCGCCTCGGCCAGGCCGCGCGACAGGGCCGCACCGGCCGACCGGACGAGCGGCGCCTGACAGGGATCGGCATCCCCAGGTCCCCGACCGGGCCCTTGCCGACAGGCGCGGGCATCGCCGCTTCGGGATCCCGGTGCCGGGTCCTGCCGCCCGGGGCGCGCAACGCGCGGCCGGCAGTGGCGGGTCGCGACGCGCCCGCCGCGCTTCCGCAGCCCCGGCCGTACCGATGGTGTCGCGATACGGCGGGTTCGGCAGGACACTTGGTGCCTGGCTCGGCGACCGAGGGGGACCGCGTTGACGAAGCGGACTGCGGAACTGCACCCGTCCGACCGGGCGGAGGTGTTACGGCTGCTGGAGCGCACCGTCGCCGGAGAGCGACGGCGCAGACACCCGGAGGACGGCGACGAACTGCTGCGCAGGGGGCGCGCGGCACTCGACGCCATCGCGGACGAGGCCGCGGGCGAGTACACCGCCTACGCGGCGGCCCGGGAGGCCGAACGCGCCGGGCGGCGCGCAGCGTTCGGCACCCCCGCCCTGGTGACCGCCGTGGCCGCGGTCGCCACGTGCGTGGCCGACCTCGGCTGGGGCACCGGCGCCGGTACGGCCCTGGGCGCCGCCGCGGTCGTCGCCGCGGCGGGGGCGGCCACGACGGCGGCCTGCTCGGCGGGCGGCTCCGGTGCGGGCGGCGGGCGCACCGGTGAGCTGCGCCGCGCCTGGCTGGAAGCGGTGGACCGGCACGGCGTCCGCCCGTTCCTGGAGCGGCAGCTCACCGCGCCCGCCCCGGCGCCCGCGCCGGGTCCGGCCCTGCCCGCGCAGCGGCGCACCGACCGCAGCGCCGCCGCGCGCGGCCGCAGCATCCTGGAGCAGTCCTTCGCGCAACTTCCGGCCACCGAAGGGCCGTTCGCCGGCCGCCGGGACCATCTGCGGCAGATCGCCCAATGGGTGCACCAGGCCCGGGTCGCCCCCGACAGCGGGCCGGTGGTGGTCGTGCTGCACGGTCCGGCGGGCTCCGGGCGCACCACGCTGGCCCTGCGTGCCGCCCGGCAGCTCAAGGACCAGTTCCGCGGCGCCTGCGTGGTCGATCTGCGGGGCGCGGCCCCCGGCGAGCGGCCGCTGCCCACCCGTGACGCGCTGCTGCACCTGCTGAACCGGCTGGGCGCGCCCCGCGAGCAGTTGCTCTTCCGCGAGCGCACCTCCCAGGAGCAGCATCTGCGGCGCCTGGCCGACGAGTACCAGAAGCGGCTGACAGGGGTGCCGGTCGTCGTCGTCCTGGACGACGCGGCCGACGCCGCCCAGGTCAGGGCCCTGGTCCCCGAGCGGTCCGACAGCCTCGTCCTGGTGACCGCGGCCGGGCCGCTGGCCCTGGACGTGCCGGCCGCGCGCGTCCACGACCTGCCGGTGGAGCCCCTGGCGGCGGGCGCCTCGCGGGAGTTGCTGACCGAGCTCGGCGGGGACGCCGGGGCGGCCGGCGCCGGCGCGGAGGAGATCCGGCGGCTGTGCGGCGGCCTCCCGCTGGCGCTGCGCGTCGCCGGCAGTTCGCTGCCCCTGCGCGGCGCCGCGGCCCTCGCGGCGGAACTCGCCGCCTACGGGCCGCTCGACCCCGTCGACCGGGCGCTGTCCCTGCGCTACCAGGACCAGCCGGAACCCGCCCGCAGGCTGCTGCGGCGCCTGGCGCTGGCCGGGCGCACCAGTCTCGGGGCGGCGGCGGCCGCGGCGCTGCTGGCGGCCGACGAGCAGGAGGCGGCACGCCGGCTGGGCGAACTGGCCGCGGCCGGGCTGATCGAGCACGTCCGCGGCAGCCGCTACCGGCTGCACGATCTGGTGCGCCGCTTCGCGCACGCCCGCCTGCTCGACGAGGAGGAGCCGGACGAGCGGGCCGCCGCCCAGGAGCGGCTGATCCGCAGCTACGCCGAGCTCGCGGACTCCGTGATCCGCCTGGTGGACGGCCGTACCTCCACCCGCGCGGACCGGTTCGGGCCGCAGGGCTTCGCGTCGCTGGACCTCGCGCTGCGCTGGCTGGACGAGGAGTCCAGTTTCATCACCGCCGCGCTGCGGCAGGCCGACGGCGTCGACCAGCGGGTCGTGCAGCACCTGCTGGGCGCGCTGTGCGACTACTGCCTGCTGCGCGGCGACCTGTACCGGCTGGGCGAGATCAGCGAACTGGCGCAGCGGCACCAGCGCGAGGCCGACCAGAACGTGCTGGTGCGCTCCGTGCAGTGGCGCACGGGGATCGCCGCCCGGCAGCTCGGCGAGCTCGACAAGGCCCGTTCCACGCTGTCGTCCGTGGTCGACCTGTACTTCGAGGCGCAGCACCCGGCGGGCGCCGCCCGCGCGCTGTGCAGTCTCGGCATCACGCTCCAGCAGCAGGGCAGTCTCCACGAGGCCGAGGCCAGGCTCCGCGAGGCCCTGGAGCTCCAGGCGGCGGAGGAACTGCGCGCCGACCGGGCGTGGACGCAGCACGCGCTGGCGGCGGTGCTGCGCGACGCGGGCCGGCTGGCGGAGGCCGGCGAGCTGCTGGCCGAGTCGCTGGCCCTGCACCGCGAGAGCGAGAGCGTGCACGGCCAGGCGTGGGCCCATCTGCAACTCGGGCAGTGGCAGCTGGCGGTCGGCGACGCGGACCGCGGCGAGGCCGAACTCCGGGCCGCCGGGGAGGCCTACGCGGCCACCCGCGATCCGCGCGGCACCGCGTGGACGGCCACCCAGCTCGCCCGCGCCCGGCTGCTGCGCGGCGACGCCCCGGCCGCCCAGCGCATCCTGGGCGACGCCCTGGTGCGCCATCGGGCCAACGAGGACGCCCGGGGTGAGGCGTGGTCGCTGTACTACCTCGGCCAGGCGCTGGAGGAGGCCGGGGAACTCGATCCGGCGCTGCGGGCCCTGGAGCGTTCCCGCACGATGTTCAGCCGCATGCGGGACGTCTACGGTCTGGCCTGCGCCCGGCACCACTCGGCGCGGGTCACCCGCGACCAGCGGGCCGCCCTGACCGGCAATCTCCGCAACAGCGGCTTCGCCCGCCAGTTGCTCCAGGACGCCCGCGCCGACTTCCGGCGGATCGGCGTACCGCACGGCGAGGCCTGGTCCTGCGTCGAACTGGCCGTGATAGACGCGGGCAACGGCCGCGTCCCGGAGGCGCTGGAGCTGCTGCGGGACGCCGAGCGCCTGTTCACCGCGCTTCCCGACCGCCGGGGCGCGGACTGGTCGCGCTTCCTGCAGTGCACGCTGCTGCCGCTGCTGACCGAGGACGGCGCCGCCGAGGCACGCGAGGGGCTGTCCACGCTGCTGCGGGACACCTACGCGGGACGCGACCTGGACCTGGAGGAGTACGCGGAGGCTTACGCGCTGCTGCTGGAGCGCGGCGTCGAACCCGGCACCCCGTGGGAGGCCTGGCGGCTGGGCATGGTGCCGTCGCGCGGGGCGCGCATGGCGATGACGCCGCCACCGGCGGACCGGGCCGGCTGATCCTGCCGCTGCGGACCCCGGGCTGAGCGCCGCGGGGCCGCTCAGGGCATGCCGCGACCCCGGGTGGTCTCCGCCCGGGGTCCCGCGGCGCGGTGCGGCAGGATCAGCCGGCGCGGCCGGCGCCCTTGCCGGGGACCGGCTCCGCCTCGGCGGCGGGGTCGGGCTCCTCGACAAAACTGATCTTGTGCATCTGCTTGTTCATGTTCTTCATCAGCCACCACAGGGCGAGGCCGATGAGGGCGAAGATGACGAAGCCCAGGAGTCCGGGCGTCACCTTGTTCTCGTCGAGGTCCTTGACGGCGAGAGGAACGAGCTGGGCTGCGGCCGTGCCGAATGTCGCGTTCACGCGCTCAATTCTCCCGGATGCCCGCGAAGAGGTCGTCCTCGGGGAGGGTGGTGTCCACGCGGGACGTCGCGAGCTCGTAGTCCTCGTTCGGCCAGACCTCCTTCTGGATCTCCATCGGCACCTGGAACCAGGCGCCGTCGGGGTCGATCTGGGTGGCGTGCGCGAGCAGCGCCTTGTCCCGGATCTCGAAGAACTCGGCGCACGGCACGTGGGTGGTGATGGAGCGCTCGGGCCGGTCGAAGGTCTTCCACCGCTCCAGCCACTCCCCGTACGGGGACTCCAGGCCGCGGGAGAGCAGCGCCTCGTGCAGAGCGACCGTGCGCTGCCGGTTGAAGCCCTGGTTGTAGTAGAGCTTCAGCGGCGTCCAGGGCTCGCCGGCCTCGGGGTAGCGCTCCGGGTCGCCGGCGGCCTCGAAGGCGATCATCGAGATCTTGTGGGTCATGATGTGGTCGGGGTGGGGGTACCCGCCGTTCTCGTCGTACGTGGTGATCACGTGCGGACGGAACTCGCGGATGAGCTTCACCAGCGTCCCGGCGGCCTCGTCCACGTCCTGCAGGGCGAAGCAGCCCTCGGGCAGCGGCGGCAGCGGGTCGCCCTCGGGGAGGCCGGAGTCGACGTAGCCGAGCCAGGACTGCTTGACGCCCAGGATCTCGCGGGCCTCGTCCATCTCCTTGGCACGGACCTCGTGGATGTGCTCCTCGATGTACGAGTCGCCCTGGAGCTTGGGATTGAGTACGGAACCGCGCTCGCCTCCCGTGCAGGTGGCGACCAGGACGTCGACGCCCTCGGAGACGTACTTGGCCATGGTGGCCGCGCCCTTGCTCGACTCGTCGTCGGGGTGGGCGTGCACGGCCATCAGTCGCAGCTGATCGGTCAAGGTTGGATCCTCAGTCAAGGGTCGGAGTAGCGACTTCTATAGTGACCGAAGCAAGGGGCTGTTTAATTCCAGGGCCGGATTCCCGGCCCCCGGGAGGACTGATCGATGAGCGCGGCGACGCGGCAACTGCCCGAGGGCCGGTACGGCCGGAGTGCGGACGCGGATGCCCGCACCGACCGCAGGCTCAAGGTCATCGGGGCGGTACTGGGCGCGTTGACGCTGGTCCTGTTGGTGTGGATCGGCTGGGACAAGATCGCCGGCACCGAGGTGAGCGGCCAGGTGATCACGTTCCAGGTGGTCTCCGACCACGAGGTCCAGGTCCATCTGGAAGTGCGCAAGAACACGGACACCGAAGCGGTCTGCACGCTGCGCTCGGTCGCCGAGGACCACTCCGAGGTGGGCCGCCGCGACGTCCGGCTGAATCAGCACAGCGATCGCATCGACACCGTGGCCACCATTCGCACCACCAGTCGCGGGACTTCCGCGGAGCTGATCGGCTGCCAGCCGACACACTGATCGGGCCGGCTCCGCCGACACCCGCCTGACCTGGGCCGATGCCCTTTTGATGCCTTTCCTCTCGCCGATTGTCGGGGGGAATTGTTAGGCTCGTGGTTTCGCCCTCCCGCGAAGACGCATCTTTCTGGGTAGGGCGTTCATTTGTAAGCAAGCGAGTACCGACGAGGAGCACCTGTGACCCAGACCAGTGAGAACGTCACCTGGCTGACCCAGGAGGCGTACGACCAGCTCAAGGCCGAGCTGGAGCATCTGTCTGGTCCGGCGCGCGCCGAGATCGTCGCCAAGATCGAGGAAGCCCGCCAGGAAGGCGATCTCAAGGAGAACGCCGGCTACCACGCGGCGCGTGAGGACCAGGGCAAGCTGGAGCTCCGGATCCGCCAGCTGACACAGCTGCTGCAGCACGCCAAGGTGGGCGAGGCCCCGGCGGACAACGGTGTGGTCGCGCCCGGCATGGTCGTCACCATCGCCTTCGACGGCGACCCGGACGACACGCTGACCTTCCTGCTCGGCTCGCGCGAGTACGTGTCGTCGGACCTGGAGACCTACTCGCCGCAGTCGCCGCTCGGCTCGGGTGTGAACGGCAAGAAGGTCGGCGAGGACGCGAGCTACGAGCTCCCCAACGGCAAGAAGGCCTCGGTGAAGATCATCGAGGCGAAGCCGTACAGCGGCTGACCGACGCGGGCGCCGGCACCCCGGCATCCCCGCCCACGGACACGACGGAGCCCCCGGCCACGACGGCCGGGGGCTCCTTTCGGTGTCCGCACGCTCACGCGGTGGCGGAGCGGTACTTGCGCACGGCCAGGGTCCGGAAGACCACGATGATCACGACCGACCAGATCACCGAGGCCAGCACCGGGTGCTGCATGGGCCAGGCGTCCGCCTCCCGGTAGTTGGGCGGCAGGTTGCCGAACAGCTCCCGGCAGGCCAGCACGGTGGCGCTGAAGGGGTTCCACTCGGCGATGTGGCGCAGCCACGGGGTCATCAGGTTGGAGTCCACGAAGGCGTTCGAGATGAACGTCAGCGGGAACAGCCAGATCAGGCCGCCGGAGGTGGCCGCCTCCGGGGTGCGCACCGACAGGCCGATCAGGGCGCCGATCCAGGAGAACGCGTAGCCGAGCAGGAGCAGCAGCGCGAACGCCGCGACCGCCTTGGCCAGGCCCTCGTGGATGCGCCAGCCGACGAGCACCGCGACGATCGCCAGCACGACGACGGTCAGCGCCGTCTGCACCAGGTCCGCCAGGGTGCGGCCGGTGAGCACCGCGCCGCGGGCCATGGGCAGCGACCGGAAGCGGTCGATGAGGCCCTTGTGCATGTCGTCGGCGATGCCCGCGCCCGCGCCGGCGGTCGCGAAGGTGACGGTCTGGGCGAAGATGCCCGCCATCAGGAACTCGCGGTAGACGGTCGGGCTCGTGGAGCCGCCGACGTTCATGGAGCCGCCGAAGACGTAGCTGAACAGCACCACGAACATGATCGGCTGGACGAGGCCGAAGATGACGACCTCGGGGATCCGCATCATGCGGATCAGGTTGCGCTGGGCGACCACCAGCGAGTCCCGGACGGACTGCACGAACGGGTTGGTGGTCGGGCGCGGCTTGGCGGTGGCTACCGCGTCGGTCGCCGTGGTCACTGGGACTCCTCTTCCTTCTCCTCGGCGGCGTGGCCGGTGAGCGACATGAAGACATCGTCGAGCGTGGGACGGCGCAGACCGATGTCGTCGATCTCGATGCCGCGGGTGTCGAGTTCGCGGATGACCTCCGCGAGCAGCTTCGCGCCGCCGGTGACCGGCACGGTGATCCGGCGGGTGTGGTTGTCGAGCGTGGTGTCGCCCTTGCCGAAGCCCTGGAGCACCTCGGTGGCCGTGGGCAGGTGCTCGCGGTCGTGCACCACGACCTCGACGCGCTCGCCGCCGGTGCGCGCCTTGAGCTCGTCGGAGGTGCCGCGCGCGATGACCTTGCCGTGGTCGATCACGCAGATGTCGTGGGCGAGGTGGTCGGCCTCCTCCAGGTACTGCGTGGTGAGCAGCAGGGTGGTGCCGCCGGCCACGAGGTCCTGGATGACCTCCCACAGGGCGAGCCGGTTGCGCGGGTCGAGCCCGGTCGTCGGCTCGTCCATGAACATCACCGGCGGCCGGACGACCAGCGCAGCCGCCAGGTCCAAACGGCGGCGCATGCCGCCGGAGTACGTCTTGGCCGTGCGGTCGGCGGCCTCGGCGAGGTTGAAGCGCTCCAGCAATTCGGTGGCGCGCGCCTTCGCGTCGCGCGCGGACATCTGGTAGAGCCGCCCCACCATCTGCAGGTTCTCGCGGCCGGTCAGGTACTCGTCGACGGCGGCGAACTGACCGGACAGACCGATCTGCCGGCGCACCTCGTTGGGGTGCTTGAGCACGTCGACACCGGCGACGACGGCCTTGCCGCTGTCCGGCTGCAGCAAGGTGGTCAGGACGCGGACGGCTGTGGTCTTCCCGGCTCCGTTCGGGCCGAGCAGACCCAGTACGGTGCCTTCGGGGACGTCGAGGTCCACTCCGTCCAGTGCCCGTACGTCGCCGAAGGTCTTCACCAGACCTTCGGCGTGGATGGCGCCTGGCATGCGTTGTCTCCCCTTCAGGGCGTGAGATGTGAGATGTGGGGGATGCACGGGCGCGCGGCCGGAGCGGCGGCGCACGCCGATACATCGCGAGCATCCCAGACGCGATATATCGCGTCAACCGGTTTTTTCGCGGCTCCCTCTCCCGTGTCCCACCGCGTCCGCAACACCCTCGTCCAGCCTGCCGCACGCCACTGACAATCGGACCCCGCAGCCGTGAACGCCGGGGTCAGAGCAGCGCGTAACCCGAGTCCCGCAGCGCGTGGACCACCGCTTCGCGGTGCTCCGGCCCCCGCGTCTCCACCCGCAGCTCGACCTCGGCCTCGGTCAGCCCGAGCCGGGCGTCGGTACGCACGTGCGCGATGTCCAGCACATTGGCGTCGCTCGCCGACAGGATGCCCAGCAGCGCCGCCAGGGCGCCCGGCCGGTCCGTCAGCCGCAGCCGGAACGACAGATAACGGCCCGCCGCGGACATACCATGCCGAAGAATGCGCTCCATCAGCAGCGGGTCCACATTGCCGCCCGACAGCACGGCCACCACCGGCCCCTCGAACGCCTCCGGCCGGGCCAGCAGCGCCGCCACCGGGCTCGCCCCCGCCGGCTCGACGACCTGCTTGGCCCGCTCCAGGCACAGCAGCAGCGCCCGGGACAACTCGTCCTCGCTGACCGTGTGCACGTCGTCCAGCAGATCCCGGATGATGCCGAACGGCACGTCCCCGGGGCTGCCCACCTTGATGCCGTCCGCCATGGTGGCCACCGTGTCCAGCACCACGGGCCGGCCGGCCCGCAGCGACGGCGGGTAGGCCGCCGCGCCCTCCGCCTGCACCCCGATGACCCGGACGTCGGAGCGCACCGACTTCACCGCCAGCGCCACGCCCGCGGCGAGCCCGCCGCCGCCGACGCCGACCACGATCGTGCGCACCTCGGGACACTGCTCCAGGATCTCCAGCCCCACGGTGCCCTGGCCCGCGATGATGTCGGGGTGGTCGAAGGGATGGATGAAGACGGCACCGGTCTCCTCCGCGTACAGGCGGGCGGCGTGCAGCGTCTCGTCCACCACCTGCCCGCGCATCCGCACCTCGGCCCCGTACTCCCGGGTCGCCGCGATCTTCGGCAGCGGCGCCCCGACGGGCATGAAGACGGTCGAGCGCACCCCCAGCAGCGAGGCGGCCAGCGCCACGCCCTGCGCGTGGTTGCCCGCGCTCGCCGCGACGACCCCGGCGGCCCGCTCCTCCGGCCGCAGGCCGGCGATCCGCACATAGGCGCCGCGCACCTTGAAGGAACCGGTGCGCTGCAGGTTCTCGCACTTGAGGTGCACGGGCGAGGACACCAGCCCGGAGAGGTAGCGGCTGCCCTCCATCGGAGTCGTCCGCGCGACCCCCGAGAGCATCTTGTGCGCCCCGCGGACGTCGTCGATCGTGACCGGGTGCGAGGGGGGCGGGCCCGCCGGACGGCGCACGGGACGTACTGGGCTTGCAGGGCTTTCCATGAACCCCAGTCTTGCAGCCGGGCGCACGGGGAGCCGGGACCGAACAGTTTTCCCCGGCAGGGTCCCGGGGTGTCGCTCTCCGCGTACTCTTCTCCCAACCTTCGCAGGACCGACAGAACGCGAGCTTCCGGCCATGCCCATTCCCTCGGAGACAACGACCGACCTCCTGGAGCGGCTCCAGCACCAGGTGGCACTCTTCGCCCGGCGCGCGGAGCAGACCCGTCTGGGTGGCGTCGGCAAGGCCCGCAACTCCATGGACCGGGCCGCATACCTGCTGCTCAACCGGCTGGACAACGAGGGGCCGATGGGCGTCAAGGCGCTCGCCGAGGGCATGGGCATCGACTCCTCGACGGTCACCCGGCAGGTCGCGCCGCTCGTCGACAGCGGTCTGGTCAAGCGCACCTCGCACCCCGAGGACGGGCGCGCGGTGGTCCTCGCGCTCTCCCCCCGGGGGCGCACGCGCCTCGAAGAGGTGCGCACCTCGCGCCGTGAGCTCATGTCGGTCGTCACCGAGGACTGGACCGAGCAGGAGCGGGAGATCTTCACCGACCTCCTCGGCCGCTTCAATTCCGCGTTGGCGGACTATCACACGGCGATGACATCCGGGGACGAGCAGAGCTCTTGACCTGAGGTCGCCGTCTGCCGTCCCATGGCGCTGTGGGAGAGCGCCGGGCGGCAGCGGAACGCCTGCGCGACGCCGAGTTCGCGGCGTTCGCGGCGGGCGCGGCAGGGCGTCTGCTGCATGCCGCCACCCTGCTCACCGGCGACCGCGAGGAGGGCGCCGAACTGCTGTGCGCCGCCCTGTCGCGGACGTACGCGGACTGGTTCCGGCTGCGCGGCGAGGACCCGTACGTCCACACCCGGGGCGAGATCGTCCGCCGCTTCGCGCTCCGCCCCCGGTGGCGGCGGCCGCGCGGCGGACTGCTCGTACCACTGACCGTGAACGAGCGGCTGGTGGTCGTCCTGCGGCTGTACGAGGGGATCGCCGAGGAACAGACCGCCGCCCAGCTCGGCATGCCGGTCGACCGGGTGCGCGCGGTGTGCCTGCGGGCCACGACCGCCCTGCAGGGCCCGCGCCCGGCCGCCGAAGCCGCCCCCAGGGTCCGGGAGGCCGCCTCGTGACCCGGAGCCGCAAGGAGGACCAGGTCCGCCGGCTGCTCGACGGACCGCACCCCGTCGTGCCCGCGGGCCTCGCCCTCTCGGCCGCCGAACGCGGCAGGCGCCTGATCGCGCGCCGCCGCGTCCTGCGTCTCGTCCTGTGGGTGCTGCTGCTGGCCGCCCTGACCGCCGCCCTGGTGGCGGCCGCCCTGTGGTGGCCGGAGCCGAAGCCGCTCCAGACGACACCCCTGGTGTACTGGTAGCGGGCGCCGCGCAACCCCGACGCCCGCCGTGCCCGCCGTGCCCGTCAGCCGAGGGCGTGCCGCAGGTCCTCCAGCAGGTCGTCGACGGACTCGATGCCCACCGACAGGCGCACCAGGTCGGCCGGCACCTCCAGCGCGGAACCGGCCGCCGAGGCGTGCGTCATCCGCCCCGGGTGCTCGATCAGCGACTCGACGCCGCCCAGCGACTCGCCCAGGGTGAACAGCCGGGCCCGGTTGCAGACCTCGACCGCCGCCTCCTCGCCCCCGGCGACCCGGAAGGAGACCATCCCGCCGAAGCGCTTCATCTGCTTGGCGGCGACGTCGTGCCCCGCGTGCTCGGCCAGGCCCGGGTAGAAGACCTGGGTGACCTTCGGGTGGGTGGACAGCAGGTCCGCGACCTTCTCCGCGTTGTCGCTGTGCCGGTCCATGCGCACCGCGAGGGTCTTGATGCCGCGCATGACCAGCCAGGCGTCGAAGGGGCCGGCGACCGCGCCCATCGCGTTCTGGTGGTACGCCAGTTCCTCGCCGAGACCCGCCTCGGCCGCGATCAGCGCGCCGCCGACCACGTCGGAGTGGCCGCCCATGTACTTGGTCGTGGAGTGCACGACCACGTCCGCGCCGAGCGCCAGCGGCTGCTGGAGGTAGGGGCTGGCGAAGGTGTTGTCGACCACGAGCCGGGCGTCCGCGCCGCGCGCGATGTCCGCCAGCACGGCGATGTCGGTGATGCCGAGCAGCGGGTTGCTGGGCGTCTCGACCCAGATGACCCGGGTGTTGGGGCGGATCTCGGCCCGCACCGCCGCCGGGTCAGAGGTGTCGGCGACCGACCACTGCACGCCCCAGCGCTCCACGACCTTCGCGAAGAGCCGGAAGGTGCCGCCGTAGGCGTCGTTCGGGATGACGACGTGGTCGCCGGGCTTCAGGACCGTGCGCAGCAGGCAGTCCTCGGCCGCCAGCCCCGACGCGAAGGCCAGACCCCGCCGGCCGCCCTCCAGCGCCGCGAGGTTCTCCTCCAGCGCGGTGCGGGTCGGGTTGGCCGACCGGCTGTACTCGTAACCGCCGCGCAGACCGCCGACGCCGTCCTGCTTGTACGTGGAGACCTGGTAGATCGGCGTCACGACGGCCCCGGTCGCGGCGTCGGCCGCCTGACCCGCGTGGATCGCGAGGGTCTCGAAGTTCTGATGCTGCTGCTCGCTCATAGCGCCGAGCGTAGTGCCGCCGACGGGACGGGGGCGTGCCAGCCGGGCGCGCGTACGCTTGCTCATCATGGAATTCCTCTGGGTGCTGTACGGAGTGCTCCTGATCGCCGCCGTCGTGATGTGGCCCCGCCTGCAGCGCGGCCGCGCCGAGTGGGCCAGGGCCGCGGCCGACCCCGGCCTGTACGGGTTCGTGTCGCAGGACATGATCGACATCCGGCTGCCGGGACCCGACCCCGAACTGACCCAGGCCCTCACCGCGACCCAGCGCACCCAGGACTGGCGTGCGGTGGCCGCCCTGCTCAAGGGCACCCCGGTGGAGGGCGAGGCCCGCTGGCAGCGGGTCCAGACGCTGGCCGGTGCCGCGGCGGTGGAACTGGCGCGCGCGCCCGGCAAGGGCGCGGCCTGGCTGCGCACCTGGCGGGTGGAGGAGCCGCAGGACCCGGGCGGCGCGGCCGTCCAGGCCGCGTTCCTGGTGCAGCGGGCACGGCGCGCCCCGGCGGGCTCGCCCGACGTGCCGATGATCCTGGAGGAGGCCCGCACGGTCGCCTCGGAGGCCGCGCTGCTGGCTCCGGGCGACCCGGTCCCGTACATCGTCGACCTCGCCGCGGACGGCGACTTCACGACCGCCTGGGAGAAGATCACCGCCCGCGCCCCGCACCACATGGGCGCGCACCTCGCCGCCCTGTCCCGGCTGCCCGAGGACGCCGCCAGGGACTTCGCCGAACGCGCCGCCGCGTCGGGACCCGAGGGCAGCCTGCTGCCCGCGCTGCCGCTCTTCCAGGTCTTCGCGCACCTGCCGGAACTCGTCCTGACCAGCAGCTTCTACCAGAGCGAGGTCATCTCCCGGGCCGTCGGCGGCGCCCTGTACGCCACCGAGCACGCCTCCGCCAACGACCCGGTGGTGCCCCTGGTGCGGCACCTGCTGATCTCCTTCCTGGTGCGGGCCGAGCGCTACCCCGAGGCCGTCGAGCAGTTCCACCACGTCGACGGCTTCGCGGGCGCGGCCCCCTGGTCGTACGCCGACGACCCCGCCGCCGCGTACGCCCTCTACCGCGCCCAGGCCATCGCCGGTCTCCAGCGCAACTCAGCGCCGGGACCGGCCCGTTGACGACCGCCTCGTTCCCCCACCACGGCCTGCGCCTGCCCTCCGCCGAGGAGGCCCTGCCCGGCCGGGCCGCGCCACTGCACGTGGTGCCCGCGCGGCACCTGCTGCTCGGCACCCCGCTCGCGGGCCCCTACCCCGCGGGCCTGGAGGTCGCCGACCTCGCCCTCGGCTGCTTCTGGGGCGCCGAACGCACCTTCTGGCGGCTGGACGGTGTGTGGACGACCCTCGTCGGCTACCAGGGCGGCCACACCGCGCACCCCTCCTACGAGGAGGTGTGCAGCGGCCTCACGGGCCACGCGGAGACGGTGCGGGTGGTCTTCGACCCCGCCGCCCTGCCGTACGACCGGCTGCTGCGCGTCTTCTGGGAGGCCCACGACCCCACCCAGGGCTACCGCCAGGGCCACGACCACGGCACCCAGTACCGCTCCGCCCTGCGCACCCACTCCCCCGCGCAGCAGGCCACCGCCCTCGCCTCGCGCGCGCTCTACGGATCCGCCCTGGCCGCCGCCGGCCACGGCCCCGTCACCACCGAGATCGCCCCCGCGGGCGCCTTCTACCCCGCCGAGGCCCGTCACCAGCAGTACCTCGCCCAGAACCCCGCGGGCTACTGCGGCATCGGCGGCACGGGCGTGACGTGCCCGGCCGGAGCCGCCTTGTGACAGTGCCGCAGGACCACGTCATCGCAGGCGGCTGGGTGTACACGGAGAACCTGCGGCCGCTCTGCGAGATCGTCTCCGGCCTCGCCGGCTACGCCTTCGACGACAGCGACTGGCAGGCGGTCGAGTACGGCCTGTCCACCACCGACGACGACCGCCCCACCGCCGACTGATTCCGATACCCGCTCGTCGGCCGGCGGTGCGTGGACCTGTGCCTGGCCCAGTCTGCCGGCGGCTCGGTCGTCTCGCTCCGCCTCCTCGGCGACGCCGACGAGGCACTTGCGGCTCGGGCCGACGCCGTGATCGGCGTCCTCGCGCAGTACTGGGTGTGCGACAGACCGCCGCAATGACCGGTGCCGATGCGGGGCCGGCGCAACGGTGCCCAACACGGCGACCAGCCGCACCCGGTCACCGCACAGCCTGGCCATGTCGTCGACGTCGGAGGTCAGTATCGCCACGGGCCCCGGCCGGCACAGGGCCATCTCGGCCACGGTGGCGTCAATCGCGTACGTGTGCCCGTGCAGTCCCGCCGCCTTGAGCAGACCTGCCGCCGCTCCGGCCGAGGACTCGGTCACCGGCTCGACCTTGACCCGTGACAAGGCCCAGTTCAACCGCGGCAGGTCCACGCGCGCGTGGCTGACCTCCACGATCGTGTTGGCGCCGACCACGAGATCGGCCCCCATCCCGTGGAACACCTGCAGCATCGCGAGTACCTTCCGGTCCTGCGCGATCCAGGCCGACAGCCCCTGTGAGTCCAGAACGACGGTCTCGAAGCGGTCGCTCACGCGGCGTCCGTGTGTCCCGCCGGTGCGGCGTCGCCGAGGATCCGGGCACGCGCCTCGGCCAGTTCCTCGTCCGTGAAAGCGCCGCTCTCCTCCTGGTGTCGCCGCAGGTCGTCACCGAGGAGCTGATGCCGTATCCGGCGGGACACCGCCTCGGCCACGTAGCCGGAGACGTTGTCGGTGAGCTTCCTCAGCTCGGCCACCTGCTCGGTGGGCAGGGTGACGGTGATGCGCGTCGTGGCGGACATACAGCGAGCATGCTGCGGTATGCGCCATGACGGCCTACCTTCGTATGCCCTGTGACGGCATGGAATCAACGTGCCGGGCACACCGCGTGGCCCCCTCAATCGTGCCGGTTTTGTCCATGCCGACAGACTTCCGCACGTACGCCCGCCGGACAGGGGCTTCGAGTCACCCGGCCCCTACCGGGCCGGCACCGGCCCACTGCTGTCGCGGACCGTCAGGCGGGGCTCGATGAGGTGGACCCCGGACGAGGGGGCCGCGGCCGGGGGGCCCGCGAGTCGGGCCATGACGAGTTCGACGGCGCGGCGGCCCATCTCCTCCGCCGGGATGGACACCGAGGTCAGCCGGGGTGCGGACTGGGTGGCGACCTGGTCGGGGCCGATCGCGACGACGGAGACGTCCTCGGGGACGGCGCGGCCCTGCTGGCGCAGGCGGGACAGGAGGGGGCCGATGGCGGCCTCGTTCTGGACGACGAGGGCGGTGGTGTCGGGCCGTTCCTCGAAGATGCGGGCGAGCGTGCCCGCCGTCGACTCCCAACTCCCCTCGCAGGGGCGGTGGATGAGCCGCATACCGTGTGCGGCGGCGCGGGAGCGCAGGCCCTGGAGGGTGCGTTCGGCGAAGCCGGTGTGCCGCCGGTAGACCGCGGCGGCCTCGCCGACGACGGCGACGTCGCGGTGGCCCAGGCCGGCGAGGTGGTCGACGCAGAGCGCTCCGGTGGCCTCGAAGTCGAGGTCGACGCAGGTCAGTCCCGCGGGGTCGGCGGGCAGGCCGATGAGGACGGCGGGCCGGCCGCCCTCGCGCAGCAACGGGATGCGTTCGTCGTGGAGTTCGACGTCCATGAGGATCATCGCGTCGGCCAGCCCGCTCGCGGCGACCCGGCGCACCGCGGCCGGCCCCTCCTCGCCGGTGAGCAGCAGCACGTCGCGGCCGTGCTGCCGCGCGGTGGTGGCGACGGCGATGGCGATCTCCATCATGACGGGCACGTACATGTCTGTACGCAACGGCACCATCAGGGCGATGATGTTGGACCGGCTGCTGGCCAGTGCGCGGGCACCGGCGTGGGGGTGGTAGCCGAGTTCCTGGATGCTGTGCTCGACCCTGCGCCGCGTGGCCTCGGAGATGGAGCGCTTGCCGCTCAGGACGTACGACACGGTGCTGGCGGAGACCCCGGCGTGCCGGGCGACCTCGGCGAGCGTGACCATCCGGCGGCTCCCTCGGGTGGACGGGCGGCGAGCGGGGTGGATCACCGCGGTGGTGAAGCGCTTCGACAACAGACGGTATCCAGTGCCCGACGCCCTGTCCAGACAGGTGTCGAAGCGCTTCGATCAGCTTTGCATTTTGTACGCATCCGGTCACAATCCCGGCCCCTCGTAAGGATGTTCGCCGATCGAATGCCAGGATGTGCTGCCCGGTTCCTTCCCATCGACCCATGGAGTTCCCTTGAGACTCGGCATCACGAGGACGCACCGGCTCGGAGCCGCGCTCCTGGCCTCCGGTGCCCTCGTTGTTGCGGCCCCGGTCGCGGCTCCCGCCCAGGCGGCCACGGCCAAGGCCCCCTCGGTGACTGCCTCGGGCGCCTTCCTGCTCGACAGCACCGCCAACAAGTCGCTGTGGGGCAAGGCCGCGGACACCCGGCGGCAGATGGCCAGCACCACCAAGGTGATGACGGCCACCGTCGTCCTCGGCACCCCGCACCTGGACCTGAACAAAAAGATCACCATCAAGCAGGCGTACCGGGACTACGTCGTCCGCAACGGCGCCAGCACCGCCGACCTGAAGACGGGCGACAAGGTCACCGTCAAGCAGCTGCTGTACGCGATGATGCTGCCCTCGGGCTGCGACGCCGCCATGGCGCTCGCCGACACCTACGGCACCGGCAGCACCGTCTCGGCCCGCACCAAGTCGTTCATCACGAAGATGAACAGCACGGCCAAAGCACTGAAGATGAACAACACCAAGTACGACTCGTTCGACGGCATATCCTCGGCCGGCAGCAACTGGACCACCCCGCGCAACGCGGCTGTCCTGACCCGCAAGGCCATGTCGTACAGCACCTTCCGCGATGTCGTGAAGTCCACCAAGACGGTGCAGAAGGCCACCAACGGCCGCACGTACACCTGGTACAACACCAACAAGCTCCTCGGTTCGTACAACGGCACCGTCGGCGTCAAGACCGGCACCGGCACCTCGGCCGGCCCCTGCCTGATCTTCGCCGCCACCCGCAACGGCCGCACCATCGTCGGCGTGCTGCTCCACAGCTCCAGCGGTGACAACCGCTACACCGACGCCACCAAGATGCTCAACTACGTCTTCGGCACGAGCAGCAAGTCCGCTGCCGGCACGCTGAAGCTGCGTACGCTCCCGGCCGGCGCCCAGCGCGACTGACCCGGGAAGCACCCCGCCGCCGCACGGCGCACGACGAATCCCTGGAGCCCGCCCGGGCGGGCTCCAGGGATTCGTCGTGCGCGGCGCGGCGGGGCGGCCCGCGTCAGACGGCGGGCGTGCGGTCGGAGACGGTGACCTGCCCCCGCTTGATCGTGGCGACCCGGGTCGCCCGGCGGGCGATGTGGGAGTCGTGGGTGACCAGGACGAAGGTCAGGCCGTACTCCTTCCACAGCCCCTCGAGGAGCGCCAGGATCTCGTCGCGGGTGCCCTCGTCCAGGGCGCCGGTCGGCTCGTCGGCGAGCAGCACCTTCGGCTTCTTCACCAGCGCCCGGGCGATGGCCACGCGCTGCTGCTGACCGCCGGACAGCTCGCTCGGCAGGTGGTGGAGGCGGTCGCCGAGGCCCACCGAGTCGAGCGCCTCGGCGGCGCGGGCGCGCCGCTCGGCGGCCTTGACGGCGAGCGGCACCAAGGCGGTCTCGACGTTCTCCTGCGCGGTGAGCGTGGGGATCAGGTTGAAGCTCTGGAAGATGATGCCGATGCTCTCGGAGCGGACCTTGGTCAGCCGGCTCTCGCTCAGCCGGGCGAGGTCGACGCCGTCGAGCTCGACCGAGCCGGAGGTCGGCTTGTCGAGGCCGCCCAGCATCTGCAGCAGGGTGGACTTGCCGCCGCCGGTCGGTCCCTGGACGACGAGCTGTTCGCCGTCCTCGATGACCAGGTCCACGCTGCGCAGCGCGTCCACGACGTCCTTGCCGCGCGAGTAGCGCTTGGTCACGCCGCTCAGCTTGTACATGAGATGACTCCTGAAGCCTGGGAGGAGAAGGGGGTGGACGCCGCGCCCCGCCAGGGGGGGGGGAAGGTCCGGGGCGCGGCGCCCGTCTCGGGGAGGGGCAGCGGCTACTCGACGCGGCGCAGGGCGTCCGCGGGCCGCAGCCGGGAGGCGCGCCAGCCGCCGAAGGTGCCCGCGATCAGACCGCCGGCGATCGCCAGCACCACGGCGAGGACGATGGTGTTGACGCTGACCGGCGCCTCAAGGGCGATCTTGAGCACGTCGGACGCCGCCTGCCGGCCCTGTCCGCCCTGCCCGCCGCCGAAGGCGCCGCCGCCCCGGCCCCCGAAGCCGCCCCCGCCGCCGCGGGCGACGGACGCGTCCAGGGTCGGGCTGATGGCGGTGATGAGGTAGGCGCAGCCGAGGCCGAGGGCGATGCCGAGCACGCCGCCGATGAGGCCGTTGACCAGGGCCTCGCCCATGACCTGGCGGGTGACGCGGCCGCTCTTCCAGCCGAGTGCCTTGAGCGTGCCGAACTCCCGGACCCGGCGGCTGACCGCGGAGGAGGTGAGCAGCCCCGCAACCAGGAACGCGGCGATCAGCACGGCGATGGACAGCCACTTGCCCACGTTGGTGGCCAGGTTGGACGCCGTGGACAGCGAACCCGACACCGTGGACGCCAGGTCCGAGGAGGTCGTGACGGTCGTGCCGGCGACGTTCTTCTGGATCGCCTGCTTCACGGCGCCGATCTTCTGGGAGTCGGCGGCCTGGACGTAGACGGTCGTGACCTTGTCCTTGGAGTCCGACAGCGTCTGCGCCTGCTGGAGCGGGATGTAGACGTTCGCGGTGGACGAGCCGCTGTCGGCGGTCGCGATGCCGATCACGGAGAACGTCGTGCCCGAGACGGTGACCGTCTTGCCGACCGACAACTTCTTCTGCTTCGCGTACGCGCTGTCCAGGACGGCGACCTTGGCATCGGCCTGCGCGGCGGTGAAGGTCTTCCCCGAGGTGATCTTCGAGGAGGTCAGCGGGCCGAGCTCCATGTGCGCCACGTCGGTGCCGTAGAGCGTGAAGTTGTCGATGCCGAAGTTGGCGCCGCCGCCGCGCACCGTGCCCTGCGGCCGGTTGCCGCCGAAGCCGCCGCCCTGCCGGCCGCTGTTCGGGGACTGCTGGAACTCCCCGCGCTGGAACTGGCCGTTGATCTTGATGACGACCAGGCTGAGGCCGCCGACGGCCTGCTTGACCCCGGCCTGCCCCGCGACGTCGGTCACGACGGAGGACTTCAGGGTGGTGAAGCCCTGGACCATGACGCGGTCGCTGCTCTGCTCCTTGTCGTCACCGCGCGCGTTGAACTGGAACCGCGGGCGCTCCGCGCCCGCCGAGGACGGGTCGGCGGCCTTGGTGACGGTCATGTCCGTCCCCAGGCCGTAGAGCGACTGCAGCACCTTGCCCTGGGCCTGCGTCATGCCCGCCGACACCGAGTTGACGGTGATGACCAGCGCGATACCGAGTGCGAGGCCCATCGCGATGACAAGCGCCGCTTTTCTGCGGCGACGGAGTTCGCGCCGGAGATACGTGAAGAACATGCGATTCCTCGCCGAGTTCGGAAGCCGGGGAGCGGGAGGGAGGACGGAGGCGGCCTCGGTCCCGCTGCCGCGACGCTAGGAATCGGCCCTGATGAGAGTGTGAGGCCGGGATGAGAGGGCGATGAGAAACCGGCGGCCCGGGGCCGCCCGCGACCGTCGTCTCGGTGCCGGGGGCGTGCGCGGGCTGCAGTACCTTGTCCTGTGCCTGCCTCGTCCCGGCCGGCCCGCCTTCGCGGGGCCGTCGCGACAGGCCCCGGGCGGAAATGTACGGAAGGCGGGGGCGCGCATGTGGATCGGATGAGAAGGTCGGCGCCTGGGCGGGAAGCGCTTCGACGGCGGTGCGCGGGAACAGCCGCGTGCCCACGCACGATGGGGAGAGCCCGAGTTGACGGACGGAACGCCGTGGGACGGGGACGGTCACGGCCGTCGCCGGAGGTCCGGCGAGGGCTCCGGACCGGGACACGAGCCGGGGCACGGACCTGACCCCGGCAGCGGTCCCGGCGCCCCTCCCCCGCCTCCGTACCCGGCGATGCCCGCCCACGCGCCGGCGCCGCCCCCCGCCCGGCCGCGGCGCTCCGCGCTGCTGCTCGCCCTCGTCGGTGTCGCCACCGCCGTGCTGGTGGCCGGGCTGCTGATCGCGCGCCCCTGGAACGACGGTCCCGAAGGGCCGGGCTCCGGCTCGCCCGCGGCCGGCAGGGGCACCGCCGTCGACGCCGCACGGATGCTGCGCGAGGCCGCGGACACCCTGGAGAAGGCCCATGTGCTGTCCTACCGGGGTGAGTTCGCCCGGGATCCGGGCACGGCCACCGGCTTCGACCTGCAGACCACCCCGGGCGGATGGGGCCGCGGCTCCCTCGGCGACCAGGGCCGGACGGTCCGGTTGCTCACCGCGGGCGACCACCGGATGGCCAAGGCGGACCAGGCGTACTGGAAGGGCCGCGGCTACTCGGGCGCCCTGCTGGACCGGATCTCCGGCCACTGGCTCGACGCGTCCTCCGACCTCCCGGAGATCGACGACGTGACGGCCCCGCTGGCGCCCGCCAACGTCGCCGGCCTGCTCCGGGACGCGGCCGGCAGCGCGTCCTCCGCCACCGCCTCCAAGGCCCAGGTGGCCGGCC
Organism: Streptomyces sp. NPDC046977; assembly: GCF_040644455.1. Taxonomy (NCBI): domain Bacteria; kingdom Bacillati; phylum Actinomycetota; class Actinomycetes; order Kitasatosporales; family Streptomycetaceae; genus Streptomyces; species Streptomyces sp. NPDC046977. The sequence goes on from NZ_JBEYWO010000003.1 coordinate 86,216, forward strand.
GGGCCGCCACCGTGCTGTCCACTCCGGGCGGCACCTTCTCCATCAGCGACTCCGCGCCCCACACCCTGCTCCACCTGGCCTCCGGCTCCTCCCCCGCCGCGACCGGGCCGCTCCCGCTCGCCGACGGCACGGACGTCTCCGTCGCCGCGCTCACCGGTGTCGACCGCGCGGCGTTCGCCACCGCCTTCGAACGGGACCTGGCGGAGCTGACGACCGCGGTCGACCCCACGGTCACCTTCACCACGGTCGGCAAGGCGCGCTTCTCCCCGTGCGGCAGCACGAGGTGCACGGCCCGCTTCACGCTCCAGAACTCCGCGTACGGGTCGGCGGCCGCGGAGGCGAGCACCGACGACGCGGTCCACGCGGAGATCACCATCGACATCACGCTCGACGGCAGGAGCATCAAGCGCTGCTCCTACCAGCGCACGATGGCGCCCTCCGGCTCGGTCACCCTGATCTGCACGGCCGCCTACAGCGCCGCCACCACCCGCGACCACACCGTCACGGGCCGGCCCGACGCCTGGGCACGGGCCGTCCCGGACGACGAACTGGCCCGGCTGCGCGCGGACTTCGCCAAGGGCACGGCGGGCGGTCAGGCCGCCTGACCCCGCGCGCGGCGGCCGGGCCCGCCCGCCGCCGAGGGTGATGTGCGGGCCGCCCCGCCCGGGAAACGGCCCCGGTCACGGTGAGCGTCACCCGGGCGTCCACCACCCGGGGAAGGGAGGCCACCAGCCGTTCCGGCCCCCGCCGAGTCCGAGCCCCATCCGTACGCCGTCGCCTTCGTGGCCGACCGGGGCCCGGGCACGTCGCCATGCGTGTCCACGAGCGCGGCTCCGGCGAGGCCCGCTCCTGCGGCAGGGGAGCCCGCGCCGCCATGGTCGCCGCCGCCCGCCGCGACGGGGCCGACCCGGCGGTGACGGGCCGTCCGCGGACGTGCACCCTGCACGTGCCCGGCGGGCCGCCCCAAGGTGCCACCCGCACCCCGACACGCCCTGACCGCACGGGACTTGAGGTGGCGCCGACCCCGGCGCCCCTTGCCGTGAGTCCACTCCAAGGCGTTGGCTGGTCGCCCATGGAGTACAAGCAGCTGGGCCGCACCGGCCTGAAGGTCGGCCGTATCGTGCTGGGCACGATGAACTTCGGCGGGCAGACGGACGAGCAGGACAGCCACCGGATCATGGACGCCGCGCTGGACGCGGGCGTCAACTTCTTCGACACGGCGGACATCTACGGCACGGCCGAGGAGAAGGGCCTGACGGAGAAGGTCATCGGCAGGTGGTTCGCGGGCAGCGCCGGACGGCGCGACAAGGTCGTGCTCGCGACGAAGGTGTACGGCAACATGTCGGACGACGGGAAGGCCTGGCACGAGCAGTCCTGGCCCAACCACGACCGGCTCTCGGTGCTGAACATCCGGCGCGCGGCGGAGGCGAGCCTGCGCCGGCTCGGCACCGATCACATCGACATCTACCAGTTCCACCACATCGACCGCGCGACGCCGTTCGAGGAGATCTGGCAGGCGGTCGACGTGCTCGTCCGCCAGGGCAAGATCCTCTACGCCGCCTCCTCGAACTTCCCCGGCTACAAGATCGCTCAGGCCAACGAGACCGCCGCGAACCGCGGCATGGTGGGCCTGGTCAGCGAGCAGTGCCTGTACAACCTGGCGGAGCGCCGCGCCGAGGCGGACGTGATCCCGGCCGCCCAGGCGTACGGCCTCGGGGTGATCCCGTGGTCGCCGCTGCACCAGGGACTGCTGGGCGGCGCCCTGCGCAAGGAGCGCGAGAACAGCGGCTCGCGCACCAAGGCGGGCCGGTCGGCCGCGGGGCTGGCCGATCCGGCCGTGCGGGCCCGGGTCCAGGCCTACGAGGACCTGCTGGACAAGCACGGGCTGGAGCCGGGCGAAGTGGCCCTGGCGTGGCTGCTGACCCGGCCGGGGGTCACGGGGCCGATCGTCGGGCCGCGCACCATGGAGCAGTTCGCCTCGGCGCTGCGCGCGGCGGAACTGGAGCTGGACGCGGAGCTGCTGGCCGGGCTGGACGAGATCTTCCCGGGGCCGGGGCCGGCCCCGGAGGCGTTCGCCTGGTGATTCCCGTCACACCGGTGCCGCCGGGAGCCGCTTCGCCATGAGGCGCTCCGGGCGGCCGTCGGGCATCCGCCCGAGGGGGTCGGCGGTGAACGCGAAACCGTTGCGGCGGTAGAGCGCGGCGGCGGGCTCGTTGCCGTCCGCGACGGCGAGGGTGAGCAGCGCGGCGCCGGTTCCCGCGGCCCAGGTCTCGACGGCCCGGATCAGCAGGTCGCCGACGCCGTGGCCGCGTGCGTCGCGGGCCACCCACATGGAGATCAGTTCGGTGGTGCCGGGGTGCTCGCCCCGGACGCCGCTCGCCATGCCGCAGGGCACTCCGTCGCGCACGGCGGCCAGGTGGGTGCCGGACAGGGCGAGCCGGTCGCGCCAGCGCTCCTCGCGGTCCCCGGTGCCCTGCCAGTCGGCGAGCCGGGAGCCGAAGGCGTGCGGGGCGTCGGCGAGGGCGGCCAGTCGCAGGCCGCGCCACAGCCGCCAGTCCTGCGGGGTGAGCGTGCGCAGTTCGGTCATGCGGGCAGGTTGCCGCCGGGCGGGACCCGACGGCAACCCGTTTGCGGCCCGGGGGCCGCACGTGGGCCTGATCAGCGGGTGCCGAGCAGGTGGTCCATGGCGAGCTGGTCCAGCTGCTCGAAGGCGGACCCGCGGGTGGCGACGGCGTCGGCGTCGAACTCCTCGTAGGCGCCGCGGTCGGCGAGCAGGTCGGCCAGGCTCTCGCCCTCGCCGAGGGTCGGCTGCGCCAGCTGGTCCAGGCGGGAGGCCTTCAGCGCCTCCTGCACGGCCGGGTCGGCGCGGAACGCGGCGGCGCGCTCCTTGAGGATGAGGTAGTTGCGCATGCCGCCGGCGGCGGACGCCCACACACCGTCCATGTCCTCGGTCCGCGGGGGCTTGAAGTCGAAGTGGCGCGGGCCCTCGTAACCGGCCGACTCCAGCAGGTCGACCAGCCAGAACGCGGAGCGCAGGTCGCCGGCGCCGAAGCGCAGGTCCTGGTCGTACTTGATGCCGGTCTGGCCGTTGAGGTCGATGTGGAAGAGCTTGCCGTGCCACAGCGCCTGGGCGATGCCGTGCGGGAAGTTCAGCCCGGCCATCTGCTCGTGGCCGACCTCGGGGTTGAGGCCGACGAGCTCGGGGTGGGCCAGCTCGTTGATGAACGCCAGCGCGTGGCCGATGGTCGGCAGCAGGATGTCGCCGCGCGGCTCGTTCGGCTTGGGCTCGATGGCGAAGCGGATGTCGTAGCCCTGCTCGATGACGTACTCGCCGAGGAGGTCGAACGCCTCCTTGAAGCGGTCGAGGGCGACCCGCACGTCCTTGGCGGCACCGGACTCGGCGCCCTCGCGGCCGCCCCAGGCGACATAGACCTTGGCGCCGAGCTCGGCGGCGAGGTCGATGTTGCGGATGGTCTTGCGGAGTGCGAAGCGCCGCACCTCGCGGTCGTTCGCGGTGAAGCCGCCGTCCTTGAAGACCGGGTGCGTGAAGAGGTTGGTGGTGGCCATCGGCACCTTCAGGCCGGTGGCGTCCAGGGCCTGGCGGAAGCGCTTGATGTGGCCCTCACGCGCGCTGTCGTCCGAGCCGAAGGGGATCAGGTCGTCGTCGTGGAAGGTGACGCCGTACGCACCGAGCTCGGCGAGCCGGCTGACGCTCTCGACGGGGTCGAGCGCGGGGCGGGTCGCCTCGCCGAAGGGGTCGCGACCCTGCCAGCCGACGGTCCAGAGACCGAAGGTGAACTTGTCGTCGGGGGTGGGGGTGAAACTCATCGCGGCGGCTCCTATTCGTAAGACCGTTGAACAAATTAATATGCGAACGCCGCTTTGTGAAGGGAGCCGCAGCATGAGCCGCGACATGGGGCACGGAACGATCGCACTGGGTGTGGACAGCTCCACGCAGTCCACCAAGGTGCTGGCAGTCGAGGTGGAGACCGGAAAAGTGCTGGCCAGGGGCCAGGCACGGCATGTGGTGAGCGAGGGCGAGGGACGCGAGACCGACCCCGAGGTGTGGTGGACGGCACTCGGCGAGGCACTGGCCCAGCTGGGCCCGTACGCCGCGGAGGCCGGCGCGATCTCCGTCGGCGGGCAGCAGCACGGCCTGGTCGTGCTGGACGCGGACGGGAAGCCGGTGCGGCCCGCGCTGCTCTGGAACGACGTGCGCTCCGCGCCCCAGGCCGCCGCCCTGGTCGAGAAGCACGGCGCCGCCTGGTGGGCGGAGCGCTTCGGCAGCGTGCCCGGCACGAGCTTCACCGTCACCAAGTGGGCGTGGCTGGCCGAGCACGAGCCGGAGGCCGCCAAGGCCGCGGCGGCCGTGCGGCTGCCCCACGACTTCCTCACCGAGCGGCTGAGCGGCGCCGCCGTCACCGACCGGGGCGACGCCTCCGGCACCGGCTGGTGGGCCACCGACACCGAGGCGTACGACGAGGCGATGCTCGCCTCGATCGGCCTGGACCCGGCCCTGCTGCCCCGCGTCCTCGGCCCCGGCGAGCGGGCCGGCGCCGTCCTGCCGGGCCTGCCGCTGCGCGAGGGCGCCCTGGTCGCCGCGGGCACCGGCGACAACGCGGCCGCCGCCCTCGGCCTCGGCCTCGCCCCGGGGCAGCCGGCGCTCAGCCTGGGCACCTCCGGCACCGTCTACACCCCCTCGGCGGCCCGTCCCGCCGACCCGACGGGCATCGTCGCCGGCTTCGCCGGCGGCCACGGCGGCTGGCTGCCGCTGGCCTGCACCCTGAACTGCACGCTCGCGGTCGACAAGGTCGCGGCCCTGCTCTCCCTGGACCGGGAGGCCGTCGCCCCGGGCGGTTCCCCCGTGCTGCTGCCGTTCCTCGACGGCGAGCGCACGCCCAACCTGCCGTACGCCTCCGGCCTGCTGACCGGGCTGCGGCACGACACCACGCCGGGGCAGATCCTCCAGGCCGCCTACGACGGCGCCGCGTACGCGCTGCTCAGCGCGCTCGACCAGGTGCTCGCGGTCGACGGCACCCTCTCCGACGCGCCCCTGCTGCTGATCGGCGGCGGCGCCCGGGGCACCGCCTGGCGGGAGACGGTGCGGCGGCTGTCCGGCCGCGCGGTGCGCGTCCCGGTGGCGGACGAGCTCGTCGCGCTCGGCGCGGCGGCCCAGGCGGCGGCCCTGCTGACGGGCGAGACCCCGCAGGAGATCGCCCGCCGCTGGAACACCGCCGAGGGCCCGTCGTACGACCCGGTCCCGCGCGACGAGGAGACCCTCGGCCGCATCGGGGCGGAGCTGTCGCGGGCCTTCGGCGTGGCGTGAGCGCTCGGCCGCGGCGCCGCGGCCGCCCGGTCCGGCCCGCGCGGAACGCCGTCCGCGCGGGCCGCACCGGAGCGGGAGACCGCCCGCCATCCGGTACGGCCTTGACAACCGTGCTTGCCGGAACGGCAAATGGAGGCATGACGGACGACGACATACCCGGCGTGCTGTCCGGCGTCGGACCGCGGCTACGGGCGCTGCGGCGCGAACGGGGCGCCACCCTGGCGCAGATCGGCGAGCGGACCGGCATCTCGTCGAGCACCCTGTCGCGGCTGGAGTCCGGGCAGCGCAAACCGACGCTGGAACTGCTGCTGCCGCTGGCGAAGGCGTACGGCGTGCCGCTGGACGAGCTGGTGGGAGCGCCGCCGACCGGGGACCCGCGCGTCCATCCGCGCCCCGTCACCCGGCACGGGAAGACCTTCGTGCCGCTCACCCGCTACCTGGGCGGGCTGCACGCGTACAAGATGATCATCCAGGCGCCCCAGGACCCGGCGGTCCGGCCCGAGCAGGGGCAGCACGAGGGGTACGAGTGGGTCTACGTGCTGTCCGGACGGCTGCGGCTGACCCTCGGCGACCACGATCTCGTGCTCACCGCGGGCGAGGCCGCCGAGTTCGACACCCGCACCCCGCACGGCTTCGCCAACGCGGGACCGCAGCCCGTGGAGTTCCTGAGCCTCTTCGGGGCCCAGGGCGAGCGGATGCACCTCCGGGCCCGGCCGACGGGCGGTTGACCCGACCGCAGGGCGTGCGAGGGTAGGACAGAACACCACTTATCAGACAGCAGGCATCGGACGAGAGGAGATCGGCACGTGGCGGACGGCCCGGGATCGCAGGCGGGCGTGCGGAGGCGGAATCTGGCCCTGGTGGCCCATGCCGTGGCCGAGCACGGCGAGATGTCGCGCGCCGCGGTGGCCGCGGAGGTCGGCCTGACCCGCGCGACGGTCTCGACGCTGGTGGACGAGCTGCTGGCGACCGGGCTGCTCGTGGAGCTCGGCACACAGCGCCCCGGCACGGTCGGCCGGCCCGGCACCGCGCTCGCCCTCAGCGACAGCGGCCCGGTGGGCCTGGGCGCCGAGGTCGGCGTCGACCACCTGGCGGTCTGCGCGATCGACCTGCGCGGCACGGTCCGCGTCCGGGCCCGCGTCGAGGCCGCCAACCGCGGCCGTCCGGCCCTCGAAGTGCTGCGCGAACTGGCCACGCTCGTCCGGGAGGTGACAGCCGAGGTCCACGACAGCGGGCTGTTCCCCGCCGGACTCACGGTCGCCGTCCCCGGCCTGGTCGGGCGCGACCGGCGGGAGGTCACACGCGCCCCCAACCTCGACTGGGAGGACGTGCCGGCCGCCCAGTACTTCGACGGCCTCACCCCCACCCCGACCCTGATCGACAACGAGGCCAACCTCGGCGCCCTGGCCGAGCTGTGGCTCGGCGGCCACGAGGGCGTCACGGACTTCGTGCACGTCTCGGCGGAGATCGGCATCGGCGCCGCGCTCGTGATCGACGGCCGGCTCTTCCGCGGCGCCCGCGGCTTCGCCGGTGAGCTGGGCCACGTACCGGTGTTCCCCAACGGCCCCCACTGCTCCTGCGGCTCCCGGGGCTGCCTGGAGCAGTACGCCGGCGAGGAGGCGGTGCTACGGGCCGCCGGGATCGGCCCCGACCGGCTGGACGCCCTCAAGGCCCTGCACACCGCGGCCGCCGGGAACGACGCCCCGGCGCTCAAGGCACTGGCCGCCGCCGGGCAGGCGTTCGGCATCGCCCTGAGCGGCGCGGTGAACCTGCTGGACCCGCAGGCCGTCGTGCTGGGCGGCACCCTGGCCGCGCTCGCCCCGTGGCTGCGCGGGGCGCTGGTGCGGGAGCTGGACCGGCGCGTGACGGACCGCCAATGGCCCGCGGACGCGGTCCTGGTGTCCCGGCTCGGCCGCGAGGGCGTCCTGCTGGGCGCGGCGTACAGCGTCGTGCGCGATCTCCTCGACGACCCTCAGCAATTGCGAACCCCTTAGACACCAGGGCCCGTTACGATGCGCATCCGCGCCGCACGGGGAGGCGGCGCGGATCGTGTCCGTCCCGGGGGGATTCCCGTGCTTGTGCTGTGCATCCTGTTGCTGATCGCGGCCGTCGTGCTGTTCTTCGTCGGCCGCGGCCGCACCGGGGGCTGGAAACTGGGCGCCGCCCTCACCGCGCTCGGCGGCGTCCTGGCCGGCGTCTTCGCCTGCGTCCACGTCGTCAGCGCCTACGAGGTCGGCGTGCCCGTGACCTTCGGCAAGGTGGGCTCGCCGCTGACCTCCGGCGTCCACTTCAAGTCGCCGTTCACCGACATCACCTCCTTCTCCACCCGCCCCGCGGACCTCAACCTCTACGACAAGGACGTCGTCGAGGTCCGTTCCTCGCAGGGCGGCGTGCTGTACGCGGACGTCACCGTGAAGTGGGCCGTGGTGCCCGCCAAGGCCGTCGACCTCTACCGGCTGGCGGGCAACGAGGAGGCCATCCAGGAACGCCTGGTCGTGCCGGACAGCCGCGAGATCATCCGCAACGTCTTCGCCCAGCACACCAGTGAGGAGGGCTACGCCTCCGCCCGCGAGGAGATCGGCGGGGAGATCGACGCCCTGATCAAGGAGCGCCTCGCGCCGCGCGGCATCGACATCACCGCCGTCAACCTGCGCAATGTGCGGCCGTCCGACCAGCTGCAGACGCAGATCGACAAGAAGATCCAGCAGGAGCAGGACACCGAGCGCGCGGTCGAGGCGGCCCGCACGGCCAAGGCCGAGGCCGAGCGCAAGCGGATCGAGGCGGAGGGCATCGCCCGCGCCAACCGGATCATCGCGGGCTCGCTCAGCGACAAGGTGCTCTACAACCAGTGCCTGGACGCCTACAAGGAGGCCGCCAAGTCCCACCCCGTCTACGCGGTCCCCTGCGGCACGAACAGCAACGGCACCCCGGTCATCGTGGACGGCTCCAAGGACTGACCGACCCGGCATGCACAGGGGCCCGGAACCAGAAGGTTCCGGGCCCCTGTGGCGCCCTGGCGAGTGAGCCGAAGGGGCGCGCGCCTGTCGAAAAGGAGAGCACGCACAGGCCCCGAGGAACGAGGGGCCGAGCATGGTCGACTGTCGACAGGCGCAACAGGCGCCCCGGAGGCGAACCGAGCCAAGAAAAAATCAGACCGCGCTGCCGGCCTTCCAGTCGGCCCAGCTCATGTTCCAGCCGTTGAGCCCGTTGGCCGGGTCGACCGTCTTGTCCTTGGAGTTCTTCACGATCACCACGTCGCCGACGATCGAGTGGGTGAAGAACCAGTACGCGTCGGTGCTGGTGTCCTTGGCGCCCTTGGTGTCGTTCAGGCCCACGCAGCCGTGGCTGGTGTTGACGTGGCCGAAGACCCCGTCCGAGCCCCAGTAGTTGCCGTGGATGAAGGTGCCGGACGTGGTCAGGCGGATGGCGTGCGGCACGTCCTTGATGTCGTACTCGCCCTTGCCGTCGTCGTCGGTGAAGCCGACGGTCGCCCCGTTCATCCGGGTCTCGGTGAACTTCTCGGACATCACCATCTGGCCGTTGTAGGTGGTGTGCTCGTCCGAGCCCGCCGAGATCGGGATGTTCTTGACGACCTGGCCGTCGCGGACGACCTTCATCTGGTGGGTCGAGGCGTCGACCGTGGAGACCTGGCTGCGGCCGATCTTGAAGGAGACGGTCTTCTGCTGGACGCCGTAGACACCGCTGGCGCCCTGGACGCCGTCCAGGTTCAGCTTGACCGTGACCGTGGAGCCGGCGGTCCAGTAGTTCTGGGGGCGGAAGTCCAGGCGGGTGGAGTTGAACCAGTGGCCGACGACCTGCTGGCCGGTGCTGGAGGTGACCGTGACCCCGGTCTGGACGGCCTTCTTGTCGGTGATGGCCTTGTTGAAGTTGATCGACACCGGCATGCCCACGCCGACGGTCTGGCCGTCCTCGGGGGTGTAGTAGCCGATGAAGCTGTGCGCGGCGGAGACGGTCGTGAAGGTCGAGTTCTCCGTGGCCTTGCGGCCCTTCGTGTCCTCCGCCTTCGCGACGATCGAGTACTTGGTGGCGCGCTCCAGCGGCGCGTTCGGCGCCCAGCTCGTGCCGTCGGCCGAGATCGTCCCCTCGACCTCCTTGCCGTCCGCGACGGAGGTCATCGTCACGGCGCTCAGCTTGCCCTCGGTGACGGCGACCTTGGAGCCGGAGTTGATGCTGACGTTGTCCGCGCCGGCCTTGGGGGTGATGGCTATTCGGGCGTCGGAGGCGTCCTTGGCCGCCGCGTCGTCCACCGACGCCTGGGACTTGACGGTGTTGTCGGTGCCGGCGTCCGCCTTGTCCCCCCCGCAGGCGGTCAGCGTGATCGCGCCGACGGCCAGCAGAGCAATGGCTGCCAGCTCAGCCCCCCGCTTGCGGGTGGGGCGCGGGTCGTTGGCTGTGCCGGTCTCGGCGCGCTTCACACGAATCTCCAATGTCTTCGGTACGCGATCCCCCAGCCCGCGGCTACGCAAGCCGCGGACCTCATTCGAGCGTCGGTCGTACTCTCGGGAACTGCCAGGGTCTTAGGTCCGTTCCTCCACGCCGCAGAGTGTGGGGAACAACACGATCGCGTTGCCCGCAGCAGCTCATACGGAACCCCGGACCCAATGATGGGCCCGGGGCCTGTGAGTCACGCACAGGGGATGACGCGTTCAGCGGCCGCCCGGTTCCTTCCCTTCCGGAACTCGGTCACCGCCGGCCTCCTCGGCTTCGTCGTCGTCGGCGTCGTCGGCGGATTCGTCGTCGTAGAGGTCCCACTCATCGGAGTCGGGGTCGTACTCGGTGTGAGCGCAGGACCAGGACGCCTGGACCATATCGACCCCTGGCACGCCCGTGACCAGGTCGAACGGATCGACCAGGTACGCCAGCGCCTCCGACTCGTCCTGGCGGACCGAGGACTCCGCGTGCTGCCGCTCGTCGTCCGGCATGTACTCGTCGCCGCCGAGCTGGTCGAGCGCGGCATCCGTCAGCTCGTCGGGCCCCGTGATCTCCAGGACCAGCTCGACCTGGAGCCGCACGTAACGCGGCCCGGTCTCCCCGATGGGGATGTCAGTAGTGCTCATGTGACGGAGCGTATGCTCGCGCGGCCCGCCGCGGGGGGAGGCACCCGGATCCGGCCGGGAGGATACCCGCCGGAGCGGCGCGGAGGTTACGGAAGGGTGCGTTCCAGGTTCGAACTTCCCTCCGCACCCCTTGTCTCACTAACATCGGGCTCCACGGTCAAGTCACCGCATCCGCTGGGGGATCCATTGACCTCGTACCGCTCTCCCGCTTACGTCGCCGTCGCCTCGGCGGCCGTGCTCGGCGCGCTCTACTTCGTACCGAACGCGTCCGCCGACCCGGAGCACACGACGACGACGGCTGCCCAGGTGTCCACGGCGACCTCCACCACCGCGTCCGGCGGTGCGGGGGAACAGCAGCTCGCGGACACCGGCAGTGTCGACACCACGCCGTACCTGATCGGCGGCACCGCGTTCCTCGGCATGGGCGCGGCGCTCGTCCTCAATGCGAGCCGCCGCGCCCGCGCCTACTGACCGGCAGATCTCAGGCGAGCGGCCCGGTCGCCGACTCGGCCGCCGCCACCAGGGCGCCGCTGCGGACGAATTCGTACGCGGCCGCCAGGTCCGGGGCCAGGAAGCGGTCCGGGCCCGGGCCGGTCACATCCGCCTCACGTGCCGCCTTGAGCACCGCCTGTGACGCGGGCGCCGGCACCAGCACCTCGCTGCCCTGCACCCGCATCTCGATCGCCCGGGACGCGGCGAACAGCTCGATCGCCACGATGCGGGTCAGGTTGTCCACCGCCTGCCGCAGCTTCCGCCCGGCCGACCAGCCCATCGAGACGTGGTCCTCCTGCATCGCGGAGGAGGGGATGGAGTCCACCGAGGCGGGGACCGCGAGCCGCTTGTTCTCGCTGACGAGCGCGGCCTGCGTGTACTGAGCGATCATCAGGCCCGAGTCCACGCCCGGGTCGTCGGCCAGGAAGGCGGGCAGGCCGTGCGAACGGCTCTTGTCCAGCAGCCGGTCGGTGCGGCGTTCCGCTATCGAGCCGAGGTCCGCGGCGGCGATGGCCAGGAAGTCCAGCACGTAGGCCACGGGAGCGCCGTGGAAGTTGCCGTTGGACTCCAGCCGCCCTTCGGAGCCCTCGTCCCCGAACACCACCACGGGGTTGTCCACGGCCGAGGCGAGCTCGCGCTCGGCGACGGTCAGCGCGTGCGCCACGGTGTCGCGGCCCGCGCCGGCCACCTGCGGGGCGCAGCGGATCGAGTACGCGTCCTGCACACGCGGGGCGTCGTCCTGGTGGTGCCCGGTGAGCCCGGAACCGGCCAGCACACGGCGCATGTTGGAGGCGCTGGCGGCCTGGCCCGGGTGCGGGCGGATGGCGTGCAGTTCGGGGGCGAGCACCTTGTCGGTACCGAGCAGCGCCTCCAGGGACAGCGCGGCGGTGACGTCGGCGGAGGTGAACAGCAGACGCAGGTCGTCGAGGGCCATCACGAGCATGCCGAGCATGCCGTCGGTGCCGTTGATGAGGGCCAGGCCCTCCTTCTCGCGCAGTTCGACGGGCGCGATGCCGTGCGCGGCCAGCAGCTCGGGAACGGGGCGCACGACGCCGTCGGGGCCCTCCGCCTCGCCCTCGCCCATGAGCACCAGCGCGCAGTGCGCGAGCGGGGCCAGGTCGCCGGAGCAGCCCAGCGAGCCGTACTCGTGGACGACGGGGGTGATGCCCGCGTTGAGCAGGGCGGCCATCGTCTCGGCGACGACGGGGCGCACACCGGTCCGGCCGGACGCGAGCGTCTTCAGGCGCAGGAACATCAGCGCGCGGACGACCTCGCGCTCCACGCGCGGGCCCATGCCGGCCGCGTGCGAGCGCACGAGGCTGCGCTGGAGCTGGGCGCGCAGTTCGGGGCTGATGTGCCGCACGGCCAGCGCGCCGAAGCCGGTGGACACGCCGTAGACCGGCTCCGGCTTCGCCGCCAGCGCGTCGACGACGTCGCGCGCCGCGGCGATCCCGGCCAGTGCCTCCGCCGACAGCTCCACGTGCGCGCCACCGCGGGCGACAGCCAGCACATCCTCCACCGTGGCCCCGTGGGCCCCGATCACCACGTTATGCATACCCATATTCACGCACCCTACGGACTGAATCCCAACCTGTCACGTGTCCGGTTTCCGACCCTACGCGGGGGGGCCGCGGGCCCCCACGAGCGCGCAAGCCCGGCTTGCGCCCCCGAGCGGGAACAACAGCCGGAACGGCGCGGTCACCAACCCGCCCGCGCAAGCCCACGGGCACCCCGCACGGCGGCGACAACCGACCGAGCCCTCACACCCACCCTGCGGCACACCGCAGCGCGAACAACCACAGCACCGGGACTGCGCGGCCACCGACCCGCCCGGGCACGGCGGCGACCAACCGCCCCATCCCGGCGCACCACAGCGCAAGCCCCCCACCCGGGATGGCACGGACACCGACCCAGCTGCGCCAGCCCAGCCCCCAACACAAGCCGAAGCCGCCGCCACCAGCACCCCGCACTCCGGCGACCAACACACCGCAACGCGACAACCCCCGACCGCAACCGGGACGGCGACCGGCCTGCACACCGCAGCGCCAACCACCACAGCAGCCGGGGACAGGTACCGACCCGCACGCGCAAGCCGGACTCCCGGCGCAAGCCGAAACCGGCGGCACCCACCACCCACTGCGGCTGCACACCCCGTAGGCCCGCGGCCAACGCACCACCGCAGGGGAACAACACCACCGCAACCGGGACCGCGACCCGCCTGGGCGACCCCGCGGGCACCCCCGCACGACGGCGATCAACCGGCCGAACCCCGGCACCCGCACGAGCCCGGCTTCGGGCCGCCCACCACAGACCACACGCACCGCGTACCGCGACGACCAACCGGCCGAGTCCTCGCGTCCGCGCAGGCCCCGGGCACACCGCCAGGCGGCAACCCCCACCACAACCGGGACAGGCACCGACCCGTCCGCACAAGCCGAAGCCGTCGGCCCCACCGCCGGCCACGGCTGCGCACCCCGCACGACGGCGACCGCGGAACAACCCCGGCCGCAGCCGGGACGGCACGGGCACCGGTCCGCACGCGCGAGCCCGGATTCCGGCGCAAGCCGTAACCGCCGGCGGCCAGCGCGACCGCAGCGCGGAAATCCCCCGCCGCAGTCGGGACCCCGCGGGCCGTGGCCCGCCTAGTCGCGGCCGCGGAAGCGGCGGCGTTCCACGTCGTGGCCCGCGGGCTGGTCGGCGAGGCGGACGACCGGGTCCTCCGGCGCCCCGCGGCCCGCGACGACCGGCTCGATGGAGTGCAGGGCCTTCGCCCGGTACTGGGCGGCGTCCGCCAGCCGGAACAGCCGCCGGGCCGAGGTGACCTGCCCGATCTCCGCGTCCGTCGAGGCCACCCCGACCGCGACCCCGTCGCCCAGTCCCAGCCACTTGGTCCGCACGCACAGCTCCTCGGCGACCCGGACCACGTCCTCGGCCCCGTGCCCGACCGACAGCAGGCAGAACTCGTCGCCTCCCAGCCGGGCCACCAGGCTCTCCTCCAGTGCCGCGCCGCACAGCGAGAGCACCGAGCCGAAGCCGACCAGCAGGCGGTCGCCGACCGCGTGCCCGAGCTGGTCGTTGACCCGTTTGAGGCCGTTGAGGTCGCAGACCACGAGGCTGACCGGGGTCCCGTCGGCGCGGTGCCGCTCCAGGGCCTCCTCCAGGCGCTGGTCCACCGCGCGCCGGTTGGCCAGTCCGGTCAGCGGGTCGGTGAAGGCCAGCCGCCGTACCTCCGCCAGCCGCTCGGTCTGCGCGATCCCGGCGGCGGTGAGCGCGGCCAGGACGGTGGCGAACTCGGTGTCGTCCCGGTCGAAGACCGGCCGCCCGGCCGCCCGGGCGACGTACAGCTCGCCCCAGGCGAGCCCGTGCAGCAGGATCGGCGCGATCACGCAGGAGGAGCGGCCGCGCCGGCGGAGCATGGCGACCCGCTGGTGGCAGTAGGCGCCGGTACGGTCGCCGGCGGGGCCCTCCGCGGTCTCGACCCAGGCGTGCGGCTCGCCGCCCTCGGTCCACCGGCCGTGCAGGAACTCCACGATCTCGGGGAAGTCGGCGACCGAGTAGACCTCCTCGTCGGGCTGCGCCTCCTCGTCGGGCGCGAGGTCGCCGTCGTTGACCAGGACCCGCAGCCGTCCGCGGTCGCGTTCCCAGCGGGAGACCGCCGCCATGGTGCCGCCGAGGGCGACCCGGGCGGCGGTGGCGGCGGCGACGACCGCTTCCATCGGCGACTTCGCCGCGGCCACCGCCCGCGCCAGCTCGGCGACGGCGCGCAGTCGCACGTCCCCGCCGCCGGTGCCGTTCATGCGCCCGTCTCCTGTCGCCGCACACTTTTTACCAGTTTGCGACGTTTACCGGATCGTGCGCGCTCCAGGCCCGCCCGGCACGGCCGTTTCCCGCGCCAATCACTCCCCCGGCCACACCGGGTCGCGCTTCTCGTTGAACGCCGCCACGCCCTCCGCGCGGTCCCCGGAGAAGGCGACCGTGCGCCAGGCCGCGTCCTCCACGTCCAGGCCGGTGCGCAGGTCCGTGCCCTGGCCGAGGCGCAGCGCCCGCTTGGCGGCCCACAGCCCCACCGGGGAGTTCCTGGCCATCCGGGCGGCCAGCGCCAGCGCCTCCGCACCGTCCTGGCCCTCCTCGGCGAGGACGTCGATCAGGCCGAGCCCGAGCGCCTCCGCCGCGGGCACCCGCCGCCCCGTGAAGATCAGTTGCGCCGCACGGGCGGCGCCCACCCGGCGCGGGAGCAGCTGGGTGCCGCCGCCTCCGGGGATCACGCCGACCGAGACCTCGGGCAGCCCGACGACGGCCGTCGGGTCCGCCACGATCACGTCGCAGGCCAGCGCCAGTTCGTAGCCGCCGCCCAGCGCGAAGCCGTGCACGGCGGCCACCGAGGGCATCGGCAGTTCCAGTACGGCGGTGTAGGCGGCCCGGGTGTGCGGGCGCTGCTTCATCAGGTCGGCGTCGGAGAAGGAGTTGCGCTCCTTGAGGTCGGCGCCGACGCAGAAGGCCCGCTCGTGGGTGGAGCTCAGCACGGCCACGCTCACCGACCGGTCGGCCGCCAGGGCCGCGCAGGCCTCGGTGATCCCGCGCGCCATGTCCGTGGAGACGGCGTTCATCGCCTTCGGCCGGTCGAGCACCAGCTCGGCGACCCGCCCCGCGTCACCGTGCCGGCGGACCGCCACCCACTCACCAAACCGCTGCTCGGACATTGCCCACGCACCCCTTCGGGTCGGCCGTTAACGATCGTGAACCAACCCGAGCAGGGTAGGGCGCCGGACCCGCGGGCGAAAGCGCCCCCGGCCCGCTCAGCCGCCGCGCCGACTCAGCAGCCAGGGCTCCACGACGCCCAGACCGCGCACCGGTCGGCGCCACATCGGCTGCAGCGCGAAGCGGTACTTCTCGTCCGACCCGGGCTCGATCTCCGCCTCCGACTCGGGCGCCTCGCCGCCGGCGACCAGCGCCTGCGCGAGCTCCCCGTCCACGAGCACCGCGTCGCGGGGCGCTATCGAGGTCAGCCGGCTCGCCAGGTTGACCGTGGTGCCGAAGACGTCGCCCATCCGCGTGGTGACCGTGCCGAAGGCGATGCCGACGCGGAGCGCGGGCATCGTCTCGTCGCCGTTCATCGTCTCGATCAGCCGCATGCCGATCTCCGCCGCGGTGCCCGGGTCGTCGGCGATGAACAGCACTTCGTCGCCGAGGGTCTTGACCAGCCGCCCGCCGTGGGCGGCGACCTGGTCGGCGGCCGTGGTCTCGAAGGCCTCGACCAGTTCGCCGAGTTCCTCCTCCTCCAGCCGCCGGGTCAGCCGGGTGAAGCCGACGAGGTCGGCGAAGCCGACGGCGAGCCGGCGGTCCACGGCCTCCTCGTCGTCGGAGCGCACGACCCGGCTGGTGGCGGCGGCCAGCTGGCGCCGCCAGACGTACGTCAGGAACTCCTCCAGCTCCGGCAGCAGCAGTTCGACCAGCGGGTAGGCGACCTCGGCCCGGGTCAGGCCGGGCTCCGGCGGCTCGGTCAGCTCCTCCAGGAAGGAGTCGGTCTGCCACTCGGCGAGCCGCGCGGTGGTCTGGCCCGTGGAGCGGGCCACTTGGATGGCGGTGTTCTCGCTGATCAGGCCGGCCTCCACCAGGCCCGCCAGGCGGCGCAGCGCGAGCACGTCGGCCTCGGTCAGGGCCCGTGCCTGGCCGATGTCGGCGAAGCCCATGGCGCGCCAGAAGCGCGCCGCGAGGTCCATGGAGACACCGGCGCTGCGGGCCGCCTGGAACGGCGTGTAGAGCCGCTCGGCGCCCATGATCAGCTGCTCCAGGCGGAGCGCGATGGGGTCCTCTTCCGGACCGGAGGTCCCGGCCCCGGGATCGTCCTGCGGCTCGGCGTCCGGCTCGTCCTCGGGTGCGGTGCCCTCGGCCCCGCTGCCCGGCTCCCGGTCCGGTCCGTCGTGCGACGGGAGGTCGCTCGCGTCGTCCACGCTCACCGCCCGCCCCCTCCAGGGTCCCTGCGCTCCGGCCCCTCCGCACACCTGTTGTATGGCGGCTGCCGCACCAACCATACGACAGGTGTGGCCTGGCTCACTCTCCCGCCGGCCGCACATGGACGACGTCGCCCGCGG
The DNA here is from genome assembly GCF_040644455.1 of Streptomyces sp. NPDC046977. Taxonomy (NCBI): domain Bacteria; kingdom Bacillati; phylum Actinomycetota; class Actinomycetes; order Kitasatosporales; family Streptomycetaceae; genus Streptomyces; species Streptomyces sp. NPDC046977. The sequence goes on from NZ_JBEYWO010000003.1 coordinate 103,204, forward strand.
CCACCGCCTGCTCGCCCGTGCCGGTGGCGACGACCAGGCGTCCGTCCTCGTCCACGGCGACCGCGCGGCCGGTCACCTCGGCCCCGCCGGGGAGCATCGCGCGCACCGTGCGGCCCAGGGTCGTGCAGCCGGCCGCGTAGGCCTGCTGGAGCCGCGAGGCGGCCGGATCGCCCTCCGCGGCCAGCCACTCGCCGTACCAGTCGGCCAGCGAGCGCAGCACGGCGCGCAGCAGCGGATCGCGGTCGGCGACCTTGGCCCCGGCGAGCGCCAGCGACCCGGCGGTGGGCACCGGCAGCTCGTCCTCGCGCAGGGTGACATTGAGCCCGATGCCCAGGACGACGGCGTCGTCGCCCACCCGCTCGGCGAGGATGCCGCCGGTCTTGCGCTCCTCGCCCCCGACCGTCACCAGCACGTCGTTGGGCCACTTCAGGCCCGTGTCGACGCCCGCCGTGCGCGCGACGGCGGTGGCCGTGGCGACCCCGGCGAGCAGCGGCAGCCAGCCCCAGCGGTGGGCGGGGGCGGCGGACGGCCGCAGCAGGACGGAGAAGAACAGCCCGGAGCGGGCCGGCGCCTGCCACTGGCGGTCCAGCCGGCCGCGGCCCGCCGTCTGCTCCTCGGCGACCAGCACCGCGCCCTCGGGGGCGCCCTCGCGGGCGCGGGCGCCCAGGTCGCTGTTGGTGGAGCCGGTGGCCTCGACGAGATCGAGGGAGGTCCACCGGCTGTCCGGGGTGACGATCGCCTTGCGCAGGGCCGTCACGTTCAGCGGCGGGCGGTCGAGGTCGGACCAGCGGTTCGATGTCATGTGCCCCAGCCTAGGAGCAGGGGTGTGGCCAACGCCGCACTGACCGGGCAGCATCCACGCGGTTACGCTACGGAAACAGAATTACTCGCCAGTCACGTCACACCCTCAGACCGACCCGACGGGAACAGGAGAGCCGCCTCCCATGGCTGAGCCGGAGTACGACATCCACACGACCGCGGGGAAACTCGCGGACCTGCGCCGCCGCACCGAGGAGGCGACCCACGCAGGCTCGGCGCGCGCGGTGGAGAAGCAGCACGCCAAGGGCAAGCTGACGGCCCGTGAGCGCATCGAACTGCTGCTGGACGACAACTCGTTCGTGGAGCTCGACGAACTCGCGCGGCACCGCTCCACCAACTTCGGCCTGGAGAAGAACCGCCCGTACGGGGACGGCGTCGTCACCGGCTACGGCACCGTCGACGGGCGCCCGGTCGCGGTGTTCTCGCAGGACTTCACGGTGTTCGGCGGGGCACTCGGCGAGGTCTTCGGCGAGAAGATCGTGAAGGTCATGGACTGGGCGCTGAAGACCGGCTGCCCGGTCATCGGCATCAACGACTCCGGCGGCGCCCGCATCCAGGAGGGCGTGACCTCGCTCGGCCTGTACGGCGAGATCTTCCGCCGCAACACCCACGCCTCCGGTGTGATCCCCCAGATCTCGCTGATCATGGGCCCGTGCGCGGGCGGCGCGGTGTACTCCCCCGCCATCACCGACTTCGTGGTGATGGTCGACCAGACCTCGCACATGTTCATCACGGGTCCCGACGTCATCAAGACCGTCACCGGCGAGGACGTCGGCTTCGAGGAGCTCGGCGGCGCCCGCTCGCACAACTCGGTCTCGGGCAACGCGCACCACATGGCGGGCGACGAGAAGGACGCCATCGAGTACGTCAAGGCGCTGCTGTCGTACCTGCCGTCCAACAACCTCCAGGAGGCGCCCTCCTACCCGCAGGAGGCGGAGCTGGAGGTGGGCGCCGAGGACCTGGAGCTCGACGCGCTGATCCCGGACTCGGCGAACCAGCCGTACGACATGCACCAGGTCATCGAGCACGTCCTGGACGACGGCGAGTTCCTGGAGACCCAGGCGATGTTCGCCCCGAACATCGTGACCGGCTTCGGCCGCATCGAGGGCAGCCCGGTCGGCGTCGTCGCCAACCAGCCGATGCAGTTCGCCGGCTGCCTGGACATCAACGCCGGTGAGAAGGCGGCGCGCTTCGTCCGCACCTGCGACAGCTTCAACGTCCCGGTCATCACCTTCGTCGACGTCCCCGGCTTCCTGCCGGGCACCGACCAGGAGTGGAACGGCATCATCCGGCGCGGCGCCAAGCTGATCTACGCGTACGCCGAGGCCACCGTGCCGCTGATCACCGTGATCACCCGCAAGGCGTTCGGCGGCGCCTACGACGTCATGGGCTCCAAGCACCTGGGCGCCGACCTCAACCTGGCCTGGCCGACCGCCCAGATCGCCGTCATGGGCGCCCAGGGCGCGGTCAACATCCTGCACCGCCGCACGCTCGCCGAGGCCGGTACGCCGGAGGAGGCCGAGTCGCTGCGCGCGGAGCTGATGCGGGAGTACGAGGACACGCTGCTGAACCCGTACGTCGCCGCCGAACGCGGCTACGTCGACGCGGTGATCATGCCCTCGGAGACCCGCATGCACCTGGTGAAGGGGCTGCGGACGCTGCGCAACAAGCGCGAGAGCCTGCCGCCGAAGAAGCACGGCAACATCCCGCTGTAAGGAGTGTGCCCACGATGATGATCAAGGTCGAGCGGGGCAACCCGACCCCGGAGGAACTGGCGGCCGTCGTCGCCCTGGTCCAGGCGCGGGCCGCGGCCGCCCCCGGCGCCGCCGACGGCCCGCGATCCGCCGACGAGTGGGCCGACCCCGCGCGCAACGTGCCGTCCAGGGCGCTCCGCCCGGCTCCCGCCGCCTGGCGCGCCACCTACTGGCCGCACTGAGCCGGGCACCGTGCCCGTGTGTGCCCGCCCGTTCCTGAGTATCCGTACTCAGGCGCGGGCGGCCGCACGCGGCGCACCCTGGACGGATGCTGTGGTCCGAACCGTCCGACGAACCCCCCGAGGAGATGCGGCAGGCCCAGGCGATGATGCGCCGGGCGATGCTCGTGATCGCCGTAGCCGTCCCCGTCATCACGGCCCTGGTGGCCTGGCGCGCCTGACTACGATGACGGCATGACCGACAGCCGCAGCGCCCGCACCCGCCCGCTCGTCCTCGCCTCCGCCTCCCCGGCCCGGCTCGGGCTGCTCAAGGACGCCGGGCTCGACCCGCGGGTCGTCGTCAGCGGCGTCGACGAGGAGGCGTTCACCGCCGGCAGCCCCGCCGAACTGGCCCTGGTGCTGGCCGAGGCCAAGGCCGCGGCGGTCGCCGCGGGACTCTCCGGCGAGGAGATCGTCATCGGCTGCGACTCCGTGCTGGACCTGGACGGCCAGGCCCTCGGCAAGCCCTCCGACGCGGAGGACGCCACCGCGCGCTGGAAGGCCATGCGCGGCCGCTCCGGTGTGCTGCGCACCGGACACTGCGTCATCGACCTGTCCCAGGGCGGCCGCCGGGTGTCGGCGACCGCCTCGACCACGGTCCGCTTCGGCACCCCGGACGACGACGAGATCGCCGCCTACGTCGCCTCCGGCGAGCCGCTGACGGTGGCGGGGGCGTTCACCCTCGACGGGCGCTCGGCCCCGTTCGTCGACGGTATCGAGGGTGACTCCGGCAATGTCATCGGGCTGTCGCTGCCGCTGCTGCGCAAGCTCTTCGCGGAGCTCGGTCTGCGCATCACCGACTTCTGGGTCTGAGACCCGGCCTCAACGGCCGTCAACCGCGACCGGACCGCGGGGGCGTCGCCATCGACGGCCGTCAGACCGCGGCCGGTGCCACGGGAGGCGGCGGGGATGCGCCCCCGTCCGGCTTCCCGGCGCCCGGGGACCACCAAGGCGACGCCATCGGCCCACAGCAGCAGGCTGAGCACCACCAACCCTCGGGCAGCCGGATCGGCGCATCACCGACTTCTGGGTCCGAGCACCGAGATCAGCTGCCGCCGACGGCCCTCAGACCGCGGCCAGGACCGCGGGGCATCGCCATCGGCGACCGTCAGACCGGCGCCGGCGCCAAAGAATGCGGCGGCGGGGCACCCCGTCCGGCTTCCCCGCGGCCGGGACCACCGGGGCGTCATCATCGGCGTACAGCACCGTGCCGAGCACCCCCAGCCCTCGGGCAGCCCGCTCCGCGCACTGAGCCCAAAGGTCGGCTGCCGCCAGCGGCCCTCCGACCGCGGCCCGCGCCACGGAAGGCCGCGGGAGGGGCGCCCTGTCAGGCTTCCCCGGCGACCGGGACCACGCCATCGGCGTACAGGACCGGGCGAGCCCCGAGGTCGGCTGCCGCCGGCGCCCGTCAGACCGCGGCCGGCGCCACGGGAGGCGGCGGGGGCGTGCCCCCGTCCGGCTTCCCCGCGGCCGGCACCACCGGGGCGTCACCATCGGCGTACAGCACCAGGCTGAGCACCACCAGTCCCATGACCACCACCAGCCCCACGAACGCGGCCCAGCCCACCGGCGCGGCCAGTCCGGCGGCGAGCACGCCGTGCGTGACGGCGCAGACGATCAGCAGGACGCGGCCGAGGCGCCGGGGGGCGCGGTCCCGGAGCGCGGCTCGGGCGAGGACGACCGCGCAGCCGATGAGGAAGAGCGCCATCAGCACGCCTGCCGCCCACGCCCCGACCGCCATGGCACGGGGCTCCAGGCCGCCGAGCGACATCTGCTGGTGCTCCACGGCGATGCCCATCACCCAGTTGACGACGGCGAAGCCGAACGCCTCCAGGACGAGCACCACGGCCGCTGTCGCGGCGACACTCCTGCGCACTGCGCGCCCCCTGTCCCCGACCGGATTACCGCCGGTATCACGTAAGGCGCACGCTACTAACGGGTAGGAGTGGCGGCAAGGGTTTCGTCACCGCCACCCGTATGGGGCGCCGCTCCGGCAAAGTTTTCCCCGGGCCTTCGTGGAGTTCCCACAAAACCAAGACCCCGTCGGCCACGGTGGAGGCAGGTGACCCGGCCCACACCCCAGGGCCTCAAGCACCGGGATGAAGAGGGATTTACCGTGGAAAGCCACGGCATACCAGCCCCCCGCGGGGACCCGTGTCACCCTCCGTGTGGGCAAGCTCACCCCCAGGGGCGCCTCGGCACGAAGTGTCGCCAGTACCTAAACTCTGCTTGTTTCAAGGAGGGAGCCATCGTGCGCAAGGTCCTCATCGCCAACCGCGGTGAAATCGCAGTCCGCGTCGCCCGTGCCTGCCGGGATGCCGGGATCGCCAGTGTGGCCGTCTACGCGGAGCCGGACCGGGACGCGCTGCATGTGCGCGTGGCCGATGAGGCGTACGCGCTGGGCGGTGACACTCCGGCCACCAGTTACCTGGACATCTCCAAGGTGCTGGCGGCCGCAGCCGAAGCCGGGGCGGACGCCGTCCACCCGGGGTACGGCTTCCTGTCGGAGAACGCCGACTTCGCGCAGGCCGTGCTCGACGCCGGCCTGACCTGGATCGGCCCGCCGCCGCAGGCCATCCGCGACCTGGGTGACAAGGTCGCCGCCCGGCACATCGCGCAGCGCGCCGGCGCGCCGCTGGTGGCCGGCACGCCCGACCCGGTCTCCGGGTCGGAGGAGGTCGTGGCGTTCGCGCGCGAGAACGGCCTGCCGATCGCCATCAAGGCCGCCTTCGGCGGCGGCGGACGCGGCCTGAAGGTCGCCCGCACGCTGGAGGAGGTCCCGGAGCTCTACGACTCCGCGGTCCGCGAGGCGGTCGCCGCCTTCGGGCGCGGCGAGTGCTTCGTCGAGCGCTACCTGGACAAGCCGCGGCACGTGGAGACCCAGTGCCTGGCCGACCAGCACGGCAACGTGGTCGTCGTCTCCACCCGTGACTGCTCGCTCCAGCGCCGCCACCAGAAGCTCGTGGAGGAGGCCCCCGCGCCCTTCCTGACCCCGGAGCAGAACGAGCAGCTCTACCGCGCCTCCAAGGCCATCCTCAAGGAGGCCGGCTACGTCGGCGCGGGCACCTGCGAGTTCCTGGTCGGCACCGACGGCACGATCTCCTTCCTGGAGGTCAACACCCGCCTCCAGGTCGAGCACCCGGTCACCGAGGAGGTCACCGGCATCGACCTGGTCCGCGAGATGTTCCGGATCGCCGACGGCGAGGAGCTCGGCTACGACGACCCGCCGATGCGCGGTCACTCCTTCGAGTTCCGCATCAACGGCGAGGACCCGGGCCGCAACTTCCTGCCGGCCCCCGGCACCGTCACCCGGTTCGACACGCCGTCCGGCCCGGGTGTGCGCCTGGACGCGGGCGTGGAGGCCGGCAGTGTCATCGGCCCCGCCTGGGACTCGCTGCTGGCCAAGCTGATCGTCACCGGTGCCACCCGGCAGCAGGCGCTGCAGCGCGCCGCGCGCGCCCTGGCCGAGTTCCAGGTCGAGGGCATGGCCACCGCCATCCCGTTCCACCGCGCGGTGGTCGCCGACCCGGCGTTCGCGCCCGAGGTGCACGGCGAGAAGGGCCCGTTCACGGTCCACACCCGGTGGATCGAGACCGAGTTCGCCAACGAGATCCCGCCCTTCACCGCCGTCGGCGACGGTGAGGAGTCCGACGAGTCGGGCCGCGAGACCGTGGTGGTCGAGGTCGGCGGCAAGCGCCTGGAGGTCTCCCTCCCGGCCTCGCTGGGCATGACCCTGGCCCGTACGGCGGCCGCCGGCGGTGCGCGCCCCAAGCGGCGCACCGCGAAGAAGGCGGGTTCCGCCGCCTCCGGCGACAGCCTGGCCTCGCCGATGCAGGGCACCATCGTGAAGGTGGCCGTGGAGGAGGGCCAGGAGGTCAAGGAGGGCGACCTGGTCGTCGTCCTGGAGGCGATGAAGATGGAGCAGCCGCTCAACGCGCACCGCTCCGGCACCATCAAGGGCCTGACCGCCGAGGTCGGCTCCTCCGTCTCCTCCGGCGCGCTGATCTGCGAGATCAAGGACTGATCCACGCCTGCGGCGGCACAGCGCCGCACGCACGGCACCGCACGCGGGCCCCGGCCGATCCTCGGCCGGGGCCCGCGGTGGTCAGCGGCGGCGCGGTGCCAGGTCCGCGATCCGGGCGGCCTGCTGCTCCCCGGCCAGTTGCGCGGTGCGCAGCGGGGACATGCTGCCCGCGACGCCTCCGGCCGACTGCCCGGCGGCCCGGGCGCGCGGCTCCCCGGGCGGGGCCGCGCTGCCGGCGGAGTAGCCCGCCTGCGGGTGCTGGTGGCGGCGGGGGCCCGGCACGGGCGGCATCTCCCGCCGCTGCCGCCCGTGGGGCATCCCGCCGTCCACACCGTCGGTCGACGCCACCGCGACCTGTACACCGCGGTCGGCCAGCGCCTGGAGTTCGGTCGCCGCGCGGTCGTCGCCCGCGGGCGGCGCGTCGGTGACCAGATGGGTGATCAGGTCCGTGGGCACGGTCTGGAACATGGTGTCGGTGCCCAGCTTGGTGTGGTCGGCCAGCACCACGACCTCCGCGGCCGCCTGGACCAGTGCCCGGTCGACGCTCGCGGAGAGCATGTTCGAGGTGGACAGGCCGCGTTCGGCGGTGAGGCCGGCCCCGGACAGGAACGCCCGGGACACCCGCAGCCCTTGCAGGGACTGCTCGGCACCGCTGCCGACCAGCGCGTAGTTGGACCCGCGGAGCGTGCCGCCGGTCATGACGACCTCGACCCGGTTGGCATGCGCCAACGCCTGCGCCACGAGCAGGGAGTTGGTCACGACGGTCAGCCCCGGCACCCGGGCGAGCCGGCGTGCCAGCTCCTGGGTGGTGGTACCGGCACCGACGACGATGGCCTCGCCCTCCTCGACGAGACCGGCCGCGAGATCGGCGATCGCCGTCTTCTCCGCGGTCGATAGATGGGATTTCTGCGGGAAGCCGGACTCCCTGGTGAAGCCCCCCGGCAGCACCGCACCGCCGTGCCGGCGGTCGAGCAGTCCTTCTGCCTCCAGCGCCCGCACGTCACGCCGTACGGTCACTTCCGAGGTCTGGACGACGCGGGCGAGCTCACGGAGGGAAACGGCTCCGTTGGCGCGCACCATTTCGAGGATCAGTTGGCGACGTTCTGCTGCGAACACGAAACTGACAGTAACGCCAATGACCGTCTGCTATCAGCAGTTTGCACCGATTAACAGAAGTTGTTCGTGAAGTCGGACGTCGCGTGCTATACGGAAAGCTGCGGCCCCGCGCCCCACGGTTACAGCTCCCCGGCGGCCTTCCGGGTGGCCAACTGGCGTGCGGCCTCCGCGATCGAGCCCGACAGCGACGGATAGACCGTGAAGGTGTTCGCCATCTGCTCGACGGTCAGATTGTTGTCGACCGCGATCGAGATGGGGTGGATCAGCTCACTCGCGCGCAGCGACACGACCACGCCGCCGACCACGATCCCGGTGCCCGGACGGCAGAAGAGCTTCACGAAGCCGTCCCGGATGCCCTGCATCTTCGCCCGCGGGTTGCGCAGCAGCGGCAGCTTCAGGACGCGGGCGTCGATGATGCCGGCGTCGACGTCGGACTGCGTGTAGCCGACCGTCGCGATCTCGGGGTCGGTGAAGACGTTCGAGGAGACCGCCTTGAGGTTGAGCGGGCCGACCGTCTCGCCGAGGAAGTGGTACATCGCGATCCGGCCCTGCATGGCGGCGACCGACGCGAGCGCGAAGATGCCCGTGACGTCACCGGCCGCGTACACGCCCGGGGCGGAGGTGCGCGAGACCTTGTCGGTCCAGATGTGGCCGGACTCCTTGAGCTTGACCCCGGCGCCCTCCAGGCCCATGTCGGAGCTGTTGGGTATGGCGCCGACCGCCATGAGGCAGTGGCTGCCGGTGATGACCCGGCCGTCGGACAGGGTGACCTCGACGCGGTCGCCCACCCGCTTGGCGGACTCGGCGCGGGAGCGGGCCATGACGTTCATGCCGCGGCGGCGGAAGACGTCCTCCAGGACGGCGGCGGCGTCCGGGTCCTCGCCGGGCAGGACGCGGTCGCGGGAGGAGACGAGCGTCACCTTGGAGCCGAGCGCCTGGTACGCGCCGGCGAACTCGGCGCCGGTCACGCCGGAGCCGACCACGATGAGCTCCTCGGGGAGCTCGTCCAGGTCGTACACCTGCGTCCAGTTGAGGATGCGCTCGCCGTCCGGCAGCGCGTCGGGGAGCTCGCGGGGCCGGCCGCCGGTGGCGATCAGCACGGCGTCGGCGGTGAGGGTCTCGGTCGTGCCGTCGGCGGCCGTCACGACGACCTTGCGGGAGCCGTCGATGGCCTGCATGCCGTCCAGCCGGCCGCGGCCGCGCATGACCCGGGCGCCGGCGCGGGTGACGGAGGCGGCGATGTCGTGCGACTGGGCGAGCGCGAGGCGCTTCACCCGCCGGTTGACCTTGCCGAGGTCGACGCCGACCACGCGGGCCGCCTGCTCGACGTGCGGGGTGTCGTCGGCCACGATGATGCCCAGTTCCTCGTACGAGGAGTCGAAGGTGGTCATCACCTCGGCCGTCGCGATCAGGGTCTTCGACGGCACGCAGTCGGTGAGCACCGACGCCCCGCCCAGACCGTCGCAGTCGACGACGGTCACCTCCGCGCCCAGCTGGCTGGCCACGAGGGCCGCTTCGTATCCGCCGGGTCCGCCACCAATGATCACGATCCGAGTCACGTACCCCATTGTCCCGCACGCGCCAAGTGATCACCTACGGGGCCCCGCGGCCCGGCCGTCGTGGGCGGGTGGGCGGGGTCCCTCTGTCGTACTCTCGTCACCATGTCGCTCTACGCCGCGTACGCCGGCAACCTCGACGCGCGGCTGATGACCCGCCGCGCCCCGCACTCGCCGCTGCGCGGAACCGGCTGGCTCGACGGCTGGCGCCTGACCTTCGGCGGCGAGCAGATGGGCTGGGAGGGGGCGATCGCCACTCTGGTGGAGGACCCGCTGCACCAGGTCTTCGTCGGGCTGTACGACATCGCCCCGGTCGACGACGAGTCACTGGACCGCTGGGAGGGCGTCCCGCTCGGCATCTACCGCCGCCACCAGGTCCGGGCGCACACCCTGGACGGCGACGTGACGGCGTGGATCTACGTCCTCAACGACTACGAGGGCGGCCTCCCCTCCGCCCGCTACCTGGGCGAGATGGCCGACGCGGCCGAGTCCGCGGGCGCCCCGCACGACTACGTCATGGAACTGCGCAAGCGCCCCTGCTGAGCGCCGGGCGCGCGGGGGCCGGGCAGCGGACGTGGATGAACACTGGGTGATGCGCGGGGAAAGCGCTCACCACCGGACGCCCCGGACGGCACAATGGGACCGTCAATCGTCGGATCCTCCGAAGTTTCGCAGACCGTGACCTGAGACGTCTACGCGCGTAGGAGATAACCGGCTACCCTCATCGGCGTGAACTCTTCCGCACATCCCAACGCAGCCCGCACTCCGCAGGGCGACCCGTACGCCGCCGCCACGGAGGCCGCCGCTCGCCTGCGCGAGCTCACCGGCGACGAGACCCACGACGTCGCCCTGGTGATGGGCTCCGGCTGGGTGCCGGCCGCCGACCGGCTCGGCGAGGCCGAGTACGAGTTCGCGATCACCGAGCTGCCGGGCTTCCCGCCGCCGGCGGTCGCCGGGCACTCCGGCAAGGTGCGCTCGGTGCGGATGGGCGACCGGCGCGCGCTGGTGTTCCTGGGCCGCAACCACTTCTACGAGGGCCACGGCGTGGCCACCGTCGTGCACGGTGTGCGCACCGCCGTCGCCGCGGGCTGCAAGACCGTCGTGCTCACCAACGGCTGCGGCGGGCTGCGCCCCGACTACCGGCCCGGCCAGGCCGTGCTGATCAGCGACCACATCAACATGACGGCCACCTCGCCGATCGTGGGCGCCAACTTCGTGGACCTCACCGACCTGTACTCGCCGCGGCTGCGCGCGCTGTGCAAGGAGGTCGACCCCTCCCTGGAGGAGGGCGTCTACGTCCAGCTCCCCGGCCCGCACTACGAGACGCCCGCCGAGATCAACATGGTCCGCACCATCGGCGGCGACCTGGTCGGCATGTCCACCACGCTGGAGGCCATCGCGGCCCGCGAGGCGGGTGCCGAGGTGCTCGGCATCTCCCTGGTCACCAACCTGGCCGCGGGCATGACCGGCGAACCCCTCAACCACGAGGAGGTCCTGGAGGCCGGCCGCGACTCCGCCGCCCGCATGGGCGCCCTCCTCGCCCAGGTGCTGGAGCGCATCTGACCGTCCGGCGGGACCCCGGACACCACCGGACGGACCCCGGGCGCGGCCGCCCCGCCCGTCCGTGCGCGCCTTCGGCGCCCGGTCCACCTGGTTAGGGAACCGGCGGGCGCGGGGAGGTAACCCCGGTGACGCACTGGTCCCCCGGCACGCGCCGCCCCCACCCGGCCCCCGGCACCCGCCCGGTCCCGGGACCGGCCGCCGCGGCGGCGGAGGCGGCACCGACGACCGAGACATCGCAGGAGCATGACGTGGCAAGCGCAAGCAACAGCGCAGAGCAGCTGATCCAGCAGGCCCGTACCTGGCTGGCCGAGGACCCCGACCCGGACACCCGGGACGAGCTGGAGGTGCTGCTCGCCTCCGCCGAGGCCGGCGACCGCGCCGCGGCGGACGACCTCGCGGACCGGTTCGCGGGCACCCTGCAGTTCGGCACCGCCGGTCTGCGCGGCGAGATCGGCGCGGGCCCGATGCGGATGAACCGCTCGGTCGTCATCCGGGCGGCCGCGGGCCTGGCCGCGTACCTCACGGCGCACGGCCAGGGCGACGGACTGGTCGTCGTCGGCTACGACGCCCGCCACAAGTCGTACGACTTCGCGCGCGACACCGCCGCCGTCATGGTCGGCGCCGGACTGCGCGCCGCCCTGCTGTCCCGGCCGCTGCCCACGCCCGTGCTCGCCTTCGCCGTACGCCATCTCGGCGCGGCCGCGGGTGTCATGGTGACCGCGAGCCACAACCCGCCCCAGGACAACGGCTACAAGGTCTACCTCGGCGACGGCTCGCAGATCGTGCCGCCCGCCGACTCCGGCATCGCCGCCGAGATCGCGGCGATCGGCCCGCTCGCGGACGTGCCGCTGGCCGGCGACGGCTGGCAGGTCTACGGCGACGAGGTCGTCGAGGCCTATCTGGAGCGTGTCGCCTCGGTGGTGGACCGGCACTCCCCGCGGGACCTGTCCGTGGTCTACACGCCCCTGCACGGCGTCGGCCGCTCCACGCTGACCGCCGCCTTCGCGCGGGCCGGATTCACCGCCCCGCACGTGGTCGCGGAACAGGCCGAACCCGACGCGGACTTCCCGACCGTCGCCTTCCCCAACCCCGAGGAACCGGGGGCGATGGACCTGGCCTTCGCCGCCGCGCGTGCGCTCGCACCGGGCGTCGACACCGACATCGTCATCGCCAACGACCCCGACGCGGACCGCTGCGCCGTCGCCGTCCCGGACCGCGGCACGGAGGTCGGCTGGCGGATGCTGCGCGGCGACGAGGTGGGCGCCCTGCTCGCCACGCATCTGGTGCACCAGCGCGCCACCGGCACCTTCGCGGCGAGCATCGTCTCCTCCTCGCTGCTGTCCCGCATCGCCGCCCGGGCGGGCCTGGACTACGCCGACACCCTGACCGGCTTCAAGTGGATCTCCCGTGTGGAGGGCCTGCGTTACGGCTACGAGGAGGCCCTCGGCTACTGCGTGGACCCCGGGGGCGTCCGCGACAAGGACGGCATCAGCGCGGCCCTGGCCGTCGCCGAACTCGCCGCCGAGCTCAAGGCCAAGGGCCGCACTCTCTCCGACCTCCTGGACGACATCGCCCTGGAGTACGGCCTGCACGCCACCGACCAGCTCTCGGTGCGGGTCGCCGACCTCGGCCTCATCGGCGAGGCCATGACGCGGCTGCGGGAGCGCCCGCCGACCTCGCTGGCGGGGCTGGCTGTCGCGACCGCCGAGGACCTCACCCGGGGCACCGAGGACCTGCCCCCGACCGACGGCCTGCGCTACCACCTGGCGGGCGCCGGCCCCGTCGAGTCGGCCCGGGTCATCGTCCGCCCGAGCGGCACCGAACCCAAGCTCAAGTGCTACCTGGAGGTCGTCCTCCCGGTCCCCGGCGGCGCCGAGACCCTCGCGGCCACCCGCACGCGCGCCGCCGAGGTCCTGGCCGCGCTCAAGACCGACCTCGCGACGGCCGCGGGCATCTGACCCACCCACCCCGGCCGCTGACGGAGCGCCACGGCCGCGCCCCGTCAGCGGCCCTCGGTGGCCCGTGGGTGTCCGGCACCCGCGAAGGTGATCCAGCACGTGTCGTGCGCCGTGTCCACCAGGTACCAGACGCGACCGCCGCCGGTGACTTCGATCTGCCATTGCTCGCAGGTCCGCCCTCGGTGGGTGCCGTGCGCCAGGCTGCCCTTGAGCCGATGGTGCCGGGATGTCTCCACGACCGGGCGGGGGTTCGTGCGCATCGTCAGCCACGCACGGTACGTGTTTCCAGGGGCCTGCCCGGCAAGGTTCTCCCATCCCTTGGCCGAGGCCGCGTCCGCGAAGCGGACCTCCCACTGGCCCTCCGGCGCCGGAGGCGCCGTTCGGTCGCCCCGGCCGGCCGTCACACCGTGTCCCGCGGATCGGGTACCGCGCCGTAGTCCTCGTCGTGGTCCCTGGTGAGCGCGGCCAGCAGTTCGGGATCGGAGTGGGCCTCGGCCGTGTGCTGCCAGGCGACGAGCACCTGGGCGACGGATGCGCTGTTCCCCAGGGCATCCGCGGCACGCATGGTGTCGACCAGTTCGACGGCGAAGGCGTGGACATCGGGCTCGGGCAGGAAGCGCACCCAGGGAAACACGTCAGGAAGCAGGTCGAGCAGGAGTTCCATGCTGCCGGGCTCCCGCCGCGCGATCGCGGCGAGCATGCGTGTGGCGGCGGACACCACGGTCTGGTCCTGCTCCGCCCGGGCCGCGGTGGTGAGGACCAGGTCCTCTCCGTCCCTGCGGTGCAACAGCAACCGGGGCGATTCCTTCAGCCGGGCGAGCGTCTGCTTGTTCTTGTTCACCAGCTCGGAGAAATTCACGGCGCCGGTCTCGGTAGGCATGTTTTTGAAAGTACTTCGAAAGTGACGATGCCGCCATCCCCCGAACGGGCGACGCACGCCGTCCCGGCGCGTCAGCGGAGCGGCTGGGATCCTATGACGGAGAGCAGACGCAACTTCTCGTGGCTCTCGGTGCCGGGGATGGCCGTGTAGACGAGCAGTGAGTGGGCCTGTTCGGGATCGACCAGGCGCTGGCACGTGAGGTCGAGGGGGCCGACCTCGGGGTGGACGAAGCGCTTCACCTCGTGGGCGCGTACGCCGATCTCGTGTTTGTCCCACACCCGGCGGAACTCCTCGCTGCTCTCCAGGAGCAGGTCGGCCAGCTGCGCCGCGCGCGAGCCGGGGCCGCGGAGGGTGACGACCTCGCGCAGCCCGGACGCGTACATGCGCGCGAGGAAGGCGTGTTCCTCCGGCGCGTAGCGCTGACGTGCCGCGGGGTCGGTGAACCACCGGTACCCCGAGCTGCGGGCCGGCCCGGTGTAGCGGGTCATGTCCCCGGACAGCGCGACGCTCATCGGGGTCTGCCGCAAGGTCTCGCCGAGCTCCGTGGCGATCTCCGCGGGGGTGTCGGTGAGACGGTCGAGGATGCGCAGCAGGCCCGGGCTGATGTGCTCGCTGATCCCGCTGGGGTCCGGCGGCCGCTGTCCCGCGAGGCGGAACAGATGATCGCGTTCGGCGAGCGAGAGATGCAGCCCCAGGGCCATCGAGGCGAGCATCTGGCTCGACGGCTGCGGCCCGCGCTCGCGTTCGAGACGGGAGTAGTAGTCGGTCGACATGTGGCAGAGCGCCGCGACCTCCTCCCGCCGCAGACCGCTCGTGCGGCGCCGGGAGCCGCGCGGAAGGCCGACGTCCTCGGGTTGCAGCGACTCCCGGCGCTTGCGGAGGAACGCGGCCAGCCCGACGCGATCGATCATGGTCTCCCTCTCCCCGGTCCTGTGCCGTCCTTTCTACCGGCCGCGTCCGGCCGGAGCCACGGACCGGCGATCCCCCTCTCCCGCAGAGACGGAAGGATGTATTCCCTTTCTCCGTATCCATGGATGGGCAGTCCCTGGAACGGGGTCGCGGTGTCCCCGAGTGTTGTTCCGGAAACAACGACCCAAGGAGTGCATCGTGGCTCGTCGCGAAATCGACATCACCATTCCGGACCTTTCCGGAAAGCGCGCCCTCGTCACCGGCGCCAGTGACGGAATGGGCCGGGAAATGGCCGCGCGGCTCGCCGCCGCGGGAGCGGAAGTCCTCATGCCGGTCCGCAATCCCGCCAAGGGCGAGAAAGCGATCCGGGAGATCCGGGAGAGCGTTCCCGGGGCGAAGGTCTCCCTGCGCGTCCTCGACCTGGCCTCGCTCGATTCCGTCGCGGCCCTCGGCGACACCCTCCGACGCGAGGGCCGGCCCCTCCACATCCTCGTCAACAACGCCGGCGTGATGGTCCCCCCGGCCCGGCAGACCACGGCCGAGGGTCACGAGCTGCAGTTCGGCACCAACCACCTGGGCCACTTCGCGCTCGTGGGTCACCTCCTCCCGCTGCTGCGGGCCGGCCGCGCCCGCGTCACCTCGCAGGTCAGCATCGCCGCGCGCAGCGGCTCCATCAACTGGGACGACCTCAACTGGGAGCGCGGGTACGACAAGCAGCGCGCCTACGTCCAGTCCAAGATCGCCTTCGGGCTCTTCGGCCTCGAACTGCAACGCCGCAGCGAGGCGAACGGCTGGGGCATCACCAGCAACCTCTCCCACCCCGGTGTCGCCCCCACGAGCCTGCTCGCCGCCCGCCCGGAACTGGGCCGTCCCAAGGACACATCCGCGGTCCGCCTCATCCGGGCGCTCTCGGCGAGCGGCATCCTCGTCGGCACCGTCGCCACGGCGAAGCTGCCCGCACTGATGGCGGCGACCGATCCGGCCGCGAAGCCCGGCGCGCTCTACGGACCCAGCGGCCCCGGCAACCTGGGCGGCCGGCCCGCCGAGCAGCGGATGTACTCCCCGCTGAGCGGCGCGACCGACGCCGAACGCCTGCGGCTGTGGGACGTCTCCGAGCGGCTCACGGGGACCACCATCTGATCACCGCGCCCACGCGCATCGCTTTCCCGTGAAATGGCGGGCCTTGCGAAAGTCCGGATTCCACCTGACCGTCCTGTCCTCGAAATCCGGCGACAAGGAGTTCGGAAGTGGACGTCGTATCTCGCGCCGCCCCGGGACCGGGCGTACGGACGGCGCCGGCTCATTCGCGCCTGAGGTAGCTGAAGCCCGTGTTCGGGCCGACGCAGGACTGGAGGGTCAGGTCGCCCCAGTAGAGGCCGTGGGAGGGAGCGCCGCGGCCGGGCTCGGTGTGGTGGGCGTAGACGCGGTACGTGAAGGTGCCGCGGGGGGTCGTGGCGGTGACGACCGTGCCGATCGGGAGGGTGGCGAACCGCTGGAAGCCGCAGTAGTCGTGGCCCACGACGACGGCGGTGCGCAGGGCGTAGCCGTCCTCGCTGCCGAGTGCGGGACCGTCCCACTGGACGGCGTCACGGCAGGCGTCCACGGTCTCCTGGTCGCCGCGGACGACCTGCGCCGACCAGTCGCCGATGTGGAGGGCGGTGACCGCATCCGGTGCTGACGAGGAGGGCACCGGGGAGGCGGCCCGTGACGACGGCGAGGACGCCGGGCCGGTGGGCGTGGACCGCGGGGTCGGCGGCGCGGACGAGGAGGAGGGCGCCGTGCGCGACAGATCCGGGAGGTCCGGGAGTTCGGGCCGCGGCGACGCGGTGGTCGCGCCCGCGGACGGCGGGACCGGCGAGCGGGTCCGCGGCGGTGCCGCCGGGGTGCGCCGGGGGGCCGTGGCGCGCGACGCCGTGCCGGTGGCGGCCGGTGCGACCGGGGTCGCGGACGCCGACGGCGGCCGCTGCGCCCGGGTGGGGCTCGCGACGGGGACCGGCTCCGGCCCCGCGAGCGGTTCACCGGCCGGGGCCGGGGCGCCGCAGCCCGCGAGGGCCGCGCACGCCACCAGGCCCGCAACGGTCGCGGCCGCCCGGATGCCTCTCATCGCGCACCTCCGTCCGGACACCGAATGACTACCCGAAGCGGCCGTTGACGTAATCCGTCGTGCGCTGGTCCTGCGGGTTGTTGAACATCGCGTCCGTGGCGCCGTGTTCGACGATGACACCCGGGGTGCCCTGCTCGGCGAGGAAGAACGCGCACTGGTCGGAGACGCGCGCGGCCTGCTGCATGTTGTGGGTGACGATGACGATGGTGACCTCGTGGGACAGCTCGTGGATCGTCTCCTCGATGCGCCGGGTGGAGGTCGGGTCCAGGGCGGAGCACGGCTCGTCCATCAGCAGCACCCGGGGCCGGACCGCCAGCGAGCGGGCGATGCACAGGCGCTGCTGCTGGCCGCCGGAGAGGGCGCCGCCGGGCTGCCGGAGGCGGTCCCGGACCTCCTTCCACAGACCGGCCTTGGTCAGGCACTCCTCGACCAGGGCGTCCTTGTCCTGGCGGGCGGCCTTGATGCCGCCCATCTTCAGGCCGGCGACCACGTTGTCGTAGATCGACATCGCCGGGAAGGGGTTCGGCTTCTGGAAGACCATGCCGATCTGGCGGCGGGCCTGGGTGATGCGGCGCCCGCGGTCGTAGATGTCGTCGCCGTCGAGCAGCACCCGGCCGGCCAGCGACGCGGAGCCGACCAGCTCGTGCATGCGGTTGAGAATCCGCAGGAACGTGGACTTGCCGCAACCGGACGGGCCGATGAGCGCGGTGACCTGGTGGGCGGGCATGGTGAGCGACACCTCGTCCAGGACCTTGTGGTCGCCGAACCACGCGGAGATCGCGTCGGCCTCCAAGGTGGCCGGGCTGCCGCTCGCCGCGGCGGCCGGGGCGGCGACCGGGGGGATGCGCAGGGTTTCGCCGACGAGCGTGTCGGTGGGATCGGACATGACGTGGCTCCCAGTGGTTCAGGGGTCGGTCAGAGCAGGTTGGGCAGCAGACGGGCGGCGGCGCCCGAGACGGCGAGGCCGAGCGCGACCAGGACGGGTACACCGGCGATCCAGGTCTGCCAGCGTCCCCACGCGCGATGGGCCCAGGTGGTGAGCAGCGCCGCGCCGAGCAGCGCCAGCGACCACAGGAAGACCGGGAGCCAGACCGAGTTCTCGCGGCCCAGGGCCTGCTCGGAGCCCTCGATCCAGCCGGCGGCCTGCGGACGCGGCGGGTTGGGCTGGACATCGCTCACCAGGTCGGCGTCGACGCGCAGGACGCCGGAGGGGGTGTAGGCGGGTCCCTCGGCGGTGATGAGGGTGAGCCGGCCCCGGCCCTGTTCGAGGACGGACGGCAGCGGGTCGCCCGCGCGGCGGAGGCCGGTCACCTCGTAGCGGGCTGTGCCCTGCCCGGTGGTCAGCTCGATCGCGGTACCGGGGGCCAGCCGGTGCAGATCGTTGAACGGGCCGCCGTACCCCCACTGGCGGCCCATGATCACGCTGGTGCCCGCCTGCCCCGGCAGCGGGGTGTCACGGCGGTGCCCGGGACCCGCCATCAGCACGCCGGAGGTGGTGCCCTCCTCGACGACCTCGTCCAGGCCGAGTTCCGGGATGCGCAACAACGCGACGGGGGCGCCGGGTTCGAGCGGCTTGCCGTCGAAGGTCCGCTGTCCCACCGGGGCGGTGCCGAGGGCGAGTTGCCGGCGCAGCTCGTCGTACGCCGTCCGCTGGTCGCGGGCGTGCTGGAGATTGCCCACGAGGGTGAGGTTGGCGGCGAAGCCGAGCAGCAGCGCGGCGAGGACGCACAGCGCCGCCCCGGCGAACGCGAGACCGGGGCGGGTGAGGGGTGGCCCGGCATCCGGCGGGCGCGCGGGCGCCACAGCGGGCGGGGGCGGGGACAGCGTGGTCACGGGGTGCGCTCCCTGTGGAGTGGTGTGGGTGGAGAAACGGAAGCGCGGGCGGCGGGGTGGGGGCCCGCCGCCCGTGCTCCGCGGGCCGTTACGAGCGGGGCGGGCCGAAGGTCAGCAGCTTCCTGCGGCCGCCGAGCCGCACGAAGGCGAAGCCGGCCGCGGCCAGGACGACGGCGCCCACGCCGGAGAACAGCGCGATCTGGCTGCCGGTGGAGGCGAGGCCGCCCTGAGGCGAGTTCCCGCCGGAGCCGGCGGTGCCGGAGCCGCCGCTGCCACCGGTGCCTCCGGTGTCCCCGCTGCCGCCGGAGTCACCCGCGGTGTCGCCGCCGTCGGTTCCGGACGTCGTGCCGGACGTGTCCGTCGCGGAGTCCGTGGGCGACGGGGAGTCGGTGGGGTCGTCGGTCGGATCGTCGGTGGGCGTCGTGGAGTCGGTGGGGCTCGGGGACCCGGACGGCGGCTCGGGGACCTTGAATGCCATCGTCAGCGCAGTCGCGTCGCAGGAAGGGGTCCACACCCAGCTGTAGTTGGCGCTGGCGACCGCGTCCTCGGGAACCGTGAGCGACTCCCAGGTCACCACGCCGCCGGCGTCCGCCGTCTTGTTGGGGAACGTGGCATCCGTGGGACCGGCACCCAGATTCATGGTCAGTCCGTACGAGCCGCCGGCTGTGCATCCCCGGAGGATCAGCTTGACCGTCTGGCCGCGCTGGAGCTCCGAGCCCGGGGCGATCCGCTGACCGGCGTCGTCGAGCATCTCGGCCCGCGGCAACTGCACCGTCACGGTCCGGGCCTCGGACTCGGACGCCCCGAACTCGGCGGGGTTGTCCGGGGTGAACCGGGCGATGATCGAGTGGCCTCCGTCGGACAGCGTCGACGTCTTGAACTCGGCCTTCCCGGAGGCGACCTGGACCGGCGTCTGGTTCAGCGGTGTCCCACCGTCCAGGAAAGTCACCGTGCCGACTGCCTCCGCCGGCGTGACCTTTGCCGTGAGCGTCACCTCCTGGCCCGGCTCGGGCTGGCTGGGGCTGTACTCCGGTATCGCGACACTGACGGCCGTGGCACCCTCTCCGACCACCCAGTTGTCGCCGGTGACGGTGATTTTCTGGGTCCAGTACGGTGAGTCCGGGTGGGTGCCCGAGAAATCGTCCATGCATTGCAGACGCAGCTCATAGGTGCCGTCACCGCTGAAGATCTGCGACAGGTCGTGGACCGCCAGATCGGGGTTGTCCGCCGCGGCCAGCGAAATCGTCTTCGCCGAGTCGTAGGGCCGGTCCGCGTCGTTGTAGATGCCGTCTATCGCGCGGACCTCTGTGCCGTCCTTGACCACATTGAGAAAAAGGCCCCAGTTGAAGGGGAAGGTGATCACGCCACCGTTTCCGTCGTCGATGACGAAGTCGGGGCACGCGGCAGGGATACCGATGGTGCTGCCGAGCGGCTCCGGATCGCTCAACTTGCCGCTGGGCGCCATGGTGAAAGTCCCGATGGACGCCGCCCGGGCGGGCTGGGACTGGGATGCGACCAGGGTCACGAGGCCCAGGGCGAGCAGCGCGCAGGCGGCCGCGATCGATGCCACTCTTCGGAAGGGATGGAGCACTGTCATGGCGATTGCCCCCCGGGGGACGGTTGATGGACGGATAGGGCGACAGCACGTGGGGCCGGGCACCTGGAGGGTGCCCGGCCGTCACGCGAGGATCAGATGGCGATCACGGGTCAGCTCTTGCCCGTGAGGGTGGTCGCACCGCAGTTGGGGATGGTGGCGAAGCCGTAGGTGGTGATGGTGGTGGTGTCCTGGCAGACATCCGCCGTGTCGCCCGGGACGGCCGACTTCACCACGAACGCCTCGTCGATCGCGGCCTCGTTGAGCCGGGAGGTCTGGACGACGTTGTAGACGTCACGGGTGAAGACGAAGCTCGGGTTGAGCGCGAGCGCGCTGCCGGAGCCGGTGGTGGGTGCCACACCCCCGACGTTGCGCAGACGCGACTGGTCGCGACGGTTCGGGACGCCCGGGAGGCTCTTGCCCTGGGCGATCCACTGGGCGACGGAGTACGGCATGATCTGGTTGAGGTTCGTGATCGCCGTACCGTCGTGCTCCTGAATGTTGTCGTTGTACTTCCCGGCGCAGTCCGTCGAAGCCTTGGCCGCCGTGACCTGGGCCTCGGTGACGCCGATGGACGTCAGGAAGTACGTCCGGGTACCGGAACCAGCCTGCGGCAGCAGCGGCCGCACGTCAGTGTGCGTGTGCACCACGGGCGGGGTCGCGTTGTCTGTCCACGTGTACTTGCAGGTCGTGTAGATCTCCTTCAACTGGGCCGTGGTCAGGCTCGGGTTGTTGGAGTTACCGGGCGTCTCGGAACCGATAGTGCTGCCGAGGTCCGTGGCCCAGGTCACGGCGTCCTTGGCGAACGGGATCCAGGTGAGGTCCGCGTTGCTGGTGTCGTTCGGCTGACGCGAGGAGCGGGCGAAGTCGAGGCAGACGCTCCCCCCGTTCGCGATGTCGGCGTTCAGCAGCTTGATGCCGTTCGAGGAGCCGTTCGCCTCCGCGCGGGTGAACGTGCATCCGGGGGTCGTCGCCGGGTTCTTGGTGGTGAACGGGTCGGCGGCGCCCGTCTGGGCGACGGCGTCCCACGACGTGACGTAGTTCGCGCCGCCGGCGTTCACGACGACGCTGCCGTTGGCCAGACCGTTCATGACGTACTGCGTGGTGTCCGAACCGACACCCGCCAGCTGACGGATCGGGGCGTCCGCGGACGCGGGGGCGGCCAGGATGCCGACGCCGAGCGCCGCGGCGCCGAGGATCGCGGCGCCGACCTTGGCGCGAGACTTGACGTTCACTTCAGAACTCCTTGTTTCGGGATTTCGAAGACTGGACGTTCAAGCTGAATCCGGATTTCCGTGCTGCCGACCCGTCGGCCGGCCACCGCATACGCTTCCAAGTTTTTAATGCGGTGGCCACCAATTCCCATGGAGGAAAAGGTTACGGACAAGCCTCCTAGGTGTCTCCTAGGGGGTTCGCCGCTGCGCAAAACGAAGAAACACCGGGCCTGTCAGCGCTGCTGCCCCACCGAGAACAAGAACGGCGAGAAGGACCCAGCGGATCACTCCGAGGGCTTCGCCGGGGGTAATCCCGGATTTCGCGACATTCTGCTGCGGCACGACGGAAGGAGGCGCGGATCCGGGCGGGGCGGCAGATGAATTCGACGGGCCCGCACCGGGGTCGCCGCCGGTGCCACCGGTGTCGCCCCCCGTTCCGCCCGAGGTCGCTCCGCCCGCGCCCGTACCGGAGGAGGTCCCACCGGTTCCGGCCCCGGATGCGGGACCGCCGGAATCACCGCCGGAGTCACTGCCCCCGGGACCGCCCGGTGCCGGCCCGCCGGTCGAGGGGTCGTCCGCGGGCGCTCCTCGTTCCAGGGCGTCGGCGGCATCCTCGGCCTGCTGACGGAGCTTCGTCGACAACGGCGCGTAGCCGGGCGGAAGTTCGCCTGCCGACCGGCCCGGCGTCTGACCCGGCCCCGCGGCGAACCTGATGAAATCCGCGTACGCCTTGCGGGCCTGCGCGTCCTGGTTCACCGAAGCGGCTGCGTAGGTCACCGCGGTCAACGGGTACGCCTGGCCCTTGGCCCGTGCCGGATCGGGCTTGAGCACGGCGGAGTTGTCCGGCCACGGTTGCATGGCGTCGACGCCCGCCTGCAGCGTGTCGGCCGAGGGCCTGACGAAGTTGCCGTCCGCATTGCGCAGGGCCGCTGTCGGCAGTCCGTAACGCTCCGCCGACGCGGCATCGACGATCGCCATCACGGCATGGTGGCCGGGGTAGATCTCGTCGGCCTTGAGACCCCTGGCGTTGGTGGTGGAGCCCACATCCTGCTGGATGGTTCGGCCGTTGTGGCCCCGGCGGGTACGCAAGGCGCCGTCGTGCAGATCGGCCACGTACGGGGCAAGGTCGATGATTCCGTAGTCGGGCGGGTTCGGCGGGAGTCCGGCCAGGGCCGGGGCGCGCGTCTCGTCCACCTTGGGGAAGTTGTTCAGGGCCGTGTCCAGGCCCAGGTCCTTGAAATAGGAGTTCAACCTCATTCCCCAGGGATCTTTCTTCCCGGCAAGGAAGTCCCGGGCGTCCTTGTCCGCCTGGAGCCAGTTCCAGATCATGCGCGCGGTGTCAGAACTCCCCTGCGGAACAATGAGGCTCATGGGCGTGATCTGACCGGGGAATTCCGGATTCAGTTCCTTGAATTCCGGGTCCTGGGTCCAGTAATCAGGATTGCCCTTCACGTGCTCCGGAACAGGGATGGCCCACGGCACGTCTCTCACATAGGAATGGGTCAGCATCTTGGCCACGAGCCGCGGTGTCAGATTCATGTCGCGCACCACGCCGGAAGGGCCTTCTATGAAGAAGGCGAACCCCAGACCGGACAGCGCCACCGGAGCGTGCACGACGGACGGTCCGCCTGCCGGCTGGACCACCGGGTCGACGGTGACCCCCAGCCCGGGCGTCTGGGGCGTCGTGCTCAGTACCTCGCCCCTGGCGCTCTCCTCGTCCTCCCGGTTGAAGACGAACGTGCTCCCCGTGGACGAGCACAACGTCGGCCCCCACGACGCGACCGCGTCGTCGGCCAGTTCGGAACCCGATACGGTGCGCTCCGCCTCGCCCACCTGGCAGAACGAGCCGATCGGCTGGAAGTCCAGGCGGAAGACGATCCGCTGGGCCCAGTTCGTCGCGGACAGCGGCGAGGTGTCGAGCTTGTTGCCCGCGCCCCTGTCACTGCCGTCCGCGTCGTGAGTGCCGCGCGGCACGACGACCAGCCAGCAGGAGCGCGGAGTGACGGCAGCGCCGGGCGGCGCCGTGTTCACACCGCAGCCGAGATGGTCGGCCTGGCTCCCGTCCTGTACTTCGAATCCCACTTCACCCGTGCCGTTGGCGAAGATCCGGCCGGCTATCTGCTCGTTGGTGTCCAACGGCCCGAAGTACGTGTAGTCCGAGGAGGACGTGGTGGGCGCCCCGTGGACGGGACGGAAGGGCACGAAGTTGTTGGTGCCGGGGTACTGCGTCTCCCCGGGATCGCCGACGCCGGACCCGGTGCTGGCGACCCGCCGGCTACTGGTCATGATGCCCGCGAGCGGAACTCCCGTGGCGCCGAATTCGCACTGCTCCCGTGTGGGCCCGGCCGGGTCGTCGCCCCAGCACTGCATGATCTGCAGGAAGTTGGTGTTGAACTGGGTTTCCGACTCCGTCGGCGTCCCGCCCTCCCAGCTGACCCGCACGCTCTGGGAGCGCAGGTCCTTGGTCTGGTGGACGGTCACCTTCAGTTGGGAGAAGTCGTCGTACGCGCCCTTGGTCCCCGTCTTCGTCACCGCGGAGGACTCCGCGCCGCCGTCCGCGGCGGCGGCGGTGCCGGTGGGCGGCAGCGGGACCAGGGCCACCACGAGGGCGGCCAGCAGCGAGCCCACGGCCAGGAGGATGCGCGGCCGGGGCCGGTTCAGTGCGGTCCTCATGCCGCGCCGCCGTTCCGGCGGGCCCGGTTGGCCATCACGCGGGCGACGAGTGGTGGTCCGACGACGACACCGAGCAGCAGCACGGCCGACAGTGCCATCAGTGCGGTGCGCAGTCCGAGGGCGTCGTCCGTGCCGAGGGAGACCGGACTGGCGACGACGGAGGTGTCGCCGGTCTGTTCGGTGCTGACGAGCTGGCCGGTGTCGGGGTCGAGCACGGTCCCACCGCTCGTCCCACCCGCCGCGGTACCGGGGTCACCGGTGGTGCCGCCGCTGCCGCCCGTCGATCCCGTCGCTCCCGTGGAGCCGCTGCCGCCCGAGGAACCCGTGGAGCCGCTGCCGCCGGTCGATCCCGTGGAACCGCTCCCGCCCGTGGAACCCGTGGAACCGCTGCCGCCGGTCGATCCCGTCGCCCCCGTGGAGCCGCTGCCCCCCGAGCTGGACGTGCCGCCGGAGCCGCCGCTCGGCACGGTGGGCTGCTGGGCGCCGGCGGTGCCGTCGGCGCACTGGTCAGGGCCCTTCTTGTCGCACGCCTTCGGGTGCGGGGCGTTGAGGATCAGGGTGTTCCTGCCGCCGGAGAACGTCGGGTTGTTGCACGTGTTGATGTCGATGGTGTTCCCCACCGCCCCGGGGATCTTCCGGGTCTGCGCCATGGCCGCCTCCACCAGGTTGCGCGGCAGCGGCGAGTAGCCGAGCCGGTCCGCCAGCTGCTGGCCCTCGCACAGGAAGTAGTTGTTGAAGGCGCTCAGCGTCCTGCCCTTGGCCTGGGTGAAGCCCATCTCCTCCTTGGTCGGGATGATCATGTAGCTGTAGCTGGACAGCGGGTAGGTCCGGTCGTCGCCGTACCGGTAGACGTTGTCCAGCTGCTGCGTCAGGTAGTTCGCGGAGCGCGGGTCGTTGTTGATCTCGGCCTTCGTCAGGGCGACGGCCACGCTGGACGCGGTCGGCTCGACGTAGTAGCCGGCCCTGTTGAGCACCTTGACCACCGGGAAGCCCGCGTTCCTGGCGTACGAGTACTCGACGTAGGTGATGGCGCCTTCGGCCTGGGGCTGCCGGGTGTAGCCCGCGACGCCGAGGGAGCCCGACTGGGAGACGAAGCCGGAGCCGGGGATGTTCGGGAAGTACGACGTCAGTCCGCAGGGCGGGGTCTTGCCGGCCCGGCGGCAGTAGTCGTTCCAGAGACCGGAGTGCTCCTTGGACATCCAGAGGGTGAACTGCGCGGTGGTTCCGGAGCCGTCGGAGCGGACGACCGGGACGATGCGCCGGGCCGGAAGGGTCAGCCTGGGATTGTCGGCCTTGATCTCCGGCGAGTTCCACATGGTGAGCTTGCCGGTGAAGATCTTGCTGAGCACGTCCCCGGACAGCCGGAGGTTGGTGACCTGCCGGCCGCCGATCTTCAGGTTGTACATGAACGAGGTACCGCCGGCCACGATCGGCATGTAGGCGTACTTGCGCGTGGGCGGGGGGTCCTGCTGACCCAGGTCGGTGAGGCCGTACGGAATCTCGGACACGCCGAAGTCGGACGTCCCGGACGCGAACTGGCTGCGGCCGACCGTGGAGCCGACCGACGCGTAGTTCACGGTCATGCCCTGCTGGCGGACGTTGCGTCGCCATTGCTCGATGGCGTTGGCGCTCCAGGTCGAGCCGGATCCGCTGATCTTCGTGTAGGAGGCCGCGGCGGCGCCCGGCGGCCGGACCGCCAGCAGCGCGCAGACCACGGCGACGAACAGCGCCAGTGCCTGGTACACGCGCAGGGGGCGCGTACGACGGACGGGTGCGGGTATCACGGGGTGCTCCTCGTCGGTGCGGGACGGACTGGCGACTGGTCTGCTGTTGCGGACGGCGCGAAACGCCGGGCGTCACGCTGCGAGGCCCTGACCGCGCGATGCTCCTGACGATGCGTCAGCTTGCCCGGACCGCGGCCGCCGAAGATGCGGGCCATGACGAACAGGACGAGCACCAGCACCAGAAGCACCGCCGCGGTGCCGAAGCCGCGGGCGATGTAAGTGGGCTCGGGGGACTTGACGAGTTCGAAGGCGGCGAGCGGCAGCGACACCATCGGGTCGTGAAGTGGATTGGTGTTGAGCTCCGCGGTGAAACCGGCGGTCAGCAGCACCGGTGAGGTCTCGCCCACGCCGCGCGCGGTACCCAGGATGACGGCCGTGGTCAGCCCGGACCGCGAGGTGGGCAGCACCACGTGCCAGACGGTGCGCCACCGTGAGGTGCCGAGCGCGTAGGACGCCTCGCGCAGCGTGCCGGGAGTCAGCCGGATGACCACGTCCGAGGCACGGATGATGATCGGCAGCATCATCACGGAGATGGCGAGCGCGGCGGCGAGACCGGACTGGTCGAAGCCGAGCCCCAGGATGAACATGGCGTAGATGAACAGGCCGGCGACGATGGACGGCAGCGCGGTCATCGCCTCGACGATGGTGCGGACGAACCGGCTGAAGGCGCCGGGGATCTCGTTGAGGAAGACCGCGCACACCAGCCCGGCCGGGATGCAGATCACCAGCGCGATGCCGATCTGCCACAGCGTGCCGACGATCGCGTGCAGGATGCCACCGACGTCGAGCGGTTCGAGCGGACCGGCATCGGCCATCGACTGGGTGTAGAAGTTCAGGTGCGGCAGCGCCTTGCGGCCCTCGAACAGGGTGAAGACGACCACGAACGCCAGCGCGGTCAGCATCACCAGGCCGAGACTCTGGACGACCGCGGCGGCCACCCGGTCCCGGACCGCGGGACCGTCCTCGTCGAAGGAGACCGTCAGCGCGTAGATGCCGATGAAGAGCGCGTAGGCGATGACGACGAAGCCCAGCGCGCCGTTGAACGGCAGCAGTCGGTCGTAGAGCAGCCAGGTGACGGCGACGGACGCGGCGCCGGCGCCCACCATCGCGTACAGGTCGGTGGCCCGCAGGGTGGACAGGTTGCGGCGCGCCTCACCGCGCGCCGTACCGTCGCCGGTCCGGCGTCCGGGCAGGTTGGTGCCCGCGCCGGATCCTTTCTGCGGACCACCGGGGTTCGGCGCGGGACGCAGGCCCTGCCCGGTCTTCTGGCTCTGTGAAGCGGTGACGGTCATCGGACTCGGTCTCCTAGGAGTCGCTCGCCGCGCCGGAACGGCTGCGGGCGACGATCGACGACGCGGCGAAATTGACGACAAGGGTCATCAGGAAGAGCGCGAGGCCGGCGGCCATCAGCGCCGACATGCCGAACGGGGTGGCCTCGCCGTACCGCAGGGCGATCAGGGAGGAGACCGAGTTGGCGCCGTTCTGCAGGATGTGCGGCTGGATCGCGAAAACCGGCGAGATGATCATGTAGACGGCGATGGTCTCGCCCAGTGCCCGGCCCAGGCCCAGCATGGTGCCGCCGATCATGCCGCCCTTGCCGAAAGGCAGGACGACGCTGCGGATCATGCCCCAGCGGTTCGCGCCGAGCGCGTACGCCCCCTCCCGCTCGCCGACCGGCGCCTGCGAGAAGACCTCCCGCATCACCGAGCAGGTGATCGGCGCCACCATCAGGGCCACGACCATGCCCGCGATGAAGGTGGAGGAGGTGTACACCGTCGCGGTGGCGAGCGGGTCGTTCGGATCCGAGCCGTCCACCTTGAAGGCCGGTATCCAGCCGAAGTAGGTGGAGATCCAGCGCGAGACGGTGACCACGTGCCCCTGGTAGTAGAAGAGGCCCCACAGGCCGTAGACCACCGACGGCACCGCGGCCATCAGGTCGACGACGCTGATGAGGGTCTGACGGATCCGCGGCGGGGCGAACTCGGAGATGTAGAGCGCGGTACCGAGAGCGAGCGGCACCGCGAACACGATGGCGACGCCGGCGATGAGCACCGTACCGACGAGCACCGCCGCGATGCCGAAGTTGTGCGCCTCCGGCTCCCACGCCTGCGTGGTGATGAAGGACCACTTCGCGACCGACAACGCCTGCCAGGCCCGGTAGGTCAGGAAGCCGCCGACGAGCAGCATGATCGCCAGGACCAGGGCGCCGCCGCCGCGCAGAATAGCCCGGAACACGCGGTCGGACATGCCTGGGTCCGGGTACAGGCGTCTCGGCGGTCGAGGCGCCGGAGCCACTGGCTGTTCGGATATTCGCGTCGTCACGTGCTACGACACTTCTGGGACGCGGTGGACACCCGCGCACACGAATGTGAACGAGACGCCCCCTAGGGGCAACTTCCGGCAACAGCCGTGTGTGGATTTCACCTCAGTCGGCGTCGTCCCACAACGCCGTCCGCCCCGACCCGAGTTCGGTCAGGACCGCACGGAATCGGTCGTATGCCGTCCGGCACGTCGAGTGCCGCTCATAGGCGCGCGAGGCCACGGCGACGGATCGGCCGCTGTGGTCGCGCACCCGCCAGACCCAGCCGTTGCCCTCGGCGGAATGATGCAGTTCGCCGGGTAAGCCCTCGGCCTCCGCACACAGGTACTCGAACGCGGCACGGCACTCGCCGTAGTCTCTGTACACGATCGCGGCCACGGCGATCACCCGGCCGTTCGACGCGGTGAGCCGCCACGAGTAGGAGCCGTCCGCCTCGATGTCTATCTGGCAGCGCGTGCCCGGTACGGCCGCGCCCCCCTTAAGTGCCGCCATCCCCGCCCCTGTTGTCTGATGTCAGGAAACGTTGCATGTGCTGTTCATGGTTGAGCGCTCATGCAGCACACGCAGGGTAATCAGACAAGAGTGCACTGTGGTCGTGCCGGTTGCCTGCACGAGCCACGCTTCGCGGCGATGTTGCCCCTCGTTCATCCGGCGGACTCACAGGAACCCCACAGGCACGGGGCCCGCGCCGCCGGCCGGTCGCGGGGCGGCGCCCTCCGCCGGACGGTGGGGCAGGTCCGCGACGGCGCGTCCGTGGCCGCCGGGTCGACTGAAATTCGGATTGTGTTTCTCCTTCGGTTTCCCGGGAAATCGACGCGAACGATATTCCGCATTGTTTCCCCGGACGGAAATCGACGACCCGCTTCTCTCTTTCGGAGAAAACGTTCCGAACTCTCCGCAGGATGAGTACGCTGCACACGTCAATTCGAGTCTGCCAGGGGGAGATTGGCAGGCTGTGGCACTCACCTTGGGGAATTCGCATGCGTATTAGCTCAGTCGTCGCCGCCACGTCCGGCGTCCTGGCCCTGTCCGCTCTCGCCCTGCCGGCCGCCCAGGCGGACCAGAAGTACGGCGACACCGAGATCACCAGCGTGGTCGTCAACGACGGCCGGCCCGTCGTCGTCGGCACGACCGAGAGAGACTTCACCGTCAAGGTCACCGCGACGGACCCGTCCGGCCTGGAGCAGATCAACGCGTTCCTGTACCACGGCACGTTCGAGAACCAGGATGTCACCGTGCCCTCGGCGGCGGCCTGCGAAGCGACCACCGACACCACCAGCACCTGCACCCTGACCTTCACGCTCACGCCCGGCACCGTTCCGGCCGACGGCTCGCTGGCCGGCGGTTGGAGCCTCTCCGCCTACGCGATCGCTCCCGACAGCGACGCCGTCTTCCTGGACGCCGCCGCCACCTTCACCGTGCAGCGCGACACCCGTGTGACCGCCGACGCCACCCCCGAGCCGGTGAAGTTCGGCAAGAACCTCACCGTCAAGGGCAGCGTGCAGCACGCCGACTGGGCGGCGGGCGCCTACGCCCCGGCCGCGGCCGGCCGCCCCGTCGCGCTGCAGTTCCGCCTGGCCGACTGCGACTCCTGGATCACCGTCAAGACCGTCAGGACCGCCGCCGACGGCACCGTCTCCACCACGGTCCCGGCGCTCCTCGACGGTTCCTACCGCTGGTCCTGGGCCGGCACGGCCGACACCGCGGCCGCGGTCTCCGATGCCGACTACGTCGACGTCCGCTGAGCCCTGAGCAACCGCCGGCGCCGGGCCCCCACGGGGTCCGGCGCCGCACTCTTTCCCCCACCGGAGAATGCGGCGAGCAAGGGGGTCCCGCGGGGCAAATTCAAGATGAATCCGCCGGACCGGAAATAACTTCCGCGCGGAAGCAATGCGCGCGCCCGCCGCACGGAATTCGGTCCTGACGTGCCGTTCTTGTTTTCCGGGATCTCTTTTCCCGGGTGGATCATGCGGGGGCGGCCTATTGACGGAGAGGGCGTCCACGGGGTTGGGTCATTCGCTCTGCACGCCGTGCCCGGATGCGCGACGGCCAGGCGCGGCACTACATCTGAAATATCACCGGGCCCGGCTGGTGCCCGCTCGCCGTAATCCATGACCGCACGGACCGTCTGCCGTCCGCCGTCTGCCGTGTCCGGCGGACGGCAGAACAACCGGACGTCGGGACGACCGGAGGACCTGCCGTGCGGGGGCTCCGCGGAACGCCCCTCACCGGCGGCAGTCCGGCCGCACGGCTCCTCGCGACCCGGGCGAAGCCGGCAGGTGCCTCTCGGGAGCCCGGCCCCGAGCGGGACCGCCCGCGGTACTCGGGCGGCTGGACGCCTCGGGCGCCACCCGGCCCCGAGCGCCACGCCGGTTCACCCCAGGGCGAGCAGCACCACCAGGGCGATCGCCCCGGCCACCGCGGGGGCGATCACCTCGTACGCCCAGCGCACCGTGACCTCGCCCTGGGCGGTGCCCCGGCCCCCGTTCTTCTCCGCGAGCTCCCGCAGGTCGGCGACGACCTGGTCGGACCAGGCCCGGGTGGGGGCGGCGGGGTCCGGCGCGCCGAAGCGTCCGTTGGCCGTCGCGCCCGGCGCCTTTCCGGACGCCGCCCGGGACTGGGCCCGCGCCGCGCGCTTGCGGGCGCGCATCGACACCGGGACCGCCCACAGCTGGTACTTCTTCGCCCCGGCGAACAGCTCGGTGGAGTACCCGGCACGCAGCCCTTCCACCGCCGCCCAGGGCGCGACGATGGTCCGGAAGGGATTGCGCACCCGCAGCCGGTCCTCCCCCGCGAACACCACCGGGCGCAGGCTGAAGGCGATGATCAACGGCACGACCAGCACCAGCAGCGCCAGGGCGACCCAGGGAGTGCGGCCGTCGCCCCGGACGATCGCGTCGATGCCGAGCCACAGCGCGATGGCGAGCATGACCACACCACCGGCGATACCGGCCGACGAGCGGTAGGACCGGTCGGCGTACTTCGGCTGCCCCGGATCGGGCTGCGGGTCGGGGGCGGGGGTCTGCGAGCTCGTCATGAGATCAGATTGTGCCCGACGGGCCGCCGCTGCCTCGCGGGACGGAGGTTGCGTTAGTGCATCGGCGTCAGCCACTCACCTTCTGCTCGTACGCGGTGTCCTGCCGCGAGTCGTAGACCAGCGTGCCCGCCGCGTCGTAGCCCCTGACGCGCGGCGCCGAGGTCACGGGCTCGGTGAGTATGCCGGAGGCCGCGTAGTAGCCGTGGTCGAGCGTGGCCTCCTCGGTGACGCCTCCGTAGGAGACGGTGACCCGGGCGACCTGGGGTTCGACCGTGCCGATGCTGCCCCAGCGGTAGGGGAAGCTCCATCCGTGGCCGGGGCGCACCGCTTGCTGGTAGAGGCTCGAGGCCTTGATCTCGGGTGCGACCGGACCCCGGGCCGGGACACCACCGCCCGCGGTGTTGAGGCCGGCGACCGTGCCGTCCCCCGTCACGACGCAGATCCAGAGGTGGGCCTTGGAGCGCTTCCTCTCGGTCAGGACGACGGTGATGGCGTCCCCCGGCGCGGTGTTGTCACCAGTGGCCCTCATGGCGAGGATCGCCCGGTACTGCCCGGCCGCGCCGGAGTCGTCCCGCTGGGCATTGCCCTGGGGCTGGTGCCCCCGGTCGATGCGCAGGCAGCTGTCGGCCGCGTCGTGGGCCTGCCGCATCGTGATCCCGGCGGCAAGCTGCACCGGCGTGACCGGCACGGCGGACTGCGGACGTACCGTGCCGGCGGCCGGCCGCGCGCTCGCCCCGCGCCCGTCCGGCTGGAAGTGCACGGCCACCGCCGCCCCCGGCACCGCCACCAGAGCCGCCAGGCCCGCTCCGGCCGCGGCCAGACGACGGCGGCGGTCGGTCCTGCCCTGCCGCACGATCGAGGCGTAGGGCGCCTCCCCGGGACGGAGTCCGTCCGTCTCCCGCTCCAGCAGATCGCGCAGCCTCGCCTCGAACGGGGTGTCCTCCGACTCTTCCGCCGCCCCGCTCCCGCTGTCCGCGCCGCCCGGACGGTCCTGCCGGTCCTGCCGGTCCCGTCCGGTCGGTCCGTCCTGCTCCATGCCGCTCATCGGCCCCTCCTCCTGCCTGTGCCTGCCTCGCCGTGTCGCGCCGGCCCCTCTTCCGGGCCGGCGCCCGCCATCACCGCTTCCGCCCCCAGGTGGCCGCGGAGTTTGGCCAGGCCCCTGGCGGCCTGGCTCTTGACCGTCCCCACCGTGCAGCCCAGTACCGCGGCGACCTCGCTCTCCGACAGGTCGTCCCAGTAGCGCAGGACCACCACCGCCCGCTGCCGGGCGGGGAGTTCGCCGAGCGCGTCCAGCAGCACCTCGCGCTGGGCGATCCGCGCCGTAGGATCGGCCCCCGGGCCGTCCGGTGGTGCGTCGACCAGCCGCTCCGGCACCCGTTTCTTGCGGAACCGGTCGTTGTTGCAGGTGATCAGGATCCGGCGCACATAAGCGTCGGGGTTGTCCCTGCGCTGGAGCCTGCGCCAGGACCGGTAGGCCTTGGCGAGCGCCGTCTGGGCCAGGTCCTCGGCGTGATGCCTGTCACCTGTGAGGAGATAGGCGGTCCGCACCAGATGGGCCCATCTGGCACGGACGTAGCCTTGGAACTGCGCCTCGTCGTCCGGATTCATCAATGACCCCCTTCACCTCCCAGACCACCGGTTGCGTGAAATCGGTTGCTCGGCCCGGCCCGCCGGTCCTCACGAATCCCCCACTCGGGTGGTGACATGCGCTACGCGCGTAGATATGCTCATGTGGTGACCATGCCCACCACAGTTCCCGCTCACGGCCCGGATGCCGCGGCGAGGCTGGCGTCGATGTCCGACGTCACGTCCTCCGACGCCGCGCTGCGCCGCTTCCTGCACGGGCTGCCCGGCGTCGACGCGGTCGGCCTCGAGGCCCGCGCCGCCAGCCTCGGCACCCGCTCGATCAAGACCACGGCGAAGGCGTACGCCATCGACCTGGCGATCTCCATGATCGACCTGACCACGCTCGAGGGCGCGGACACCCCGGGCAAGGTCCGGGCGCTGTGCGCCAAGGGCGTCACGCCCGACCCGACCGACCGCACGGCCCCCCAGGTCGCCGCGATCTGCGTGTACCCCGACATGGCCGCGATCGCCAAGGAGTCCCTCGGCGCCTCCGGCGTCCGGGTCGCCTCCGTCGCCACCGCCTTCCCGGCCGGCCGCGCCGCGCTGCCCGTCAAGCTCGCCGACACCGCCGACGCGGTGGCCGCCGGGGCGGACGAGGTCGACATGGTCATCGACCGGGGCGCCTTCCTCTCCGGCCGCTACCTGAAGGTCTTCGAGGAGATCAAGGCAGTCAAGGAGGCCTGCCGCCGCCCCGGGGGCGGCGCCGCCCGGCTCAAGGTGATCTTCGAGACCGGTGAGCTGGCGACGTACGACAACATCCGCCGTGCCTCCTGGCTCGGCATGCTCGCCGGCGCCGACTTCATCAAGACCTCGACCGGCAAGGTCGCGGTCAACGCGACCCCCGCCAACACCCTGCTGATGCTGGAGGCCGTGCGCGACTTCCGCGCCGCCACCGGCGTCCAGATCGGCGTGAAGCCCGCCGGCGGCATCCGCAGCTCCAAGGACGCCATCAAGTTCCTGGTGCTGGTGAACGAGACCGTGGGCGACGAGTGGCTGAGCAACGAGTGGTTCCGCTTCGGCGCCTCCAGCCTGCTGAACGACCTGCTCATGCAGCGCCAGAAGCTGAGCACCGGCCGCTACTCCGGTCCCGACTACGTGACGGTGGACTGAGACCTCCCATGACCAAGAACACGCAGACCCCGCAGAACACGCAGAACCCGCTGACGAGCGCGGCCCCGCAGCCCGGTCCGGGCTCCGCCTTCGCGTACGCGCCCGCGCCGGAATCCCGTTCCGTCGTCGACATCGCGCCCTCCTACGGCCTGTTCATCGACGGCGAGTTCACCGAGGCCGCCGACGGCAGGGTCTTCAAGACCGTCAGCCCGTCCACCGAGGAGGTGCTCTCCGAGGTCGCCCGGGCCGGTGAGGCGGACGTGGACCGCGCCGTGGGGGCCGCCCGCCGCGCCTTCGCCGGATGGTCGGCGCTGCCCGGCTCCGAGCGCGCCAAGTACCTGTTCCGCATCGCCCGGATCGTCCAGGAGCGCTCGCGCGAGCTGGCCGTGCTGGAGACGCTGGACAACGGCAAGCCGATCAAGGAGACGCGCGACGCCGACCTCCCCCTGGTCGCCGCGCACTTCTTCTACTACGCCGGCTGGGCGGACAAGCTCTCGCACGCCGGCTACGGCCCGAACCCGCGCCCGCTGGGCGTGGCCGGCCAGGTCATCCCGTGGAACTTCCCGCTGCTGATGCTGGCGTGGAAGATCGCCCCGGCGCTGGCGGCAGGCAACACCGTGGTCCTCAAGCCCGCCGAGACCACACCGCTGTCGGCGCTGTTCTTCGCCGACATCTGCCGCCAGGCGGGACTGCCCAAGGGCGTCGTCAACATCCTCCCCGGCTACGGTGACGCCGGTGCCGCGCTCGTCGCGCACGAGGACGTGGACAAGGTCGCGTTCACCGGCTCCACCGGGGTCGGCAAGCAGATCGCCCGCGCCGTGGCCGGCACGAAGAAGAAGGTCACGCTGGAGCTGGGCGGCAAGGGCGCCAACATCGTCTTCGACGACGCCCCGGTCGACCAGGCCGTCGAGGGCATCGTCAACGGCATCTTCTTCAACCAGGGCCAGGTCTGCTGCGCCGGCTCCCGGCTGCTGCTCCAGGAGTCGGTGGCCGACGAGATGCTGGACGCGCTCAAGCGCCGGCTGTCGACGCTGCGCGTCGGCGACCCGCTGGACAAGAACACCGACGTCGGCGCCATCAACTCGGCCGAGCAACTGGCGCGGATCACCGCGCTCGCCGACGCCGGCGAGGCCGAGGGCGCCGAGCGCTGGTCGCCCGCGTGCGAACTGCCCTCCTCCGGCTACTGGTTCGCCCCGACGCTGTTCACCGGTGTCACCCAGGCGCACCGCATCGCCCGCGAGGAGATCTTCGGCCCGGTGCTGTCGGTGCTGACCTTCCGCACCCCGGCCGAGGCCGTGGAGAAGGCCAACAACACCCCGTACGGTCTGTCGGCCGGCATCTGGACGGAGAAGGGCTCGCGCATCCTGTCGGTGGCGAACCAGCTCCGCGCGGGTGTGGTGTGGGCCAACACGTTCAACAAGTTCGACCCGACCTCGCCCTTCGGCGGCTACAAGGAGTCGGGCTTCGGCCGCGAGGGCGGCCGCCACGGTCTGGAGGGGTACCTCGATGTCTGAGAAGGCAGAGAAGGCGGACAAGGCGGAGAAGGCAGAGAAGGCAGAGTCGGTGCGGCTGTCCGTCTTCAAGACCTACAAGCTGTTCGTCGGGGGCAAGTTCCCCCGCAGCGAGAGCGGGCGGGTGTACGAGGTGACCGACTCCAAGGGCGAGTGGCTCGCCAACGCCCCGCAGTCCTCGCGCAAGGACGCCCGTGACGCGGTCTCCGCCGCCCGCAAGGCCGTCGCCGGCTGGTCCGGCGCGACCGCGTACAACCGGGGCCAGGTCCTCTACCGCGTCGCGGAGATGCTGGAGGGCCGCCGGGACCAGTTCGTGCGCGAGGTCGCCGAGGCCGAGGGGCTGTCGAAGTCCAAGGCGGCCGCCGTCGTGGACGCCGCGATCGACCGCTGGGTCTGGTACGCGGGATGGACGGACAAGATCGCCCAGGTCGTCGGCGGCGCCAACCCCGTGGCGGGGCCGTACTTCAACCTCTCCAGCCCCGAGCCCACCGGTGTCGTGGCGGTCCTCGCGCCGCAGGAGTCGTCCTTCCTCGGCCTGGTGTCGGTGATCGCCCCGGTGATCGCCACCGGCAACACGGCGGTCGTCGTCACGAGCGAGAAGGCCCCGCTGCCCGCGCTGTCGCTGGGTGAGGTGCTGGCCACCTCGGACGTGCCCGGCGGTGTGGTCAACCTGCTGTCCGGCCGGACGTCCGAGATCGCGCCGACGCTCGCCTCGCACCAGGACGTCAACGCCATCGACCTCGCGGGCGCTGCTCACGACGCGGAACTGGCCCGGGAGCTGGAGGTGGCCGCCGCCGACAACCTCAAGCGGGTGCTGCGTCCACAGCCCGTGGACTGGGCGGCCGAACCCGGCACGGAGCGCATGACCGCGTTCCTGGAGACGAAGACCGTGTGGCACCCGGCGGGTGCGGGCGCGGGCTCCGGCTCCGCCTACTGAACCGGGCTCCCCGGCGGCCCCTCCCGCCGCCGGGGAGCCCGTGGCACCACGGCCGCGCTCACCCGGCGCCCCCCGCGGCGCCGGCCTCGCCCGTCGTCGTGCCGGCGAGTAAGGAGACGAAGCGCTCGTACGCCGTCTGGCAGGTCGAGTAGCGCTCGTAGGCGCGGGGGGAGACGGCCAGCGTGCGGCCCTGCGCGTCGCGGGCGGACCAGCACCAGCCGTTGCCGTCCCCGGGGGCGTGCAGCATCACACAGGCGAGGCCGCCGATCCCGCTCTTGAGGAGCGTGAAGTCCGCGAGACAGGCGTCGGGATCCGGCCTGCTCTCGGCCGCCACCGCCACCACCCGGCCGTTGTAGGCCTTCATGCGCCAGTGATGGCCCCCGTCCGGGGACCGCTCGACGCTCCACCGTGCCCCCGGCGCAGGTCCGCGGTCCCTGCGTGCCGCCATCACCTGTACCCCACCCCATCTCCCCGTCGGACCCGAGCCGCCGCCCTGGCTGATCTCGGTTCGCGGAATGTAGTGGTCGGTGCGGCGCCGGACGCCCCATCGGTCCGAATACAGAAAGGGCTTCACGCCGAAGTTGTCCCTCATTCACGCGGGACGACACGCCCCGCCTGACCGAAAGTCGCTGGTCGGAGCGGGGCGAAGCGGAAACCCGGTCAGCGGGGTCAGTGGCGCCGGCGCGGTCAGTGCCCCTGGAGCTTGCGCACCAGGCCGCCGACGAGCGGCAGTTCGGCGACCGAGCGGCTGTCGGCGACCGGCTTGGTGAGCATGGCGGTGGAGACCGGCTTGAAGTCGCTGACCTGCGAACCCACCGCGTTGTCCAGCGGGTTGACGCTGGTGCGCGCCAGCGGGTTGACCGGCAGGTAGTTGATGGTGCCGACGAGGGCCGACGCGGTCTCCTTGCCGGCCTTGTCGGAGCTTCCCTGCCCGTCGGGCTGCGCCGCGCCCGCCTGCGCCGCCCCGGCCACCGTGAGGGCGGCGACGGACGACACGGCGAGGGCTGCGGCGCGGAGAAGGGTACGGGGGAGCTGCGGCATCGAGAGTCCACCTGCCTGGTCGCTGAACCGGTGCCGGGCCGGAGACGCCGAAAGAGGCTCGTTCGCCTCCGGGGCACCCTGTGCCGGTGCTCACTCGCTCGCGGGCCGTCGGCCGTCTCCGTGCGCGACGATGTCGCCACCGACGGTATGCGGTTGAACATCACGCGTCCAAAACATGTCCCCGCGGGTCACTCCAAAGGCCGAATGCCTCACACTGGTGTTCCGTGAGCTCCCACCCCGCCGCCCGCGTGATCCTGCTGACCGGTCCCTCCGGGTCCGGCAAGTCCTCCCTCGCCGCCCGCACCGGGCTGCCGATCCTCCGCCTGGACGACTTCTACAAGGAGGGCGACGACCCGACCCTCCCGCGGCTCGCGAGCGGCGCCGGCACCGACTGGGACTCGCCCGTCTCCTGGAACGCGGACGCCGCCGTCACCGCCGTCGCCGAACTGTGCGCGACCGGGCGGACCGAGGTCCCCGACTACGACATCTCCTCCAGCTCGGTGATCGGCCGCACGGCCGTGGAGCTGGGCGGGGCACCGGTGTTCATCGCCGAGGGCATCTTCGCCGCCGACATCGTCGCGCGCTGCGCCGGCCTCGGCCTGCTTGCCGACGCCCTGTGCCTGAGCCGGGGAGCGGTCACCACCGCCCGCCGCCGCTTCGTGCGGGACCTGCGCGAGGGCCGCAAGTCGGTGCCCTTCCTGCTGCGCCGCGGCTGGAACCTGATGCGGGCCGAACGGCGCATCGTGGCACGGCACTCGTCCCTCGGGGCCCATGTGTGCGACCGGGACGAGGCGCTGGACCGGATCGCCGGTGCGCGATTCACGCCGGTTCCCGTTCAGGTCTGAACGGATCGGCGCGCGCGCCCGTACACATGCACGAGGGAGCGGTGCGCACGGACCCCCCGCCGTACGCGACCGCTCCCTCTCCCCCGTCCCCCCGCGGTGGAGCCCCCGCTCCCCCGCTCCCCCCGGGGCTCCGCGGCGTCAGGCCACCAGCTCGCCGAACGCCCCTTCCTCGTCGACGCCCGCGCTGAGCGTCTGGTCCTCGCGCAGCCGGCGCAGGGAGCGCCAGATGCTGCTCTTCACCGTGCCGACGCTGATGCCGAGGATGTCGGCGATCTCCGGGTCGGTCCGGCCCTCGTAGTAGCGGAGCACCAGCATCGTGCGCTGGGTCTCCGGCAGCTTGGCGAGCGCCTGCCAGAGCACCGCGCGCAGCTCGGTGCCGCGCATCTCGTCGGAGTCGCCCACCGTCTCGGGCAGTTCCTCGGTCGGGTACTCGTTGAGCTTGCGGCGCCGCCAGGCGCTGATGTGCAGATTGGTCATGGTGCGGCGCAGGTAGCCCCCGACCGCAGCCTTGTCGCTGATCCGGTCCCAGGCCCGGTAGGTGGAGAACAGCGCGCTCTGCAGCAGGTCCTCCGCCTCGAAACGGTCACCGGTCAGGTGGTACGCGGTCGCGTACAGAGAGGCCCGGCGCTCCTGGACGTAGGCGGTGAAGTCCGCCTCCGCCGAGAGCCGCCGCTCCCCCTCGCCGCCCGTGGCCGGGCCGGCGAGATCCCCCGAGGCCCCCGTGGCCTCTCCGTACGCGACACCCCCGTGTCCCCCGTGACCGCCCTCGATCGCCGTGAAGTACGGCGGCCGGTTGCGGATCACCCCACGCCCGGTGCCACGAGCGCACCCCCGCCCGCCCGTGGCACCGGACTTCTCCACGCCCCGCCCCGCGGTGTGCACCGCGGCGGCCGGGCGAAGCTCTTCCCCACGGACCTGCTGGTGGGAGACGAGCGGGAGCGGCTGAAGTACTGCCGTCGTCGTGCTGTGCAGTGCGTTCATTTCGCGCCCCCGTGGGTGGAGCCTGCCTGGTGTCTGTCTCGGTCCGGCAGGAGCTCCCCCAGGGACGCCCTCGCCGTGACCAATAGACTGCCGGGCCAGTTTCATGACGCTGTCCGCCGAGTGTCACAGGCCCGTCACAGACGCCACAGGTACCTTCCGCGGCCATCCTTGGTGGAGAATGCGGGCGTGCCTTTCCTGTTGCTGATCGAGGACGACGACGCCATCCGAGCGAGCCTCGAACTCGCCCTGTCGCGCCAAGGCCACCGAGTGGTGGCCGCGGCGACGGGCGAGGACGGGCTGAAGCTGCTGCGCGAACAGCGGCCGGACCTGATCGTGCTGGACGTCATGCTGCCCGGGATCGACGGTTTCGAGGTGTGCCGGCGTATCCGGCGGACCGACCAGCTGCCGATCATCCTGCTGACCGCCCGCAGCGACGACATCGACGTCGTCGTGGGCCTGGAGTCCGGTGCGGACGACTACGTCCTCAAACCGATCCAGCCGCGGGTGCTCGACGCCCGCATCCGCGCGGTGCTGCGCCGCGGCGAGCGCGACAGTTCCGACTCGGCGGCCTTCGGCAGCATCGTGATCGACCGGTCCGCGATGACCGTCACGAAGAACGGCGAGGACCTGCAACTGACCCCCACCGAACTGCGCCTGCTGCTGGAGCTCAGCCGCAGGCCCGGGCAGGCGCTGTCCCGGCAGCAGTTGCTGCGCCTGGTCTGGGAGCACGACTACCTCGGTGACTCGCGCCTGGTCGACGCCTGCGTGCAGCGGCTGCGCGCGAAGATCGAGGACGTGCCGTCGTCGCCCACCCTGATCCGTACCGTCAGAGGCGTCGGATACCGCCTGGACGCCCCGGCGTGAATCCAGGGCATCACGAGTACGCCGCCGAGGACGACGCCGCGGAGCAGCGGCTGAACGGCTGGCGATCACGACTGCTGCGGCTCACGAGCCTGCGGCTGCGCCTGGTGGCGGTCTTCGCCGCCGTGGCACTGGCCGCCGCCGTGTCCGCCTCCGGCATCGCGTACTGGCTCAACCGCGACGCCGTGCTGACCCGCGCCCAGAACGCCGCGCTGAACGACTTCCGCGCCTCCATGACGCGCAACGCGGGGTCGCTGCCACGCCATCCGTCCTGCGACAAGCTGGCCGACGCGGCACGGAACATCGGCGCGAGCACCCAGAACTACCAGGTGATTCTCATCGCCACCAAGCCGGACGGCGACGACTGCGCACAGAAGTCGAGCAGCGACGGCCTCTCCCTGGACGCGGTGCCGCCCTCGCTGCGCAAGGCCGTCGCGAAGCGCAACCCCAAGCAGGGCGACCCCACCGAGTACCACCTGTACTGGCAGCGCATCAGCCGCGGCGGCCAGCCCTACCTGGTGGGCGGCGCCAAAATGATCGGGGGCGGGCCGACCGGCTACATGTTCAAGTCGCTGGAGGCCGAGCGCAAGGACCTCAACTCGCTGGCCTGGTCGCTCGGCATCGCGACCGCGCTCGCCCTGATCGGGGCCGCGCTGCTGGCACAGGCCGCCGCCTCCACCGTGCTGCGGCCCGTGGCACGGCTCGGCGAGGCCGCGCGCCGGCTCGGCGAGGGCAAGCTCGACACCCGGCTGCGGGTCACCGGCACCGATGAACTCGCCGAGCTGTCGCGGACGTTCAACCGCACCGCCGAGCGCCTGGAACGGCGCGTGGACGAGCTCAGCCAGCGCGAGGCGGCCAGCCGCCGCTTCGTCGCCGACATGTCGCACGAACTGCGCACCCCGCTGACCGCGATCACCGCCGTCACCGAGGTGCTGGAGGACGAGGCCGACTCCCTCGACCCGATGATCGCCCCCGCGGTGCGGCTGGTGGTGAGCGAGACCAAGCGGCTGGGCGAGCTGGTGGAGAACCTCATGGAGGTCACCCGCTTCGACGCGGGCACCGCCCGGCTCGTCGAGGACGCGGTGGACGTCTCCGACATGGTCACCGCCTGCATGGACACCCGGGCCTGGCTGGACGCGGTCGACCTCGACGCCCCGCGCGGCATCATCGCCCGGCTCGACCCGCGCCGCCTGGACGTCATCCTGGCCAACCTGATCGGCAACGCCCTCAAGCACGGCGGCTCCCCGGTCCGGGTCAAGGTGCGGCAGGACGGCGACGAACTGGTCGTGGAGGTCGCCGACAACGGCCCCGGCATCCCCGAGGACGTCCTGCCGCACGTCTTCGACCGCTTCTTCAAGGCCGACGCCTCCCGCGCCCGTTCCGAGGGCAGCGGCCTGGGCCTGTCGATCGCGCTGGAGAACGCGCACATCCACGGCGGCGGCATCACCGCGGCCAACGCCCCCGGCGGGGGCGCGGTCTTCACACTGCGGCTGCCGATGGGCGGTGCGGACGACCTCGCCCCGGAGCCCGAGGAAGGGAACGTGAGCACGTGACATCCTCCCCGTCCCGGAGGTGGCGCGCCCCGCTCCTCGCCGTGGTGTGCGCGGCACTGGCGGCCGGCTGCGGCATCCGCACCACGTCCGTGCCGGTGGACGCGGGACCGGCACCCTCGCGGGTGTCGTGCGCGGTCCCGGACAGCCCCCGGGCGACGACGGCCTCCCCCGGCGCCACGGTCTCCGCCTCGGCTTCGGCTTCGGCCCCCGCCGCGACGCCGGCGCCGTTCGTCGCCGTGTACCTGGTGTGCAGCTCGCAGGTCGCCGACGTGCACCGCACGGTCGCCCTCGCCGGGCTGACCCGGCTCGGCACCGCCGTGGTGCTGCTGCGCGAGCTCCAGCAACGCCTGGGGATGACCGAGGCGACCGCCGGCTTCGGCACCGCCGTACAGGGCGACCTGGCCGTGGAGGGGCCGCGTCCCGGCGATCCCCGGGACGCGCTGCGGCTGAGCGCGCCGCTGTCGGAGCTGCCGCCGTTCGCGCTGGCGCAGGTGGTGTGCACCTACGCGGCCGATCCGTCGCTGTCCTCCCGCGGCTCGGTGGTGCTGGGGGGTTCCGACGACACCCGGGTGCGTCGTTTCACCTGCACCAGCGACCTGCGCACGGACCCCGGCGCGGCCGAAACCGCTGGAACCGCCGTGAAGTGACGGACGTCCTTCCATTCGTGCGGCGCGACGGCTCTTCCCCGAAAGTGCGCGCGGTGGGCCTGACACTCGCCGCGGTTCACCTGACTCTGGTGGGATGGCTGCTCCTGCGTCCGCAGTACGTCGCCTGGGTCGACGCGCCCAACCTGCGCCCCCTGGCGACGATCCGCACCGACCTCGCCTTGCCGCCCCTGGAGGCGTTCCGCGAACTGGGCGCGGGGCTGGTGCTGCTCGCGCCGCTCGGGGTGCTGCTGCCCATGGCCGGGGGGCGGGTACGGGTCTCCGGGCCGGGTTCGTTCGCGCGGACGGTCTTCGCCGGGCTGATGATCTCGCTGGCCCTGGAGTTCATGCAGACCGGCGTGCCGGGTCAGATCTTCGACGTCGACGCGCTGCTGCTCAACACGGTGGGCGTCGCCCTGGCCCACCTCGCGGTCGTACCGGCCGCGCGCGCCTGGCTGCGGCGGCGCGGCGAGCGGGTCACGGCCCGCGGCACGGCCGGTTCTCAGGGCCGGACCCCGAGGATTCCCAGGGTCGGAGTCGCCCCGTAGAGCGACGATTCGCGGCGGTATGCGCATCTACGGTGGTGTCATCGGCCGGAGGGACCGGCCTGGAACTCCCGAAGGAGCACCCGCCATGTCCGCTCTGGTCCGCCCGCGTCACGGCCGGATGATCGCCGGGGTCTGCGCCGGGCTCGCCGACCGGTTCGGCACCTCGCACACCACGATGCGCGTGATCTTCCTGCTGTCCTGCCTCCTGCCCGGCCCGCAGTTCCTGCTCTACCTGGCGCTGTGGATCGTGCTGCCCGCCGAGGGGCGCCCCTCGGCCGCGCTGTAGCCGCCGGCACCGCAATGCGTGAGGGCCGCACCCCCGGTCGGGGGTGCGGCCCTCACGCATGGGCGGGGTCAGCCGCCGATGGGCAGGCCCTGAAGGGGGAGCTGGCCGAGCTGCCCCCCGATCGGGAGCTTGCCGAGGGGCAGGCCGCCGAGCAGCGTGTTCAGCGCGACGGGGGTGTTCTGCGCACCCGGGACGACGTTGCCCGCCTTGGGCAGGTTGCCGGCGAGCGAGTCGAGCGGGACCGCCTGGGCCACCTGGTTGACCGGCAGAGAGGTGGCCGGCAGGTTCGGCACCTGGGGCAGGCCCATGTCGGTCGTCGACGGGGCGGCGGATGCGGCGCCCGCGGCGGCACCGACGAAGGCCACGCCCAGCGCGGCGGCACCGAGAGTCTTGACGGTTCCGGTCTTCATGGTTGCGATCCTCGTGATGGGGGAGATGGAGCGCCCGCCGCGTCGACACACGGGCCGTAACCGCGGGAATCCGGAACGTAGCGAGGCGGGGCACCCGGGCGCAAGCGGAGGCGCGCCGTCGCGCGCCGCGCCGCCGGTACGCCGACGGGCCCCGCGCCCGCCCGGCCGGTCGCCGCCGCCGGACGCGGAACCGCTGGCCGAGGGCGGTGCGGCGGACGCCGGACGGAACGGCCGCGTGGCCCTCGGCTTGCGCACACCCCGGCCCGTGGACGTCATCGATCATCGCCGGTCGTTCAGCGAAAGGGATGAACGCCGCCTTCGCCGTGTTGACGGTCCGCATCCGGAACCACGGGGCACCGGGGCCGGATCGGAGTCCGTTCTATGCGCGTAGGAGTTAGAGTGCGGAAATGACGAGCCAGAGCGTGATCCCGAGTTCTGAACAGATCCGGCGCGCGCCGAAGGTGCTGCTCCACGACCATCTGGACGGGGGCCTGCGGCCGGGGACGGTCGTCGACCTGGCCCGCGCCTCGGGCTACGAGGGGCTGCCGGAGGAGGACCCCGGCAAGCTCGGGGTGTGGTTCCGCGAGGCGGCCGATTCGGGGTCGCTGGAGCGGTACTTGGAGACGTTCTCGCACACGGTCGGCGTGATGCAGACGCGTGAGGCCCTGGTGCGGGTCGCCGCGGAGTGCGCCGAGGACCTCGCGGCCGACGGTGTGGTGTACGCGGAGGTGCGGTTCGCTCCGGAGCTGCACGTGGAGCGCGGCCTGGGCCTGGAGGAGGTCGTCGAGGCCGTCAACGAGGGCTTCCGGGAGGGCGAGCGGCGGGCCCGCGAGGACGGCCGCCGGATCCGGGTCGGGGCGCTGCTGACGGCGATGCGCCATGCGGCGCGTTCGCAGGAGATCGCGGAACTGGCGATCCGGTACCGCGACGCGGGCGTGGTCGGCTTCGACATCGCGGGTGCCGAGGCGGGCTTCCCGCCCACCCGCCACCTGGACGCCTTCGAGTACCTGCAGCGGGAGAACTTCCACTTCACCATCCACGCGGGCGAGGGGTTCGGCCTGCCGTCGATCTGGCAGGC
Organism: Streptomyces sp. NPDC046977; assembly: GCF_040644455.1. Taxonomy (NCBI): domain Bacteria; kingdom Bacillati; phylum Actinomycetota; class Actinomycetes; order Kitasatosporales; family Streptomycetaceae; genus Streptomyces; species Streptomyces sp. NPDC046977. Next base: position 147,991 of record NZ_JBEYWO010000003.1, read on the forward strand.
GCTCCAGTGGTGCGGCGCGGACCGGCTCGGCCACGGCGTCCGCATCATCGACGACATCGAGGTCGCCGCCGACGGCTCGGTGCGGCTGGGCCGGCTGGCGTCGTACGTGCGGGACAAGCGCATCCCGCTGGAGATGTGCCCGACCTCGAACCTCCAGACGGGCGCGGCGGCTTCGTACGAGGAGCATCCGATCGGGCTGCTGCGCCGGCTGCGGTTCCGGGTGACGGTGAACACCGACAACCGGCTGATGAGCGGCACGAGCATGAGCCGGGAGTTCGAGCACCTGGCGGCCGCGTTCGGGTACACGCTGCGGGACTTCGAGTGGTTCTCGATCAACGCGCTCAAGTCGGCCTTCATCCCGTTCGACGAGCGGCTGGCGCTGATCGACGAGGTGATCAAGCCGGGCTACTCGTCGCTGCGCAGCGAGTGGCTGTTCCAGGGGTGAGGCGCCGACCGGGGGCCGGGACGCGGACCGTCCCGGCCCCCGCGGGCGGCTACTCGCAGGCGACTCCGTCGCTGTCGCGGTCGAGCGCGCCGCGGTAGCCGGGGTCGCCCACGTAGAGCGGGGCGGCCCCGGCGGCGCGGGCCGCGGTGCAGTTCGCGTAGTAGGCGCTGCCGCCACCACCCCCGCTGTCGCTGCCACCGCCGCCGGAACCGGAGGCGGCCTTGACGGTCTTGGTCACCGTCACCCTGGGCAGCGGCTTCGCCGTGACGGTCCTGGTCACCGTCGGAGCGGGCTCGGGGGACGCGGTGACCGTGGCCGTGGCCGTCGCGGTGACGGTGACCCTCGCCGTGACCGTCGGGGCGGCCTTCGCCTTCGCGTCGGCCTGGCCGGCCTCGCTCCCCGTGGCCGCGGCGGTGATCACCATGGCGAACAGGAACACCCCGGCCCCCGCGAACCAGACGCGCTTGCGCCGGTGCAGCGGCCGGGAGTCCGGCACGCGCGACGCCCCGGACGTGTCGTACGGATGCGCGGGCGGCTGACCCCATCCCTGCTGCTGCGGCCCCGGTCCCCACCCCTGCGGCTGCTGCGGGCTGTTGCTCATTCGGTTGTCCCTCCCCATACCGCTGCGGACAGCGCTGTCCGCATGGCGCCCGGCCGGGGTGTCGAACCCCAGCTCACGCTCCCGAAGGGACCGGGCGGCACGCCTGCCGGGGGGCGACCGAGGAACACAGGGCCACCACTCCCTCTTCACAGGAAGCACACAGTAGCGAGAGGCTACGACAACCCAAGGCGCGGCCACCGGGTTTCGCGCGAACGACGCCGGCCGCGCCCGGCTTCCACCGGTACGTAACGCAATGCCGCGCCGGGCGGCCGCTCTCTCCGGAGGATGGCGGACCAAGTGCAGCCGTACGCGCGTAGAACGTGTGGATGATGCCGAATATTGACCTCCCGGCCAGGTCGTGCACACCTTCCCGTCTGCCATGGTTACGCCATGGCTTCGCAAGCTTTACCGGTGCGTGGTGCGCGGTTGGGAAAGAGAGTCACTCCGGGGCTGACCCCGGCGGCACGGCGGGAATCGGACGACACCGTCCGGGCCGCCGTACTCGTGCTGCCCGGGGGCAGCGCGCTGAGCACGCGCCGGCGCTCGCCGGTGGCGGCCGCCGCCATGGTGCCCCTGGCCCGGCGGCTGGTACGGGCGGCGGGCCGCGGCGAGGGGCTGGCCGTGCACGTCGTGCACTACCGCTTCCGCGGCTGGAACGGCGGTCACGCCCACCCCGCGCAGGACGCCGAGTGGGCCGTGGACGAGGTCGTGCAGCGCTACGGCGACGTGCCGGTGGCCCTGGTCGGCATGGACATGGGCGGCCGCGCGGCACTGCGCGCGGCCGGGCACACGGCCGTCGACTCCGTGGTCGCCATAGCGCCCTGGCTGCCCGACGCGCTGGAGCCCGACCCCGTCAAGCAGTTGATCGGCCGTCACGTGATGATCGTGCACGGCACGAACGACCACTCCACCCACCCCGACCTGTCCTACCGGCTCGCCGAACGCGCCAAGAAGGTCAACCGGGACGTGTGCCGCTTCGAGGTCCACTCCGACGGGCACCTGCTGACCGAGCACCGCTCCGAAGTCTCCGCCCTGGCCGCCGACTTCGTCCTCGGGACGCTGCTGGGGCGCTCCTTCGCGCGCCCCGTCGCCGACGCGCTCGCCGCGCCTCCCCCGCTCGGCCTGCGCATGCCGCTCGCGGCGGGCTTCGGCCGCGCCCCGCACCACTGACCGACCACCCCCGGCACCAAGAGCTGTCCCGGCGTTCGCCTGCGCGCCGTACGACATCGTCCTCGGGACGCTGCTGGGGCGCTCCTTCGCACGCCCCGTCGCCGACGCACTCGCCGCCCCTCCCCCGCTCGGCCTGCGCATGCCGCTCGCGGCGGGCTTCGGCCGCGCCCCGCACCACTGACCGGCCACCCCCGGCACCAAGAGCTGTCCCGGCGTTCGCCTGCGCGCCGTACGGACGTACGGACGGTGTCAGGGGGGCGGGGGAGCATCACGGCAGCCGGTGGAAAAGCGAGGTCCGTCATGTGTCTGCACCAGCCGCAATGCCCGTCCGCCGACGCTCCCGACCGCGAGGCGGCGCTGGCCACGGCGTCCCACAGCGAGCAGGGCTGGAGTCTGCTGTGCAACGGCGTCCTGCTCTTCGAGGACACCGGCGAGATCCTGCCCGACGGCCGGGTGGTCGACCCGCGCCGCCCGACGGACACGCTGCTCACCCCGGGATGAGCCTGCCGCGCCGCCCGATCAGGAACTTCTTGAAGGCCGCCACCGGCGCCGTGTCCGGGTGACCGCCGAGCCAGGCCACCCCGATCTCGCGCACCGCGCGCGGTGCCGTCACCGTCAGTTCCACCACGCCGGGACGGGGCACCAGCGGCGGCGGCAGCAGTGCCACCCCCAGGCCCGCAGCGACCAGTCCGCGCAGCGTCTCGGTCTCCTCGCCCTCGAAGGCCACCCGCGGGGTGAATCCCGCCTCGGCGCTCAGCGCGTCGGCGATCCGGCGCAGCCCGTAGCCCGGTTCGAGCGTGACGAAGAGTTCACCGGCGGCCTCCGCGAGCCGGATCCTGCGCCGCCCCGCGAGCCGGTGGCCGTCGGGGACGACCAGCCGCAGCCGCTGCTCGTCCAGGCGCCGGGTGACCAGATCGGGCGCGTCCGGCACCGGTGAGGTCAGGCACAGGTCCAGCTGACCGGCGCGCAGCCCGGCCAGCATCGCCTCGCTGTAGTTCTGCACGAGCTGGAAGCGCACTCGCGGGTGGTCGGCGCGGAACTCGCGCAGCAGGGCCGGTACGGTCTCCGAGCCGAGGGTGTGCAGGAAGCCGAAGGCCACACGCCCGGTGGCCGGGTCGGCGCCGGCGCGTACCGACTCCGCCGATCGCTCCACCTCCGCCAGCGCGCGCTCCACGGAGGCGAGGAAGCCCCGCCCGGCGGGGGTGAGCGAGACGGTGCGCCCCTGGCGGGCGAAGAGCGTGACGCCCAGATCGGTCTCCAGCCGGACCATGGCCCGGCTCAGGGTCGACTGGGGCACGCCCAGCTCGCGCGCCGCCCGTGTCACGTGCTCGTGCCGCGCGACCGCCGCGAACTGCGCGAGCCGGGGCGCGAGTACGGCCGCCCAGGAGGCACTGTCCAGCTCCGCGCGCATGTCGCTCGCGTCACTCGGCGGTGTACCCGGAGCCGTTGACCTCGCTTCATGCGTCATGGGAACGATTATGACCAGTCCGTGCATTGGACGCATGAAACGGGCCGCACCTAGCGTGGGTGACATGCCTCCTGCCGATACAGGGGCGTCCGCCATGACACGGCCGGACGCCGCCTCCGCCACCGCTCTCCGCCCGGGCGGACCCGGCTACCGCCGCGCCAACGCGGCGCTGTTCGCCGCCGGTCTCGCGACGTTCGCCCTGCTCTACTCGACGCAGGCCCTGCTCCCCGCGCTCTCCGCCGGCCTCTCCCTCACCCCGGCGCAGGCCAGTCTCACCGTCTCCGCCACCACCGCGGCACTCGCGCTCGCCCTGCTGCCGGTGAGCGCGCTCAGCGAGAAGTACGGCCGCACGGCGGTGATGACGGCCTCGGTGTTCAGCGCCTCCGCACTGGCCCTGGTCATCCCCTTCGCCCCCGACCTCACCACGCTCGTTGTGCTGCGCGCCGCGCAGGGCGTGGCGCTGGCCGGACTGCCCGCGACGGCGATGGCGTACCTCGCCGAGGAGATCCACCCCAAGGCGGTGGCCTCCGCGATCGGCCTGTACGTGGCCGGCAACAGCATCGGCGGGATGAGCTCCCGGGTCCTGACCGGCGCCGTGGCCCAGGCCTTCGGGTGGCGCACCGCGCTGTTCGCCGCCGGCGCCATGGCGCTGCTGTGCGCCGCCGCCTTCCGCCTGCTGATCCCGCCCGCCCGCAACTTCCGCCCCGGGCCGGTCAATCCGGCGGCCCTGCTGCGTACCGTCGGGCACCATCTGCGCACGCCGCTGCTGCGCCGCCTGTACGTCATCGGGCTGCTCTTCATGGCGGTCTTCGGCGCCGTCTACACCGTCCTGGGCTACCGGCTCGGGGAGGCGCCGTTCGGGCTCTCCCAGACCGCCATCGGCCTCATCTTCCTGGTGTACCTGGTCGGTACAGCCGCCTCCGCGGCCTCGGGCGTGCTGCACGGCCGCATCGGCCGCCGCGGCGCCCTGTACGTCGCCGCGGGCCTGGTGACCACCGGCCTGCTGCTGAGCCTCGCCGGGTCCCTCGCCGCCGTGCTCACCGGCCTCGTGCTGATCACCGCCGGCTTCTTCACCGGCCACGCGATCGCCTCGGGCGCCGTCAGCCGCACGGCCACCACGGGCCGCGCCCAGGCCTCCGCCCTCTATCTGACGGCCTACTACATCGGCAACAGCCTCGGCGGGACCCTGGGCGCCTCCGCCTTCCACTCCGCGGGCTGGGACGGCACGGTCGTCCTCTGCCTCGCCGCGGTCCTGGGCGTCGCCGCGATCACCCTCCATGCCACGCGGCGTGCCGTGGCCGAGCACCGCGGCCGGGCGCTGCGCACCGCCGGCTGAGCCGCGCACCCCACGAGGAGGGGAGCGGAGGGGAAGAGAGCGGGGCCGGTGGACGTCCACCGGCCCCGCTCCCTGCGCCGCGCGGGGGTGCGCCCCGGTCAGGCGATACGGTCCAGCACGATCGGGCGGGGCGTGAACGCCGTGCCCTCGGGGGAGATCTCGACGCCGCCCGTGAGGGCCGCCAGGGCGTAGTCGAACTTCTCCGGTGTGTCGGTGTGCAGGGTCAGCAGCGGCTGGCCCTGCGAGACCACGGCACCGGGCTTGGCGTGGATCTCCACACCCGCCCCGGCCTGCACCGGGTCCTCCTTGCGCGCGCGGCCGGCGCCCAGGCGCCAGGCGGCGACGCCGACGGCGTAGGCGTCCAGGCCGGTGAGCACACCGGAGCGCTCGGCGGTGACCACGTGCCGCTCGCGCGCGACGGGCAGCGCCGCGTCCGGGTCGCCGCCCTGGGCGGCGATCATGCGGCGCCACACGTCCATGGCGGAGCCGTCGGCCAGGGCCTTGACCGGGTCGGCGTCCGTCAGGCCCGCCGCGTCGAGCATCTCGCGGGCCAGGGCGAGGGTCAGTTCGACCACGTCGGCCGGGCCGCCGCCCGCCAGGACCTCGACGGACTCGCGGACCTCCAGGGCGTTGCCCGCGGTCAGGCCCAGCGGGGTCGCCATGTCGGTGAGCAGGGCGACGGTGCGCACACCGTGGTCGGTGCCCAGGCCCACCATGGTGGAGGCCAGCTCGCGGGCGTCCTCCAGGTTCTTCATGAAGGCGCCGGAGCCGACCTTGACGTCCAGGACGAGCGAACCCGTGCCCTCGGCGATCTTCTTCGACATGATCGAGGAGGCGATCAGCGGGATCGCCTCGACGGTGCCGGTCACGTCGCGCAGCGCGTACAGCTTCTTGTCGGCCGGGGCGAGGCCGTCGCCGGCCGCGCAGATGACCGCGCCGGAGTCGCCCAGGACCCGCAGCATCTCCTCGTTGGACAGCAGCGCCCGCCAGCCGGGGATGGACTCCAGCTTGTCCAGGGTGCCGCCGGTGTGGCCCAGGCCCCGGCCGGACAGCTGGGGCACGGCGGCGCCGCACGCGGCCACGAGGGGCGCCAGCGGCAGCGTGATCTTGTCGCCGACGCCGCCGGTGGAGTGCTTGTCCGCGGTGGGGCGCGGCAGCGAGGAGAAGTCCATGCGCTCGCCGCTGTTGATCATCGCCGCGGTCCAGCGGGCGATCTCGGCCCGGTCCATGCCGTTGAGCAGGATCGCCATGGCGAGCGCGGACATCTGCTCGTCGGCGACCTCACCCTTGGTGTAGGCGTCGATGACCCAGTCGATCTGCTCGTCGTCGAGGCGGCCGCCGTCGCGCTTGGTGCGGATGACGGAAATGGCGTCCATGATTCACGTACCTTCTTAACGGTTGGTCAGGTCGTCCGGGCCGAACGCGTCGGGCAGGACGTCCCGCATGGTGCGGATGCCGTCCGACATCTCGACCAGCAGATCGGGGCCGCCGTGCTCCCACAGCAGCTGGCGGCAGCGGCCGCACGGCATCAGCTGGTCGCCGTTGCGGTCGACGCAGGTGAACGCGGTGAGCCGGCCGCCGCCCGTCGCGTGCAGCAGCGAGACCAGCCCGCACTCGGCGCACAGGCCGAGGCCGTAGCTGGCGTTCTCCACGTTGCACGCGGCGATGACACGGCCGTCGTCGACCAGGGCGGCCGCTCCCACCGGGAAGTGGGAGTAGGGCACATAGGCCCGGGACATGGCGTCCCGGGCCTGTGCCCGCAGGTGCTCCCAGTCGACCCCCGCGGGGTCGACCGGGCCCGCGGTGCCGGTCACTTTCCTTGACCCTTTCGGTAGCGCATACCGTCAGCCTTGGGCATGCGCAGGCGTTGCGCCGACAGGGAGAGCACCAGCAGGGTGACGACGTACGGGGTCGCGCCGACGAACTCGGCCGGGACCTCGTCGGTGACCAGGTACCAGACCAGCACCAGCGCGCCGACGGCCAGGCTGGCCACGCCCTGCCACACGTGCCGCTTCCACAGCTTCCAGGCGCCGAGCAGCACCACCAGGATCACCAGGAGCAGCAGCAGCGCGTGGACGGTGGGACCGCCGTTGCGCAGCTGGAGGGCGTCGGAGTAGCCGAACAGCCCGGCGCCGGCGGCGAGTCCGCCCACCCGCCAGTTGCCGAAGATCATCGCGGCGAGACCGATGTAGCCGCGGCCGCCGGTCTGGCCCTCCAGGTAGATGTGCGTGGGCACCATCGCCAGGAAGGCGCCGCCGAGGCCGGCCAGGGCACCGGAGACGATCACGGCCACGTACTTGTACAGGTACACGTTGACGCCGAGCGACTCGGCGGCCACCGGGTTCTCACCGGCGGACCGCAGCCGCAGGCCGAAGGCCGTGCGCCACAGCAGGTAGAAGCTGCCGACGAAGAGCACGGCGGCGATGATCGTCAGCGCCGAGACATCGGTGACCAGGCCGCCGACGACACCCGCGAGGTCGGAGACGAAGAACCAGCCGTGCTTCTCGATGCCGGCCAGCCAGTCGGACAGCCCGGGGATGTCGAACGACGGCAGGGAGTCGACCGGCGGGGACTGCTTGGGATTGCCGCCCTTGGCCGCCGCCTCGCCGTTGGTGAACCACAGCTTGGCCAGGTACTGCGTCGCACCCAGCGCCAGGATGTTGATCGCCACACCGGAGATGATGTGGTCGACGCCGAAGGTGACGGTGGCGACCGCGTGGACCAGGCCGCCGACCGCGCCGCCGACGACCCCGGCGAGGACGCCGATCCAGGGGTTGGTCTGCCAGCCGGCCCAGGCACCGAAGAAGGTGCCGAGGATCATCATGCCCTCGAGGCCGATGTTGACCACGCCGGAGCGCTCGGACCACAGGCCCGCCAGACCGGCCAGGCCGATCGGCACGGCGAGCCCCAGGGCCGCGGTGATCTGGCCCTGCGCGGTGAGCTGGTCCTGGCCCGTGACGACCCGTACGACCGACACCAGCGCGAGCGCGCCGGCGATGATCAGCAGGACCATCGGGAAGGAGAGGCGGACCTTGCGGCCCTTGGTGCCGGCCGCCTTGGGAGCCGCGGGCGGCGGGGTGTGGGTCGTCGTTGCGGTCACGCCGTCACCTCCTTCTTGGTGCGGGCCTGGGCGGCGAGCTGCTCGCCGACCTTCTGCTGCTGCCGCTTGAGGCCGTAGCGGCGGACGAGCTCGTAGGCGATGACGACGCACAGGACGATGACGCCCTGCATGACGCCGACGATCTCCTTGTCGTAGCCCTCGAACTCCAGGCGGCCGGAGCCGCGCTCCAGGAAGCCCCACAGCAGCGCGGCCAGTGCGACACCGACCGGGTTGTTGCGGCCCAGCAGCGCCACCGAGATGCCGGTGAAGCCGATACCGGCGGGGAAGAGGTCGGCACCGTAGGCGTGCACGTCGTTCAGCAGCAGCGGCAGACCGGTCAGGCCCGCCAGGCCGCCCGAGATCAGCATGCTGATGACCACCATGCGCTTGACGCTGACACCGCTCGCGGTGGCCGCGCTCTCGGACATCCCGACGCTGCGCAGGTCGAAGCCGAAGCGGGTGCGGCCCAGCACGAACCAGTAGCCGACACCGATGATCACGGCAAGGACGACGAAGCCGTAGATCTGGCCGATGTCCTCACCCATGTCGAAGTTGAACAGGTGGCCGGAGGAGGGCAGCGGCGTGGTCGACACCGAGGTGCCCGCCTGGTCGAGGTGGCCGAGCCGGCCGGCCTTGAGGAAGTAGCCGACGATCGACAGCGCGATCGCGTTCAGCATGATGGTCGCGATGACCTCGCTGACCCCGCGGGTCGTCTTCAGGAGGCCCGCGATGCCGGCCCACAGGCCGCCGACCGCCATGGCCACCACGATGATCAGCGGGATCTGCAGGAAGCTCGGCAGGGTCACCGCCCCGCCGACCGCGGCGGCGAAGAAGGCGCCGAGCCGGTACTGGCCCTCGACGCCGATGTTGAACAGGTTCATACGGAAGCCGACGGCGACCGCGATACCCGCGATGTAGTAGGTGGTCGCCTTGTTGATGATCTCGACCTGGCTGTCGCTCTTGAAGCCGTAGTCGATCATCGTGCTGAAGGCGCCGAACGGCTCCTTGCCGGTGGCCAGCAGCACGAGCGCGGTGATCACGAACGAGGCGACGATCGCCAGCACGGGGGCGGCGACGGCGAGGAGCACCCGCTCCTTGTCGATCTTCTTCATCGGTCCTCTCCCCCGTGGGCGGCGTCGCCGTTCTCGTGCTCGAGGTGACCGGCTGCGGCACCGGTCATCGCGGAGCCCAGCTCCTCCGGGGTGATGGTGGCGGGGTCGGCGTCGGCGACCAGGCGGCCGCGGTACATGACGCGCAGGGTGTCGGACAGCCCGATCAGCTCGTCCAGGTCCGCGGAGATCAGCAGCACGGCCAGACCCTCGCGGCGGGCCTCGCGGATCTGGTCCCAGATCTGGGCCTGGGCCCCGACGTCCACACCCCGGGTGGGGTGCGCGGCGATGAGCAGCCGCGGCTGGTGGCTCATCTCCCGGCCGACGATCAGCTTCTGCTGGTTGCCGCCGGACAGCGACGCGGCGGTGACCTCGATACCGGGGGTGCGGACGTCGTACTCGCGCACGATCCGCTCGGTGTCGCGGCGCGCCGCGGCCGGGTCCAGCAGGCCGCCCTTGCTGTTGGGGCGCTCGGTGACATGGCCGAGGATGCGGTTCTCCCACAGCGGGGCCTCCAGCAGCAGTGCGTGCCGGTGGCGGTCCTCGGGGATGTAGCCGATGCCGTCCTCGCGGCGCTTGCGCGTCGGGAAGCCGGTGATGTCGGTGGTGCCGAGCGTGATCCGGCCCGCGTCGGGCGGGAGGATGCCCATGATCGCCTCGACCAGTTCCGCCTGGCCGTTGCCCTCGACGCCGGCGATGCCCAGGACCTCGCCCTTGTGAATGGTCAGCGAGATCCGGTCCAGGACGACACGCTCGATGCCCTCCAGGTCGGTCTCCGACAGGTGCAGACCGTCCACGGTCAGCATCGGGACGTCGGTGACCGTCGACTCGCGGGTCTCCGGCGACGGCAGTTCGCTGCCCACCATGAGCTCCGCGAGCTGCTTGGGGGTGGTGCTCTTCGGGTCGGCCGAACCGACCGTGGTGCCGCGCCGGATGACCGTGATCTCGTCCGCGACGGAGAGCACCTCGCCGAGCTTGTGCGAGATGAAGATGACGGTGAGGCCCTCGGCCTTCAGACCGCGCAGGTTGTCGAAGAGCGCGTCGACCTCCTGCGGGACCAGGACCGCCGTCGGCTCGTCGAGGATGAGCGTACGGGCGCCTCGGAAGAGGACCTTGAGGATCTCGACACGCTGACGGTCGGCGACACCGAGGTCCTCCACCAGGACGTCCGGCCGCACTCCGAGACCGTAGGCGTCCGAGATCTCCTTGATCCGGGCACGGGCGCGGGCGCCGATGCCGTGGAGCTTCTCGCTGCCGAGCACGACGTTCTCGAGGACGGTCAGGTTGTCGGCGAGCATGAAGTGCTGGTGCACCATGCCGATGCCGCGGGCGATGGCGTCGCCCGGGTCGTGGAAGGTGACGCTCTCGCCGTCGACGGTGATGGTGCCCTCGTCCGGCTTCTGCATGCCGTAGAGGATCTTCATCAGGGTCGACTTGCCGGCGCCGTTCTCACCCACGAGGGCGTGCACGGTACCTCGGCGGACGGTGATGTCGATGTCGTGGTTGGCCACGACACCCGGGAATCGCTTGGTGATGCCGCGCAGTTCGACGGCGTGGGGGCTAGGGGGACTGGGGGTGCTGGACGCGTTGATGACGCACTCTCCTCGCGGAAAAGAGCGGGGCGGGGCGGGTGTGGCGAACGTACCGCGAGGAAAAAGCTCTATGCGCGTAGCGTTGCCAGATCCATAGTGGTGCGAGTCAGATCAGAAACCACAGGGACCGAAATCGGGCGGAACGCAGGCGCGAGGCCCGGTGAGGGAGAGCCTGGGCTATCCCCCACCGAGCCTCGCGACCGTGACTCAGAGGAGACCGGGCGTCACTTCTTGACGGTCGTGTCGACCTTGATGTCGCCGCTCACGATCTTCTGCTTGGCCGCGTCCAGCTGCGACTTGATGTCGTCGATGAAGCCGCCGCTGGTGGCCAGGCCCACACCATCCTTGGCGAGGTCGTAGGACTGGGTGCCGCTCAGCGGGGCGCCGTCCTTGACCGACTTGACCGCGTCGTAGACCGCGACATCCACGTTCTTCAGCGCGGAGGTCAGGATCGACTTCTGGTACTTGACCAGGCCCGTCTGCGCGTACTGGTCGGAGTCGACACCGATCGCCCAGGCGCCGGTCTTGCCGGCGACGGCCTCGATCGCGCCGTTGCCGGAGGAGCCGGCCGCGGCGTAGACGACGTCGACGCCCTTGTCGAGCATGCCCTGCGCGGCCGCCTTGCCCTTGGCCGGGTCGGAGAAGCCGGACAGGTCGGAGCCGGGGGTCAGGTACTGGGTGGTGACCGTGACCTTCGGGTTGGTCGCCGTGACGCCCTGGCGGAAGCCGGCCTCGAACTTGTTGATCAGGGGGATGTCCACGCCACCGATGAAGCCGACCTTGTTGTCCTTGGTCTTCAGGGCCGCGGCGACACCGGCGAGGTAGGAGCTCTGCTCCTCGGTGAAGACGATGCTGTCGACGTTCTTGGCGTCCACGACGGAGTCGACGATGGCGAAGTGGGTCTTGGGGTACTTCGCAGCCGCCTTCTTCATCGAGTCGGCGTAGGAGAAGCCGACACCGATGACCGGGTTGTAGCCCGCGTCCGCCAGGTCCTCGAGGCGCTGCTCGCGGTCGGCCTCGGTGTCCGAGGTCTTCGCGGTGAGCTCCTTGATCTCGATGCCGAAGTCCGACTTGGCCTTGTCCAGGCCCGCGGCGGCAGAGTCGTTGAACGAGTGGTCGCCACGGCCGCCCACGTCGTAGGCGACGCCGACCTTGAGCGCACCACTCTTGGCGCTGTCGCTGTCGCTGTCCTTGGAGCTGCTGCCGCATGCGGTCGCGGTCAGCGCGAGGGCCGCGGAGGCTATACCCGCGGCGGCGAACTTGGTTACCCGGCGCAAGAGGGTACCCCTTCACTAGAAGCGCCCCGTCCGGCGCTGGCTTAACCCGGAGCTTAACGCGCGTAGATGTCAGGTAAAGGGGGGTTGGCGGCCCGTTATCGGATCGACGCATTTCGGCCAGGTGACCCGGCCGTGTCGGCCGGGTCACCCACCGTCATGCCAGCAGCGCAGCGGAGGTGAACAGCTCCACCCCGACCTTGATCGCGCCCTCGTCGACGTCGAAATCACCTTGATGCAGATCACGCTTGGAATTGTCCCCCACCGGACGCACCCCGAGCCGCGCGAGGGCGCCCGGCACCTGCTCCAGGTACCAGGAGAAATCCTCCCCGCCGAGGCTCTGCTCGGTGTCCTCCACCGTGTGCGCGCCGTAGCGGGCCGTCATGGCGTCGCGCAGCAGCTCCGTCGAGTCGTGCTCGTTGACCACCGGCGGCACCCCGCGGTGGTACGTCAGCTCCCACTTGGCGCGATACATGCCGGCGATCTGGTCGATCACCTCGTGCACCAGGTCCGGGGCCTCGTGCCAGGCGGTCAGGTCCAGGCAGCGGACCGTGCCCTCCAGTTCGGCGTGCTGCGGGATGACGTTGCAGGCGTGGCCTGCCTCGATACGGCCCCACACGATGCTCATCCCGGACCGCGGGTCCACCCGGCGGGCCAGCACGGCCGGCAGCTCGGTGGCCATCTTGGCGGTGGCCGTCACCAGGTCGGTGGTCAGATGGGGGCGGGCCGTGTGACCGCCCGCACCGTCCAGGGAGAGCTCCAGGCGGTCCACCGCCGAGGTGATCGGCCCCTGCCGCAGCCCGATCCGGCCCACGTCGACCTTGGGGTCGCAGTGCACGGCCAGGATGCGGCCCACGCCGTCCAGCGCGTTCGCCTTGATGGCGTCCAGCGCGCCGCCCGGCATGACCTCCTCGGCCGGCTGGAACACCAGCCGCACCGGCCGCCGCAGCTTGCCCTCGCGCAGCAGCTCCGCCAGCACCAGGCCGGCGCCCAGCACCACCGTGGTGTGCACGTCGTGGCCGCAGGCGTGCGCCCGGCCGGGGACCGTCGAGCGGTAGTCGACCCGCTTGGTGTCCGGGATCGGCAGCGCGTCCAGATCGGCGCGCAGGGCCAGCCGGGGCCGCTCCGGGTCCGTGTCCCCGATGTCGCAGATCAGGCCCGTCCCGCCCGGCATCACGCGGGGCTTGAGACCGGCCTGCTCGAGGCGGGCCTTCACCGCGGCCGTCGTACGGAATTCCTGGCGGCCCAGTTCGGGATGCATGTGCACATCCCGCCGGAACGCCACGAGCTCCGTCCGCAGGCGCTCGGGAAGCACACCCAGAAGGGCGTCGTCCGGCGCGGCAGGAACGGTTGGGGCCACTGACACAGGGGTTCCGGAGGGTTCGGAGGGTGAGTCGTTCACCTCCGACAGGCTAGACCGCATCTGCACTCCCGATCGCTGGATCGCCGTAAATTCATTCCGCGCGAGGAAGAAAAACTCCCCCGTTCGGCGCGTACCCGGCTCCGTACAGGGGTATCAACACGGTTTACCCCTCGCCTCTCCATAGTGGCTCAACGATCGCGCCGTCGCGCGGCAACGCCCCGTGAGGGGCGTCACCACGGCGCGGCGGGCGGGGTCAGCGCGGTCCGAGCAGCCGGGAGTAGAGGTCCAGGAGCGGGGCGGACTGCGTCTGCCAGGACCATTCGCGCAGCGTGTCGCCCCGGTCGTACGCCTTCCGGTAGCGCCGCGGATTGGTCAGCACGGCGCCGACGGCGCGGACGAAGTCGGCGGTGTCCAGGGAGCGGAACACCTCGCCGTTGCCGATCTCCAGCGTCGGCCGGGCCAGCACCCGCACATCGCTGACGACCACGGGCAGACGGGCGTGGGCGTACTCGAAGTAGCGGGCCGGCAGGGCCACCTGGTGCGCGGGCAGGCGGTGCACGGGCAGGACGCCGATGTCCGCGGAGGACAGGAAGCGCGGGATGTCGGCGGGCGGCACATAGGGCAGCACGTGCAGGCGGCCCTCGACGCCGAGCTCCGCCGCGCGGTCGGTGAGGACGCGTACATAGGCGTCGCCGGGGTCGGGCACGACCAGGGCCGCGTGCAGGTCGTACAGCTTGGGCAGCGCCTCGATGACCGTCAGCAGCCCCCGGGCCGGGCCGACCGCGCCGCTGTGCACCAGGAGGGGGACCTCGGGGGCCAGATGGCAGTGGTCGCGGACCCCGGAACGCGACGGCGTGGCGTGGGAGGAGGGGGCGGGCGCGGCCTCGTACGGCGGGGCGTTGCGCGCCACGGCCGGCCGGGCGGCGAGGCCGTGGCGCTCCCGCAGCCGGTCGGCGTAGGTCTCGGCGACGGTGACGACGCCGTCGACGAGCGGCACATAGGTGCGCTCGTGGGCGTCACGGGCGACGGCGGCCCGGTGGCTGGGCTCGGTCTTGGCCGTGGTGTCCCAGACGACCTCGACACGGTGCCCGGTGCCCTCCGCCCGCAGCGCGGCGCGGACGGCCGTGCCCAGGGTGCGGTGCCCGAGGGCGTGCACCAGGTGCGGGCGCAGCTCGTCCAGGACGGGTCCGTAGGCGATCTCCAGGTCGAGCAGCAGCGGGTCGAGCCTGCGCCAGCTGCGCTTGCCGAGCAGCAGGCGCGTGGTGGCGGTGGACAGCCGGTCCAGCAGCCCGTCGGGCGCGGCCCTGCGGCGGACGGCGGCGCGGTACTGCGCCGAGCGCAGGGCGTTCCAGGCCCGGCGCACCGCGTGCTGCAGACGCGCGCCGCCGTGGCCGAGCCGGGCGGCGGCCTTCACCGCTAAAGGGCTGTAGGTCACGTCCAGCTCGGCCTGGCGGGAGGCCAGCAGCGCCGTGTGGGCGGCCACGAAGGCGTTGCGGTACGCGTAGGACTCCGCGCTGCGGTAGGCCAGGGCGCGCAGCAGGCCCGGACGGGGGCGCTGCAGGCGCCTGCGGTGCAGGGTCTCGGCGACGGAGACGCGGATCAGGCGCACCCCTTCGGGCGCGATCCCGGCGCCGTCGTCCTGGCAGGCCCGGCAGTCACGGCAGTCCCGGCAACCCTGGTCCTCGGCGGCGCGGCCGATGATCGTGACCTCGTAGCCCGCCCCGGCGGCGGCCGCCGCCACGCGGTGCGCCCGTGAGTCGCGCTCCAGCGCACTGTCCGCGAGGACCGCGATGCGCCGCGCGGGCCTCGGTGCCGTTGCCATGGAGCAAGGCAACCTGGTTCGGGTGACTGATCGGTTACGTACGGCTTGCGTGGAGCGGAACGCCCCCGGCAGCGAGAACACGCGCCCCCGCGCGCCCCTCGCGCCTCGAAGCGCCCCGGCGCGCCCGGTTTTCCCACATCCCCTGCCTTTTCGGGACTTGTGCGGGCGCCCACACTGGTGGGAACAGGGGGAAAGGGGTGGGGCGGGTGACATCGCGATACCAGGGTGCCGGGAGCCCGGGGGACACGGCCGGGGTCGGCGTCCAGGACGGTGCCGGGCACGTCACCGGGGACGGCCGCGAAGAGCCCGCCGCCCACGTCGCGGGGACCGCAACGAGGCGCCCGCCGCCCCCGCGTCCGGCGGCCGCGCCGGGCGGCAGCAGCAGCACCGGCACCGGCGAGGAGGACTGGAGCGCGTCGACCCGCTACATGTGCGCGGGTGCCCGCCTCGACGAGGGCTTCGCCCGCCGGGTGGTGCACGAACTCCGGCACGAGCGCTACCGGGCCTGCGCCCCCTCCTACGGCGTCGACCTCGGCCGGGTGGGCACCCACGCCGAGCAGACCCTGCGGGACCTGCGCAGGCGCGACCTGGCCGTCGGCGGCGCCTTCCTGGTCTCCCTGCTGCTGGCCCCGGTCGCCACCGCCGTGTACTGGTTCGCCACCGCCTTCCTGCCGGGCGGCAGCGCGCAGGGCTCCGGCGCGCCCCGCGGGGTGCGCGGGCGGGAGCGGCCCCGCGACCCAGCCGCCCCGGCCGTGCTGCGAGCCCTGGCCGTCCAGGTGCTCGTGCTGCTCGCCGGCGCCTGGCTGACCCCGCTGGTGCCGCTGTGGCTGAACGACGTGCCGGTGGCCACGTTCCTGCTCACCCTCGTGCTGCTGGTCGGCTGCCCCTGGGCGTTCACCTGGGAGCAGCGCGGCCGGGCGTGGAGTGCGATCGGCGAGCAGCTGACCCGGGAGGCGTTCCGCTCCGCCGCCGGCGGCCCGCCGCCGGGCGGGCACACGGCCGGGCTGCCGCAGTCCTCGGTCGGCGGTGATGCCAACCTCGTCGTCTACAGCGGCTACCGCCCCTTCGTCGGCGCCGGCGACGAGGTCACGTCCTGGTCGTTCGCCATGCGGCTGACGCCCGAGGGGCACGAGCCGGGCACCGGCGCCGAGCCGCCCCCGGTGCCCTTCGACACCGCCGGCCTGGTCCGGCGGATGGCGGACGACCTGGACGCGCTGCGCGCGGGTGCCGGTGCGGGGCCGGCCTTCGCCGCCGACCGCGTTCCCGGCCTGGAGGTCACCGAGAAGGTCTTCGTCCACGGCACCGAGCTGCGGCAGAACGCCCTGTTCGGCGAGGCCGTGTTCTGGCCGGGCGCCGCCGGGCACTGGCCCCCCGAGGGCAGGCCCGCCGACCAGCTCTCCTCGGAGCGCATCGCCACCGCCCGCGGCAGCGTCGACGGGCCGGTGCGGCACTGTCTGTGCGCCCAGGTGCGCAGCTGGGGCACCGACCTGGTGCTGTCGGTCTTCGTCCAGGTCGCCGTGAGCGCGGCGACGCTGTACCTCCAGGCGAACACCCTGGTGCTCACGCCGGTCAAGGAGGAGTACCGGGTGGCCGACTCGCTCGCGCGCCCCGGGGACCTCCAGGACCCCCAGGACCCGGGGAGCGCCGTCACCGGACTCGCCGACGCGCTCCTGCACAGCCGCGCGGTGCTTCAGGCGGCGCCGGCGGCCGCCTTCTCGGAACTGCGCGCACCCGCACGGCGGCAGCGCGCCCTCCAGGCGCAGCGCGCGGCCATGGCCGACGACCGGCGGTACGACTTCGGAGCCCGGCTCAGTCTTCGCGAACTCGCGTCCTCGCACGCTTTCCGGGACTTCTTCCAGCGTGTGGACGTCAACCGCATCGGCAAGCAGATCGAGCTGCAAGTCCTCGGCACCGCGGCCGAGTTCCTCGCCGAGCACGGCCTGGACCTCGGCGATCTGACGCGGCACCGCAACGTCATCCTCAACCAGGGGATCATGATGACCGGAGGATCGATGAGCGGCAGCATCGCCGCCGGGGCCGGTGCGGCGGCGCTCTCCACCGCCCCCGCACCGCAGCGGACCGGCGGCCCCGGCGAGGGGGGTGGCGCGCGATGACCGGCACGGGCGAGCCGCGGACCAACCACGGCATCGTCATCGGCGGCAGCGCCAGGGTCGGTGACTCGGCGCTGGCCGCCGGGGCCGGCGCCGTCGCGCACCGCACGGGACCGGCGTCCCCCGCCGCCGACAGCGCGCTCGCGGCCCTCGGCGAACTGCGGCGCCGGCTTGACGCCTTGGAGGACCCGGGGATCAGCGGGGCCGCCCGTACGGAGGCGGCGGCCCTGGCCGGGGAACTGGCGGGCGAAGTGGCCGCGGGGCAGGCGGACGGCGAGCGCGTCGAGCGGCGCCTCGCCCGGCTCCGCGCCCTCATCGGTGACGCCACCGCGCTGACGGGCCTCGTCACCGCGGTGCACGCGAGTGTGCGGGCGATCACCAGTGGCTGAGCGCTGGCGCCGGACGACGGCGCTCGCCCTGCTGCTCGGCTGCGTGAGCGCGGCCGTCGCCTGTTCGCCGGCCGGGCACCCCGCCGCCGACAAGGGCGGCGACGGTCCTCGTACGACGGCGGTGTTCACCCCGCGTGAGCCGCTGAGCGAAAGGCGGTTGGGGCAGACCGCGGACCTGATGCGCCGCCGCGCCGAAGGGTCCGGTCTGCGGGACGTCGTGGTGCGCGCGGCCGACGGCAAGGTCACCGTGTCCGCGCGCGGCGCCGTCCCCGGGCAGATGGCCTCGCTCGGCGAGCCGGCGGTCCTGGTGCTCCGGCCGGTGGTCGCCGTCGCACCGTCCGGCGACGGGGCGCCCTCCCCCTCGCCGGGGGCCGGGGTCGCGGAGTTCCAGGCGCTCGACTGCTCGTCGGCCGCCGAGCGCAAGGACCATCAACGGGGCGACGGCGAGCGGGCGGTGGCCTGCGCGACGGAGGTGGTGGGCGGGGTCCGGGCGAAGTACCTGCTCGACCCCGTCGCACTCAACGGCACCGAGATCAGTGAGGCCGAGGCGGTCTTCGACCAGGAGAACAGCACAGGATGGCAGATCCGGTTGCGGCTGACCTCGGCCGGAGCGAAGACGTTCACGGCGGTCACCGGGCGGCTGGCCGCACAGGTGAGCCCGAACAACCAGTTCGCCATGGTGCTGGACGGGGCGGTGCTGTCCGCTCCCGCGGTGACCAGCGCGATCCCCGGCGGGACCGCGGTCATCACCGGCAACTTCACACGCGCGTCGGCCGGTCTGCTGGCCGCGCAGATCAGCGGCGGCGCGTTGCCGACACCGATGGACGTGTCGTCCATGACGCGCTGAGGCGCCTCATGGACGACGACGTCCGCGGTGCGGGATCAGGGCGCGATG
Organism: Streptomyces sp. NPDC046977; assembly: GCF_040644455.1. Lineage (NCBI taxonomy): Bacteria > Bacillati > Actinomycetota > Actinomycetes > Kitasatosporales > Streptomycetaceae > Streptomyces > Streptomyces sp. NPDC046977. The sequence continues at coordinate 166,666 of NZ_JBEYWO010000003.1, forward strand.
GCCGTGGCCTGCCCGGAGACCACCGACGCGAGGCCGTGCAGGTCGCGGGCGGTGCCGGTGATACCGGACAGGAAGCTCTGCGCCCGGGGCGAGGCCGAGTCGGTCAGCCACTCCGGGTCGACGTCGCAGACCTGGATCTTGACGCCGGTGCCCTCCAGCGCGAGCGGGAGGGTGTGCACGACCGTGGAGGGGAAGCTCAGGATCGTGTGGCCGATCGGACCGCGCCGGGCGACCAGTTCCAGGGGCAGGTCGGGACGCACGATCTCCAGACCGGTCTCGACGGAGAGCCGGTGCAGCTTGTCGACGCTCTCACGGCGGTGCGCGAAGTAGCGGGTGGCCCCGTGGCTCGTGGCCAGGATGCCGACCGCGGTCAGATACCTCTCCAGGTCGACGACGCCGGTCTCCACCAGGGAGGTGCCGACGATGTCGGTACCGCTGCTGATCGTCGGCGGACCGAAGCGGGCCCGCGTCCAGGCGAACCGGTTGGCGCGCAGCGCCATCCCGGACGGCGGAGTGGCGGGCATCGAGCTGAACAGCTCGACCTGCCGACCGCGGCCCGGGGTGAGGCGCCGGCGGGCGGCCGAGGCGAAGACGCCGAACGCGGCGTCCGCCGGGGAGGGCCGCCGGCCGCTGCGGTGCCAGCGGACCAGCCGGGCGCCCTTGGTCAGCAGCTCGGTGAACTCCATGGTCGCGGTGCCGTCGTCCACGACGATGATCTCCCGCGCCCGGGTGAGCGGCAGGAGGACCTGCACCAGCCGGGAGAAGGGGTCACCGAGGACGACCCGGCCCGCGGAGCGCAGGGCCGGGGTGAGTTCGGCCGCGGTGCGCAGCAGGGAGCCCCGGCCGGAGCGCGCCTCGCACCATCGGACCACGATGCCCTCGTCCATCGCGAGCTCCGCCATGCGGCGCAGCTGTCCCCGTGTCATGGGGTCGCGCGGGGCGAGGGCCACCACGGTGAGCTGCCGGCCGGGTGCCGCCGGGCCCGGGGCGGCCGAAGCCGCCCCGGGTCGCGGTGTGGGCACCGCGGGCGGGTGAACATGCGCCCACTCCAGCACGTTGAGCAGCTGAACGGGGCTCTCTACGAGTGCCAGAGTGCCGCTGTCGCCCATGGATCAGGCCGACACCGACTCGGCGTCGGCAGCGGCGGCGGCAGCAGCCGCCTCCTGCTCGGCGATGACGCCGGGCACGCGGCGCAGCTTCTTCATCGGGCCGAGCTCGCCCTCGTAGACCTTCTTGACACCGTCGCCGAGCGCGGACTCGATGATGCGGATGTCGCGGACCAGGCGGTCCAGACCCTGCGGCTCGACGGAGGCGGCCTGGTCGGAGCCCCAGTTCGCGCGGTCCAGGGTGATGTGGCGCTCGACGAAGACGGCGCCGAGGGCGACCGCCGCGAGGGTGGTCTGCAGGCCGATCTCGTGGCCGGAGTAACCGACGGGCACGTTCGGGAACTCACGCTGCAGCGTGTTGATCATCCGCAGGTTGAGCTCCTCGTGCTTCGCCGGGTACGTCGACGTGGCGTGGCACAGGATGATGTTGTCGCTGCCGAGGACCTCCACCGCGTGGCGGATCTGCTTCGGCGTGGACATGCCCGTGGAGAGGATGACGGTCTTGCCGGTGGCGCGCAGGGCGCGCAGCAGCTCGTCGTCGGTCAGCGAGGCCGAGGCGACCTTGTGGACGCGGACGTTCTCGAACTTCTCCAGGAACTCGACCGAGGGGACGTCCCACGGGGAGGCGAACCAGTCGATGCCCTTGCTGACGCAGTACTCGTCGATGGCGCGGTACTGCTCCTCACCGAACTCCACCTTGTGGCGGTACTCGATGTAGGTCATCCGGCCCCAGGGGGTGTCCCGCTCGATCTCCCACTGGTCGCGGGGGGTGCAGATCTCCGGGGTGCGCTTCTGGAACTTCACACCGTCGGCGCCGGCCTCGACGGCCGCGTCGATCAGGGCGAAGGCGTCCTCGAGGGAGCCGTTGTGGTTGATGCCGATCTCGCCGGTGACGTAGACGGGCTGGCCGGGGCCGACCAGGCGGTCGCCGATCGGACGAAGGCGGGCGGGGGTGGTGGTCACTGGGAGAGTTCCCTTCGGGAAAGAGAGGGGCCGAGGATCCACGAGGCGACCTCGCGGATCGCACCGCGCCCTCCGGGCGTTGCGGTGATGGAACGGGCCGCGTCCTTGACGACGTCGTGCGCGTTGGCGACGGCGGTCGGCCAGCCGACGAGCGCGAAGCAGCCGAGGTCATTCACGTCGTTGCCGACGTAAAGGACCCGCTCGGGGGCGATACCTTGCTCCTCGCACCACTGCTTCAGTGCGAGGTCCTTGCGGTCGATGCCGTGGAGCACGGGGACCTTGAGCTTACGGGCCCGTGCGGCGACGACCGGGTTGGTCTCCGTGGACAGGATCAGGACCGGGAGTCCGTTGTCGCGCAGGGCGGCGATCCCGAGCCCGTCACCACGGTGCACCGTGACGGTCTCGCGTCCCTCGGAGTCGACCAGCACCGTGTCGTCGGTCTGGGTGCCGTCGAAGTCCAGTACGACCGCGTCGATGTCGGCGCGAGTCGGCAGTGCGGCCGGTGCCGCGGACTCTTCGGTCCTGACGGCGGAGCCGGTCGCGGGGTCGAGCAGCGGGGCCAGGGCGCGGGCACGGGACAGGTCGTCCGGCTCGTCGATCTCCAGCACCCGTGCGGGGTCGGTGCGCACCAGCGCGGTGTGGCCGAAGAACCGGTGCTTGGCCTCCCGGAAGCCCTCGACGCGCATCGCGTAGGCGGCGCCGGTCTCCAGCAGGTCCTGCGGACGGTCCTGACGACGCGGCCGGTGCGCCTTGTCGTGGTTGACACCGTACCCGCCGGTCGAGGTGGCGGCCAGGGCCGTACGGCCCTCGCCGGTGACGGTGGCGGCGCCGGCGCGGTCCGTCGCGGCGGCCGCGGCGCCCATCTCGTCGGCGGCGTCGCGCCAGATGAAGCCGTGGAACGGGGCCACGGTCACAGCGGTGTCGGCGCCGTCCTCGACGATCGCGGCGGCCACGCCGTTGACGTCCTCGACGGAGATGAACGGGCTGGTGCACTGCACGAGCAGCACGACGTCCGCGCTGACCCCGGACATCGCCTGGTACGCGTCCATGGCGTGCAGCACCGCCGCCTCGCTGGTCGCGGTGTCACCGGCGATGGCGGCCGGACGCAGCACGACCTCGGCGCCGGCGGCGCGGGCCGCGTCGGCGATCTCGGGGTCGTCGGTGGAGACGACCACGTCGGTGATCAGTTCGGCCTCGCGGCAGGCGCGCACGGCGCGGGCGACCAGCGGCACGCCGCCGACGGGGGCGAGGTTCTTACCGGGTACGCCCTTCGACCCGCCGCGGGCGGGAATGACGGCCAACACCGTTGGCATGGGGGCTCCTTGCGAATTGTGGGGACTCACAGCTGGCCCCATCGGCGGATCACGGGCGCGACACGCTGAACGCCCTGGCGGTACGCGGTGCGCGCGGAGTTGCGCGCGAAATCGCGGACGGCGCGGCGCAGCGCGCTCGGCTCGGCGGGCTCCACGGCGGCGCCGGGCAGCGGCTCGCCCTTCGGGTCCAGGCTGTGCCGGGCGAGGACCCCGGGGAGGTAACCGGGTGCGGTGGCGGTCGTGTAGTACGGCGCGAGCGGGGGCAGCTCTGCCGCGCCGGTGAGCGCGGTGACGCGCTCACGGACGGTGCTGAAGGGGTCGCCCTCCGAGGCGATGCCCTGGGCGCGGGCCCACGCGGGGCGCACACGGGGCACCTGGCCCGCGTCGATGTGGTCCCAGGAGGCGTAGGCGCCGGATCCCAGGAAGTGGTGGTTGCCCAGTGCCTCGCGGATGCCGAGATCGGTGAGGATCGCGGTCGGGATGCCGCGGTGCATGGACTCCAGCGCGGCGGTGGAGCTGACCGTGACCAGCAGGTCGGTGCGGTCCAGCACCTCGCCCATGTGCCCGTAGACGAGCTTGAGGTTCTTGGGCGGGTCCAGCCGGGCGACCAGCTTCTGGTACGGCTGCTCCTCGATGTGCGTGGTGTGCTCACCGGGCTTGCTGCGCAGCTTGACCAGCACCTCGCGGTCCGGGTGGAAGCGGGCGTGGTCCACCGCGCGGCGCAGCAGGTACATGCGGTCCTTGCGGCTGTCCGGAACGGACGGCTGGACGGCGAAGACGACGGTGAACGGCCGGTCCGCGGAGGCCTCGTACGGGGTGCCCTCCAGGAACGGCAGCGCGGTCTCCACGATGGAGCCCGCGTCGGCCCCGACGCCCTCGTACACGGCGCGGAAGCGGTCGGCGTCGTGCGCGCTGTTCGCCAGGACCGCGTCCGCGCCGGAGCGCAGCAGCAGGCCGTCGGCGAGCTTCTCGTAGACGACGCCGACGTAGCCGGTGACGACCACGGGCCGGCGGGGGGTGCCTTCCCACGCGCGGGCCAGGCCGTGCAGCATGGCCTGGACGGTGCCGCCGACACAGGACAGGACGACCACGTCGGCGTTCTCGCGGGTGGTCGTGGCCAGGAAGTCCGCCGCCGTGACCTCGCGCATGGAGTCCGCGGGGATGCCGACCTCGGCGAGCTGGCGCTCGGTGGGCGTCGCGCGCCCACGCAGGAGGCGGGCGTCGAGCCGCGCGTGGGGGGCGATACGGCGAGCCGTCAGCGCACCCCATTTCCATCGGGTGTCCGAGTCGGCGAGGACGGTGACCTTGATCGGGTCGGCGGTGGTACTTGCTGGCACGCCGCAAAGTTAGGAAGACATTCCTAGCGGGCGCCCAACGCCACGCCAACGGACGGTTAACAACACGCCGCCGGATGAAGAACCAGCACGCCAGGCTGACGCATTCACAAACCCGACACCCCACGTTCACCAAAGAGCCTGCGTCGTGTCAGCACGAGGGGCACCGAGAGTCATAGGGTGCGCCCCGTGAGTAAGCTTTCCGTCATCGTCCCGTTCTACAACGTGCAGGCGTTTGCTCCTGACATGTTGAGAAGTCTCCGTGCGAACGCCCGGCCGGATTTCGAATTCATCCTGGTGAACGACTGCGCCACCGATGAGACGCCGAAGATCCTCGAGCGCGCCCTGCCGGACCTCCCCGGGGCGAGACTGATCTCGCACGAACGGAACGGCGGCCTCGCCACCGCCCGCAACACGGGCATCGACGCCGCCAAGGGCGAGTACGTGACCTTCCTCGACGGCGACGACTGGCTGGCCGAGGGCTACCTGCCGCAGCTGCTGGACGCCATCGAGACCCTCGGCACCGACTTCGTCCGCACGGACCACGTCGTCTGCCACGGCCGCAAGCGCACGGTCGCCCGCGTCCCGCACGGCCGCCGCGGGGTCTCGCTGGACCCCCGCGGGGCGATCCTGCCGCCCGACCGCACGACCTCGGTGGACTACCCGTACGCCTGGGCCGGGATCTACCACCGCCGGCTGGTCGACGCCGGACTGCTGCACTTCCCGGACGGGCTGCGCACCGCCGAGGACCGGCCGTGGATCTGGCGGCTGCACCGCGAGGCCAAGAGCTTCGCCGTCGTCGGCCTGCTCGGTGTCTTCTACCGGCGCGGGGTGGCCACCTCGCTCACGCAGATCGGCGACGTCCGGCAGCTGGACTTCATCCGCTCCTTCGACCAGGTGCTCGCCGAGACGGCGACGGACCCGGAGGCGGACCGCTTCATGCCCAAGGCCGTGCGCACCTACTGCGCGGTGATCTCGCACCACCTCGGGGCCATGGGCCGCTACGAGCCGCAGGTGGCCCGTAAACTCAAGGCCATGAGCGCCGCCGCCCTGAGGCAGATGCCGCAGGACCTCCTCGCCGAGGCCCTGGACTCGATGGACGTGGAACGCAGCCTGCGCCTGCGCAGGGTCCTGCGCCGGCGTATCGGCGGCGGGGCGGTGGCCGCGTAATGGGCCGTACCCAGGTCTTCCTGGCGGCAGGCCTCACCGGAGTGGCAGCGCTGGCCGCCGCGCTGGACGCGGGGTTGTTCGACCCGGCCGACCGTCGCCTGCTGCTGATCAGCAACAACGCCCCGGTGCCCGAGACCTCGCCCGCAGCGGACACGATGGCGGGCTTCGAGGCGCTGCGCGGCCGCTTCGACCGCGTGCTGTCGTGGAACAAGGCGATCGCCCCGCTGCACCCGCGGGGCTGGTCGCCGCGTCCGGACGACGTGCCCATGTGGGAGCGGCATCTGCGGCAGCTGTGGGACCTCGGCGACGACGAGCTGGAGCTGGTCGTCGAGTCGCTGCACGTCGACCCCGCGTTCGCGCTGGTGAACGTCTTCACCGCCGCGCCGGTCACGGTGTACGCGGACGGGCTCGCGGCGTACGGCCCCGCCCCCGGCAAGCTGGAGCCGCTGGTCACCACGCGTGTCAGCCGGCTGCTGCACCTGGGGCTCGTGCCCGGACTGCGCCCGCTGACGCTGTCGGAGTACGGCGTACCGGACGAGGTCGTCCCCGCCGAGGCGTTCACCAAGGTCCTCGCGGAGGTCGCCACGGCCGCCGAGCTCACCGCGGACGGCGGCACGCCGCCCAGGGGCGGCGCGCTCCTGCTCGGCCAGCACCTGGCGGGGCTGGAGATCCTCAGCGACCGGCAGGAGGAGGAGCTCCACCTGCGCATGCTGCGCGCGGCCGTCGCCGCCGGGCACCGCACGATCGTCTTCAAGCCGCACCCGACGGCTCCCGCGCACCGGACGGGGCAGCTGGAGCGGGAGGCCGCGGAGCTGGGCGCGGAACTGTACGTGGCCGATCCGGCGCAGCCGGCCGAGGTTCTCTTCCAGAGCGTCCGCCCCGCACTGGTCGCAGGCTGCTTCTCCACGGCACTGTTCACCGCGTCCACCTTCTACGGACTGCCGGTCGCCCGGATCGGCACCGGGACGGTGCTGGAGTGCCTGTCGGACTACGCCGACAGCAACCGCGTCCCCGTGATCATCGCCGACCGCCTGCTGCCCGACCTGGCCGACAGCGCCGCGGTGGCCGGCTGGACCCCGCCGAGCGCCGAACGCGTGGCGGAACAGGTCGCGCCCCTGCTGCGCGCCGTCGGCTTCTGCATGCAGCCGCAGGTCTACGCGTCCCTGCGCGACGAGACCGTCGCGTATCTGTCCGACCGCGTCAACTCCGGCAGCCTGCGCTACTTCACGCGGCGCCGGCTCACCAGGCTCGCTCTCCCGGGCGGGGTGCCGGCCTCGCTGGCCTTCCTGCCGAACAACCCGGCCGTGCGCCGGGCGGCGCGGCGGCTGCGGCACGCGGCACGCCGCTGACCTGCGCGGACGGGGCGCGTCAGCGCGCCCCGTCCGGTGCCAGGGTCTCCGCGATGCCGGCCACGACGATCCGCGGGCCGGTCCCGAAACAGGCCTCGTAGTTGCGGAACATCTCCCCGCTCACCGCTCCCAGCAGCGGGTACTCGGCGCCGAGCCGGGCCCGGCGCTCCTCGGGGTCGTAGCGTTCGTCGCGCCCGCCGGTCACCGGCTGCACCGACTGCTCCTCGATCACGAAGCCCACCGTGAAGGTGCAGCGGCGACGACGCGAGGTCCTGTGGAGCTCGGACTTCCGGCCGCGCGCCGCGCTCGCCGACCGCGTCCGGGACGGCCGGGTCCTGCTCGCGGGAGACGCCGCCCACATCCACTCCCCGGCCGGCGGCCAGGGCCTCAACACCGGTGTCCAGGACGCCTGCAACCTCGGCGGGAAACTGGGCCAGGTGCTGCGGCACAGTGCGGAGCCGTCCCCGCTGGACAGCTACGAGCACGAGCGGCTCCCGGTCGCCGCCGGCGACCTGGGCATGAGCACCCACCTGCACCGCACCGGCGCGGCACCGAGGTGCACCAACTGGGCGTCGGCTACCGCGGGGGCCCGCTCACCGCCGAGACCCGCGACGGCCCGGCCGACGAGGCGCCGCGGGCCGGCGACCGCGCGCCGGACGCGCCGCTCGCCGACGGCAGCCGGCTGTTCGACGTCTTCCGCGGCCCGCACTTCACCGTGCCGGCGATCGGCGCGGAACCGCCCGCCGCGCTGCCGGGGTTCACCAGGGCGCACCGCGAGGAGTCCGGCGGCGCCGCCCACCGGGCGTACGGCGACGGCCTGTTCGTCGTCCGCCCGGACGGTTACGTGGGACTGACGACGGACGACCCCCGGCAGGTCGGCGCGTACCTGGCCCGTTTCTGCGGCTGACCCCGCCTCAGAAGGCGTCGACGGGGACGTAGGTGCCCCAGACCTCGCGCAGCGCGTCGCAGACCTCGCCGACCGTGGCCCGGGCGCGCAACGCGTCCTTCATCGGGTACAGCACACTTGCCCCGCCCGGCCCGCCCTCCGCGGCCGCGCGCAGCGCGCCCAGTGCCGCCGCGACGGCCCGCCGGTCGCGCCGGGCCCGCAGGGCGGCGAGCCGCTCCGCCTGGGCGGCCTCGATCACCGGGTCGACGCGCAACGGCCGGTACGGCTCCTCCTCGTCGAGCCGGAAGCGGTTCACCCCGACGACGACCCGCTCGCCGGAGTCCGTCTCCCGCGCGATCCGGTAGGCGTTCCGCTCGATCTCCGACTTCTGGAAACCGCGCTCGATGGCGCTGACCGCGCCGCCCATGTCCTCCACCCTGCGCATCAGGTCCAGCGCCGCCGCCTCGACCTCGTCGGTCATCGTCTCCACCACGTACGAGCCGGCGAACGGGTCCACCGTCGCCGTCACGTCGGTCTCGTACGCCAGCACCTGCTGGGTGCGCAGCGCGAGCCGGGCCGACTTCTCCGTGGGCAGCGCGATGGCCTCGTCGAAGGCGTTGGTGTGCAGCGACTGCGTGCCGCCCAGCACCGCCGCCAGTCCCTGCACGGCGACCCGCACCAGGTTCACCTCCGGCTGCTGCGCGGTCAGTTGCACGCCCGCCGTCTGGGTGTGGAAGCGCAGCATCCAGGACCTGGGGTTCCGCGCCCCGAACTCCTCACGCATGACGCGGGCCCAGATCCGGCGTGCGGCGCGGAACTTGGCGACCTCCTCCAGCAGCGTCGTCCGCGCGACGAAGAAGAACGACAGCCGGGGCGCGAAGTCGTCCACGTCCATGCCGGCGGCGACGGCGGTACGGACGTAGGCGATGCCGTCGGCCAGGGTGAAGGCGACCTCCTGCACGGGCGAGGCCCCGGCCTCGGCCATGTGGTAGCCGGAGATGGAGATCGTGTTCCAGCGCGGGATCTCGGCGCGGCAGTAGCGGAAGAGGTCCGCCACCAGCCGCAGGGAGGGACCCGGCGGGAAGATGTAGGTCCCGCGGGCGATGTACTCCTTGAGCACGTCGTTCTGGACCGTGCCGGTGAGCCGGTCCGCGCGCACCCCCTGCTCCTCCCCGACCAGCTGGTACATCAGCAGCAGCAGCGCGGCGGGCGCGTTGATGGTCATGGACGTGGAGACCTCGCCGAGCGGGATGCCGCCGAACAGCACCTCCATGTCCTCCACCGAGTCGATCGCCACCCCGACCTTGCCGACCTCGCCGTGCGCGAGCGGGGCATCGCTGTCGTGGCCCATCTGCGTGGGCAGGTCGAAGGCGACGGACAGGCCGGTCGTGCCGTGGGCGATGAGCTGCCGGTAGCGGGCGTTGGACTCCGCGGCGGTGCCGAAGCCGGCGTACTGGCGCATCGTCCAGGGGCGGGTGGTGTACATCGCCGGGTGGACGCCGCGGGTGAAGGGGTAACCGCCCGGCTCGCCGAGCTTCTCCGCCGGATCCCAGCCGTCCAGTGCGGCGGGACCGTAGACCGGATCGATCGGCAGACCGGATTCGGACTCGCGTGCCATGCGTCATCCTCCAGGGAATCGCCCCCTGGTCCCAGTGTGCGCGGATTTACCGCGATGTTGGCGCAACTACATGCCAGGGAAATCAGTCCAAGGGAGTACCGGTTCTCACAGGGGGATGACAGACATGGCACTCATACCGATCGCGCGGTCACGCGCGGCCGCGGTGGCCGCGGCACTTCTCACCGGGGCGCTGCTGGCCGGCTGCACCGCCCACGCCACCCAGCCGGAGGCCGCCCGGAGCCCGTCCGCGTCGTCGGCCGGCGGGGACAGCCCGCGCCCGGCGCCGTCCACGAGCACGAGCACCAGCACCTCCCCGGCCCCGACGCCGACCCCGACCCCGGCGTCGACGCCGTCCACCGCGAAGCCCAGTCCGTCCGGTACGCCGAAGGCCCCGCACACCGTGCGCCCGGCCGTGGTCATGGGCCCCGGCAGCAACAGCGCCCGCGTACGCGAACTCCAGGCCCGCCTGCGGCAGCTCGGATTCTTCGACCGGGCACCCACCGGCTACTACGGCAGCGTCACCGCGAGCGCGGTCCGCTCCTTCCAGGGCAAGCACGGCCTCGCCGCCTCCGGCTCCGTCACCAAGCCCACCTGGACCAAGCTCCGTTCCCTCACCCGGCAGCCCACCCGCGCCGCGATGTACCCGCCGACCACCAACCCGGTCGCCAAGCTGGACCCGCGCTGCCTGAACGGCCGTGTCCTGTGCATCAGCAAGACCAGCCGCACCCTGGCCTGGGTGATCGACGGCAAGGTCGTCTCGGCGATGGACGTCCGCTTCGGCTCCCAGTACACGCCCACCCGCGAGGGCACCTTCAGCGTCTTCGCCAAGAGCCGCCACCACGTGTCGACGATCTACCACACGGCCATGCCGTACGCGATGTTCTTCAGCGGCGGCCAGGCGGTGCACTACTCCGCCGACTTCGCGGCGCGCGGCTACGCGGGCGCGTCCCACGGCTGCGTGAACGTGCGGGACGCCGGCAAGATCGCGGCGCTCTTCGACCAGGTCCGCATCGGCGACAAGGTCGTCGTCCACTGGTGACCGCCCACGGCCGGCCGCTACGGCCGGTCCCCGGCGAGCAGCGCGTCCAGCGCGCGCCCGAACACCCGTCGGCCGGCCCACGCCGTGGGCCGGCCGAACGCCTTGGGGAGCCCGTGCACCCGCAGTTCCTCGCGCCACACGATCCGCGACCCCGGCCCGGGGTCCCGCGGCCACACCTCGATCTCGGCCCAGCCCAGCACGACCGCGCCGCGCTTCTCCAGCCGGCACCGGCCCGGCCCGCCACCGGCGTCCGGCGGCTCCCAGCGCACGATCTCCATCGGGTCCGCGAAGGACAGCGGGCCGACGCCGGTCCGCGCGGTGAAGCCCCTGCCGCCCTCGCGGACCTCGACCGTGGTCAGGGGGACGTGGGCGGCGTGCCGTTCCCAGTCGGTGACCCGGCGCCAGGCCTCGGCGGGCGGCAGCGGCGACTCGCGCTCGACGCGGAAGGCGGGCACGGAGGTCGTGGTCACGACGGCCAATCTATGCCGCCGCCGGCCGAAGAGCGGGGACGCGGGCAGGGCGGGGGGAAAGCGCCCCGCCCACGTCTCTCGTTGGGGGCCCGGTACGGGGAGACCGGGCTGCCCCTCGACCGATGACCAGTCGGTCTACTCGTTACAGCGCCCGCAGGGCCGAAAGTGTCACTCGCCCCGCGGATGCCTCGGGTGCTCCGCCGTACCGCGAGGGCGGGCGGCGGGTGTCACTGCCCGCCGGCGCGGGACGCGTGCCGCTCACCGAAGCGGTGATGGCCGCCGGAACGGTTCTTCCCGTTCCCCTTTCCCCCATGGTGCAGCCGGCCGGGGCCGTCGTCCTTCAGGCCGCCGCCCTTCAGGCCGCCGCCCTTCGGGCTGTCGTTCCTCGGGCTGTCGTCCCCCGCCCCGCCGACGCGGCGGCCGTGCGGTCCGAGCACCGCGGCGCAGTAGCGCCGCACCATGGGCTGGCCGCCGCCCGCGGCCTTGCGGAGCTGCTTCCAGATCTGCTCGTCCGTCTTCCCCCGGCGCCAGCCGGCGGCCGCGTAGGCACGGCACAGCGCCTTGGGACCCGCTGTCGCCCCGGCCGGAGGCGCGGGGAGCCGCGGAGCCCCGGGCGCGGCAGGGCCGGCGGGCGCGCCGCCCGGCACGGTGCCCACCGGGACGCCGCGTCCGGACCGCGAGGGCGCGGGCGGGCTGGGGGGAACGGCCGGGGTGGCCGGACGGGTGCCGCCCGTCGCCTGCGGCGCCGCGCCCTGGGTGTGCACAGGGGCGGGCGCCTCGTCCCCGCCGCTCAGCAGCACCGGCAGCGCGCCCGCCGCGGCGGCGAGAGCCACCCCGGCGACGGCCGCGGTGGCCAGCAGGGTGCCGCTGAAGGCCCTGGCGCCACGGCCCTTGGACCCACCGGAACGCCGGCCCGCCGCGTCGCGGCCGCCGTCCCGCTCGTTCGCGCGGCCGCCGCGTACGGGCGACAGCTCGGGCCCGGCGTCCCGCGCGTCCCGGAAGGCGGCCAGCGCCGCCTCCTCGCGCGCGGGGTCGAGCACCGCGGGTACGGCGGCCGCGGCCAGCGTCCGGGCCAGCGTCGCGGCCCGCGGGTCCGTCCATGCGGGGCCGGAGGTGTCGTTCCTCGCCGCCCCGCGCAACAGCCTTTCGGCCGTGGTGTCGTCGAGCCAGTCCTGTCCTTTGTTATCGCTCATCTCATGTCCTCAAGCGCTCGAGACGCCGAAAACGTCACACTTGACGACCCGTCGTCGGATTCCAGCAGTTCAGCGAGGCGCCGCAGGCCGCGGCTGGTGGCCATGCGCATCGCCCCCGGCCGTTTGCCCACCACCTCGGCGGCGGCGCGGGAGTCCAGCCCCATCACGACGCGCAGCAGGACCGCCTCCGCCTGGTCCCGGGGAAGGGCCGCGATCGCGGCCAGCGCGGCCCCGGTGCCCACCGCGGCCACCGCCTCCTCGGCGGTGTCGGAACCGCCGGGCCGGTCGAGCAGTTCCTCGACCCCGGCGGCGGCCAGCGGACGGCGGCCCACCGCCCGCAGGTGGTCCAGCGCGCGGTTGCGGGCGATGCGCGCCGCCCAGCCGCGCAGCGCGTCCCCGTCGCCGTGGAACGACGACAGGTCCCGGGCGATCTGCAGCCACGTCTCCGATGCCACGTCCTCGGCGTCCCCCACGCCGACCAGCGAGCGTACGTACTGCAGCAGTTGCGGTTGCACCGCTCGGTACACGAACCGGAAGCCGTCCTCGTCCCCTTCTTGCGCCGCGCGTACCGCGGTCGCCAAATCCACGTTCGAGCCTCCCCCTTGGAATCGCGCACCATACTGCCCCATGCGGCGCGTTCCGACAGGCCCTGGGGGGCGGCTACTCATGGGTCACAAAAGCTGACGAAAACAGCCTCGCCGCCTTCGGTCCGCCGTGGACCGACGGCGTCCCCGGCAGGCGGTGTGACACTTTCGGCCCGCAGGACGCTGAACAAGACAGAAGCGGCCGGAGACGCTCCTGTGGGGGGAGGCGGACTTCGGCCGCTTCACCTGGGCGGCGACCGCCCGGCCCCCCTCACCCGTGCCGCCGGAGCCGCGAATTCCCGCCAGCCCCCTCCGGGCCGCCCGGGTCCCGCCCTTTCCGCCCCGGATCCGCAACGGCACGCGCCCGCGGGCCGCGCGCGGCTTCAGGCACCACCCCGGCCCTCGTCGCAAGCACCGCAGCGCGGTCGTCGTGCCCTCGGTGACAGCGCCGGCAAAGGGGCGTTCCCGGCCGCGCGCGGTAGGCGCCCCGTACTCGCCGCCGCCCGCATGACGCCGGGGCCTCGGCCGGACGCCGTTGCACGGCGACCCGTCGCCGAGGGGGCCTCGGCCGGCACCCGTCCGGCCGAACGGAGCCCGGGAATCCTGTGCGTGGCGCGGAACCCCCGCCGGCGGTGCCGGCACGCACCGTCACCCCCACTGAAGGACGTGACTGCTACTCCGTTCGGGTGAAAGGGGCAAGCCGATCCCACCGGGGCCGGACTCACCGCCCGTACGCGGTCCGCCAGCCCTCCACGGCGACAGGCCGGGGGCCGCGGCGAGCACAGGACCGGCGGGCGACGCGACGGCAAGCGCGGCCGTGCCGGCCCGGACCACCGCACGCTTCGTCCGCATGTGCCACATGATCTGACGTGATGTCCGGATGGCGCACCCACCGCGCGGACCCTCGACGGACGGGCACTTTCGTTCCCGTACGGGTGAAATTCGCGCATCCGTCGTACAGTGCCGAACATACGCCGATACGGTGGCGCTCACGCGCCGTCCATTCCCACGGACGCCCCACGCGTCACCGTCGGTTCCCCCGGTCCCCGCACCGCCCGCATCACTCGCAGTATCCGCAGTACCGCGTAGTCCCCCCACCCCGCAGTCCCCCCGCAGTTCCAGGAGAGCACCGCTGACCAGCGACACTCCGTCCGTCCCGCCGGCGACACCGCCGCTGCTCCCGCCGCAGTCCCGCGGCGGCGCCGACCGGACGGCCCGGACGTCCCGCCCGGCCTCGCAGCCCGGCCGCCCGCGCGGTGGACTGGACGGCTTCAACGACGCCCCGCCCGCGGTCGCCGAGGCAGCCCTGCTCGACTGCTGCGGCAGCCTGCGCTGGGCCCGCCGGGTCGCCGCCCACCGCCCCTACCCGGACGTGGACGCGCTGCTCGCCGCCGCCGACGAGGCCGCCTACGACCTGTCCCCCGCGGACCTGGCCGAGGCCCTCGCGGGCGAGGCCGCGGGCGCCCCGCCGGACATCGCCCCCACGCGCGGCAGCCTCGCCGCGCACACCGCGCTGCGGGCCGCCCAGGCCGCGTACGAGGCCCGGTTCGGCCATGTCTTCGTCGTCAGCCTGGACGGGGTCGACCCCGACGAGACCCTCGGTCTGCTGCTCGCCTCGCTCCGCCGCCGACTGGGCCACGACCCCGACGAGGAACGGGTGGTCGCCGCCGAGGAACTGCGCCGGGTGACCCGCGCGCGGCTGGCCCGCCTCGCGCGCGGGGACGATCCGGTGGGACAAGGGGTTCCCGGTGGATACACCCACCCGTGCGGGATCGATCACACCTGACGGACCCGGCAGGACGTAGCCGACAGGCCGTCGCTACGATGGCCAGGGCCGGAGGACCGTACCCGGCCGGGCCCGACCGACCAAACGAAGCCGGCAGGCCCCTCACCGCTCCCGGAGGGTTTTTTCCGTGCCGGCTGGAACGTTGTACCGCGGCCGGGAAGGCATGTGGTCATGGGTGGCACATCGTGTCACCGGTGTCCTCATCTTCTTCTTCCTGTTCGTCCATGTCCTCGACACCGCGCTGGTGCGCGTCTCCCCCGAGGACTACGACAAGGTCGTCGACACCTACAAGCAGCCCATCGTCAGCCTTCTCGAGTACGGGCTGGTCGCCGCTGTCCTCTTCCACGCTCTGAACGGCCTGCGCGTCATCGCCGTCGACTTCTGGTCCAAGGGCCCGAAGTACCAGAAGCAGATGCTGTGGTCGGTTGTCGGAATCTGGGTCGTCCTGATGATCGGGGCCATCTACCCCGTCCTCGGTCACGCCGCTCGAGTGCTGTTCGGGAGCTGAGTCCATTCATGTCCGCAACAGACCACGTGGAGCTCAGCTCCTCCAGCGCCGCGTACAGCCCCGAGAACCCGGCTCCGTACATCGAGGCGCCGCGCGCCCGATCCCAGCGCACGCCGCGCGCCACCCGGACCAACTTCGAGCTGTACGGCTGGCTGTTCATGCGCCTGTCCGGCATCGTGCTCGTGGTCCTGGTCCTCGGCCACCTGCTGATCCAGCTCGTCCTCGACGGCGGTGTCACCAAGGTCGGCTTCGCCTTCGTGGCGGGCCGCTGGGCGTCCCCGTTCTGGCAGACCTGGGACCTGATCATGCTGTGGCTGGCGATGCTGCACGGCGGCAACGGCCTGCGCACCGTCATCAACGACTACGCCGAGCGGGACAACACCCGGTTCTGGCTCAAGATGCTGCTGTACACGGCGACGGCGTTCACCATCATCCTCGGCACGCTGGTGATCTTCACCTTCGACCCGAACATCCGCTAGCCGGGCTGGACAGGGAAGCGACCCCTCATGCAGATCCACAAGTACGACACCGTCATCGTCGGCGCGGGTGGCGCCGGGATGCGCGCCGCCATCGAGGCGACGAAGCGCAGCCGCACCGCCGTGCTGACGAAGCTCTACCCCACCCGCTCCCACACCGGCGCGGCCCAGGGCGGCATGGCCGCGGCCCTCGCGAACGTCGAGGAGGACAACTGGGAGTGGCACACCTTCGACACGATCAAGGGCGGTGACTACCTGGTCGACCAGGACGCCGCCGAGATCCTGGCGAAGGAGGCCATCGACGCGGTCCTCGACCTCGAGAAGATGGGCCTGCCCTTCAACCGCACCCCCGAGGGCCGGATC
Source organism: Streptomyces sp. NPDC046977 (assembly GCF_040644455.1). Taxonomy (NCBI): domain Bacteria; kingdom Bacillati; phylum Actinomycetota; class Actinomycetes; order Kitasatosporales; family Streptomycetaceae; genus Streptomyces; species Streptomyces sp. NPDC046977. The sequence continues at coordinate 182,824 of NZ_JBEYWO010000003.1, forward strand.
GACCAGCGCCGCTTCGGCGGCCACTCCCGCAACCACGGCGAGGCCCCGGTCCGCCGCGCGTGCTACGCGGCCGACCGCACCGGTCACATGATCCTCCAGACGCTGTACCAGAACTGCGTCAAGGAGGGCGTGGAGTTCTTCAACGAGTTCTACGTCCTCGACCAGCTCCTCGTCGAGGAGAACGGCGTCCAGAAGTCCGCCGGTGTGGTCGCCTACGAGCTGGCCACCGGCGAGATCCACGTCTTCCAGGCAAAGTCCGTCGTGTACGCCTCCGGCGGCACCGGCAAGTTCTTCAAGGTCACCTCCAACGCGCACACCCTCACCGGTGACGGCCAGGCCGCCGTCTACCGCCGCGGTCTGCCGCTGGAGGACATGGAGTTCTTCCAGTTCCACCCGACAGGCATCTGGCGCATGGGCATCCTGCTGACGGAGGGCGCCCGCGGTGAGGGCGGCATCCTCCGCAACAAGGACGGCGAGCGCTTCATGGAGAAGTACGCGCCGGTCATGAAGGACCTCGCCTCCCGCGACGTCGTCTCCCGCGCGATCTACACCGAGATCCGCGAGGGCCGCGGCTGCGGTCCCGAGGGCGACCACGTCTACCTCGACCTGACCCACCTGCCGCCGGAGCAGCTGGACGCCAAGCTCCCGGACATCACGGAGTTCGCGCGCACCTACCTCGGCATCGAGCCCTACACGGACCCGATCCCGATCCAGCCGACCGCGCACTACGCCATGGGCGGCATCCCGACCAACGTCCAGGGCGAGGTCCTCGCGGACAACACCACGGTCGTCCCGGGCCTGTACGCCGCCGGCGAGGTCGCCTGCGTCTCCGTGCACGGCGCCAACCGCCTCGGCACCAACTCGCTGCTCGACATCAACGTCTTCGGGCGCCGCGCCGGCATCGCCGCCGCGGACTACTCGGCGACCGCCGACTACGTCGAGCTCCCCGAGAACCCGGCCGAGCTGGTCGAGGCCCAGGTCGAGACGCTGCGCGCCTCCACCGGCAACGAGCGGGTCGCCACGCTCCGCAAGGAGCTGCAGGAGACCATGGACGCCAACGTCATGGTCTTCCGCACCGAGCAGACCATCAAGACCGCGGTCGAGAAGATCGGCGAGCTGCGGGCGCGGTACAAGAACGTCTCGATCCAGGACAAGGGCCGGCGCTTCAACACCGACCTGCTGGAGGCGATCGAGCTCGGCAACCTGCTCGACCTCGCCGAGGTCATGGCGGTCTCCGCCCTGGCCCGCAAGGAGTCCCGCGGCGGCCACTACCGCGAGGACTACCCGAACCGCGACGACGTCAACTTCATGCGGCACACGATGGCGTACCGCGAAGTGGGTGCCAACGGCACCGATGCGATCCGTCTCGACTACAAGCCGGTCGTGCAGACCCGCTACCAGCCCATGGAGCGTAAGTACTGATGAGCACCGCGACCCTCGACAAGGTCGAGGCCGAGGCCCAGGCCTCGCCCTACATCACCGTCACCTTCCGGATCCGCCGGTTCAACCCGGAGGTCTCCGCGGAGCCGACGTGGCAGGACTTCCAGCTCGAGATCGACCCCAAGGAGCGGGTCCTCGACGGCCTCCACAAGATCAAGTGGGAGCTGGACGGCACGCTGACGTTCCGCCGCTCCTGCGCCCACGGCATCTGCGGCTCCGACGCCATGCGGATCAACGGCCGCAACCGCCTGGCCTGCAAGACCCTGATCAAGGACATCAACCCGGACAAGCCCATCACGGTCGAGCCCATCAAGGGCCTGACGGTCCTGAAGGACCTGATCGTGGACATGGACCCGTTCTTCCAGGCCTACCGGGACGTGATGCCCTTCCTGATCACCAAGGGCAACGAGCCGACCCGCGAGCGCCTGCAGTCCCCCGAGGACCGCGCGCGCTTCGACGACACCACCAAGTGCATCCTGTGCGCGGCGTGCACGTCGTCCTGCCCGGTGTTCTGGAACGACGGTCAGTACTTCGGTCCGGCGGCCATCGTCAACGCCCACCGCTTCATCTTCGACTCGCGTGACGAGGCGGGCGAGCAGCGTCTCGAGGTCCTGAACGACAAGGACGGCGTCTGGCGCTGCCGCACGACGTTCAACTGCACGGACGCCTGCCCGCGCGGCATCGAGGTCACCAAGGCCATCCAGGAGGTGAAGCGCGCGCTCATCACGCGCCGCTTCTGACCCCCAGTTCATCCTGGGCCTCAAAAGGGCCCGCCCCGCGTGCGTACGCGAGGCGGGCCCTTTTTGCGTAGTTCAAGTGCCGTATACCCTCGGACGCCCGCATCCATCATGCTCGGACCCTCGGAACTTGGGCATCTGGGGGGACCCATGACAGAGGGGGACAGCAGCGCTGCGGAACCGGAGCCGGCAGAGATCGAGCCCTGGCAGCCGCCCGGCGCTTGGAACGGTGCGAAGTGGCCGGGGCCTCCGCAGCCTGGTTACGACCAGGCATCCGCGGCAGCGCACTTTGTCGCCGCCCCGCTTCTTGCCGCCGCGGCACTTTCATTGATCGGTGTCATCAGCACGGACAAAGGGCAGTTCGGCTGGCCCGGAACCGCCCTGATCCTCCTGGTCTCGGCCACCGTTCTGCTCATCGGAAGCATCCAATTGGCGTTCAACGCCCGTAAGCACTTCTACACGCGGCAGACGCTCGTCGACTGGTACGGCGACGATCAGTTCGCAGAGATGAAAGACAAACTGCTCCAACAGCTTGATTGGGATATCAAGCGCTGGCGACTGAAGATAGCTGGAGCGGTCAGATGGTTCAACGCCGGAACCATCGCATTGGGTCTCGCCGTCGCCGCAACTCTGGTCCCCTCGCCCACCAGTCCGCAGGCAGAACTCCGCTGGGCGGCCGCGGCGCTGACGCTGGCCGCTACCGCTGCCGAGTGCGGCTATTTGCTCTGGCTCAAGAGGGAGCCCATCGCGCCGCCACTCGCTCCACAAGCCTCGGATACATCCATCACAAAGGGGTGAACCATTGCTGCACGCAACCGAACTACCCGGACTCCTCCCGGACATCGCCAAATGCGAGCAATGCCAAATCGCCTTCCGGTGGGACTACGGGACCGGGGTCTTCAACAGCTGGCTGAAAGCACTGAACGGGAACACCGGCGACGTGATCAAGTGGTGGGAAGACCATCCGGAGCAGTACCTGGGTCATGGTGGCACGTGCCCGCTCATCAAGCTCCCCAAGGTGGCGATAACGCACGTCCCACTCCAGACGGACCAATGGGCAATGATGAAGCGATTGATCGATCTGTTCCACCCACACGAACCGCCGCCGCCCACCCGCTGAAGGGCCCCCGTCCACGACCCCGCTAACATGGCGCCGCGCGCCGCCTCCGCGGCACGACGAATCAGGGGGCGGTCGCGGTGCACGGCGAGGGCAATGGGCGCGACGCCCGCTCTCGTGTGTGGGGCGGGCTGGCAGTGGTCGCCGTGGGGAGCTTCATCGCGGGAGACGCGGTCCACCGAACCCGGGTCGTCGTCGAATGGGCGACCACGTGGTGGCCGTGGGCCCTTTTGCTGATCGCCGCGCTGAACCTGTTCCGTTCGGTCAGCCGCACCGGTTCCCTTATAGGCCCGGGTCTGCTCACAGCCGTGGCGCTGACAGGCTTGGGGGTGGCCCGTGGCGTCGCCGCGCACACCGTCCTGAACGCGGTACTGCCCGCCGCACTCATCGTGGCCGGCGCGATACTCACACTATCCGTACACTCCAGGGAACAGCAGGACGCCTGGGTCTGCGCGTTCACCACCGGGCACGTTGTGGCCCCCGACGAGATCGGCGAACGAACAGCCCACCCTCTGCTCACGGCGAGGGCCCTGGCAGGGGACCTGCGTGTGGATCTGACAGCGTCGCGGATCGACGGCATCGTCACGGTGCACGCAACGGTCGTCTTCGGGCAGGTACGCCTCACTGTGCCCCGGACATGGCCCGTGAAAGTCCACGCGCCGGGTAGTGTACTGACGCGCATTACGGATTCGGGACCGCGGCATGAAATCGAGACCGGGTCTCCGGCGGGGGTCGTGACCCTACATGTCCTCGGGGCCTGCGGTGCGATCAGTGTTCTTCGCACGTGAACGATCGTGGTCGTAGGGCCAATTCACCACCCGCTCCGCGAGCCGATGCGGTTCTGGGCCCCAACCGGCCATGAAGAAATCCGACAGTTCGGCGAGGACCTGGCGCTCCTCGGTCTTGGACGGCAGGCGATGGTGCATTGCGGCCAGCAGATCGAACCGGTGCAGGTCGTAAACGACGTGCATGAGCCCCGAGTAAGCCTGAGCCGCGATGACCGCGCCCTTGTAGGCGACGGCCGCGAGGACCAGCGCCAACACCGGTAGCCACCATAGTGTGCGCTCATCGTAGAACGCGCCGCAGCAGCACAAGGCGATCGCCAGCATGCTGTGACAGAGGTTGACAGCCGTGTCCAGGGCATCGCGGGTACTTTCGAGCGATTTCATCAACCTGTCGGAAACCGACATGTAGATCCGCGGCCAAGACGTGAGTGTGGTGAGCCCGTAACGCTCACCTGCCGTCAGCTCTCCCCCACGGAGGGCATTTCCAAGTGCTGAGGGAAGCAATACGTCAGACCGCACCCCGTTGAGGCGTCGCATGGCACTGAGCCTGGATCGCTCCGAACGGAGATATCTCTTCTCAGCGAGGACTTGGGTCGCAAGAGGCTCTGATCCGTCGGAATTTGGGTTCGGTACCCGGCGAACACTCACCCGCCTGCGTGACTCCCACCTCCGACGCTGGATCTCCACAAGAATCCTCGCGAGGCCGGCAGTCACCGGCCAGCGGTCCCAATAGCCCTCCAGGACACGCACCGCCCGAACCTGGTACGGGTGGAGAAGTAGGCCCAGCACGATCGCGGTAGCGATCATCCCGGCGGCCACTTCGGTCAGGGCGGCGGCATCGCGGGGAACGGCATCGTGCCAATGACTCGGTCCCAAGAAGCTTCCGGCCCGCACGAGAACCCACACAGTCGCGCTGAAGAGCCCGCAGGGCACAAAGCTCACGGAGAACAGTCGCCGCACCGACCCCCCTCTGCTCAGGACTCACGCCAGCGACAGTATGGGCGTACTCACGTGGCGCGCGCCGCACGAATCTGCCTTCTGGTCACTACGTGATCGACACACCCGGCGAGCCTGCGCAGTTCGGCCTGCCCGGCGCCGTCCGCGAGCCGGGCCAGGGCGCGCACGCCGGCGCCGGCGACGACGTTCTTGACCGGTGACCGTTCGACCAGGGCGCCCAGGGTGCGGACCGTCTCCGGGTGCGGGGGCAGCGCCGCGGACGACAGCAGCCAGGCCAGCCCGCGGACGCCGGTGACGTTCCAGGAGTCGTGGCCGCTGTTCCCGGCGCTGCCGCCCTGGGTCGCCAGGGCGAGCCAGGGGGTGACGGTCCTGCGTACGGTCTCGGGGTCGAGGCCGTCCAGGATCGCCGCGGCGGCCCGGTCCCAGCGCGCGCTGGGCGCCGCCTTGGCGTCGCGCAGCCACGGGATCAACCGCCGCCAGGGCCCGCCGAGGTGCGGCAGTTCGGCCAGCACGCGGTCGGACCAGAGTTCGCCCGGGTTGAGGAGCGGTTCGGGCAGCCGGTCCAGGAGGACGGCGGCCCAGTCCAGGCAGCCGTCGTACGCGGATCTGCGGAGCAGCCCGACCACCTCGCCGGACAGCGGCCGCCCCGCGTCGAGCAGTGCCTCGGCGAGGGCGGGCAGTTCATCGCTGGTGCCGGAGAAGTACCAACGCCGCGCCCAGCCCTCCAGGAGGGTGTTCCACTCCTCGCACCACGCCGTTCGCGGGAAGCCCCGCGAGATCACGGCGAGCAGCACCATGCCCGGCCTGCGTGCGTCTCCGCCGTGGCCGTGCGCACCGATGTGCTCCACAACGACCCCGGCCAGGGCCCGGCGCCGCTCCTCGGGCATGGCCCGCAGGACGGCCGCCGTACGGTAGCCCTCGCCGTCGCTCCGGTGGAGCAGATGGCGCGCGAGCACATCCGGCTCTCCCTCCGCGGCGAGGCGGGAGATGAAGTCGATCCGGCCCTGGTCCTCCCAGGGCGAGGGGTGGTACGTCCGCGCGGTGCTCACAGCTGCCTCACGATCGTGGGGTCGGTGATCCGGTCGTCGCGGGCGAGCAGCGCGGCCTTGCCGAGGACGGCCGACAGCATGCGGTCGCCCTCGTGGGGCAGCCAACTCGGTTGCGTGCCCTGAGCGGTGGCCGGGGCGACGGGCAGGTGGCGGTCGCCGGGCAGCAGTACCTGGGCGGAACCGAGGTGGATCCGGTAGGTGTGGCGGACGCCGCGGACGTGCAGGAAGCGGTCCTCCGTGCGGCAGCGCCCGCCCAGGGCGAGACGCGGCAGCAGGCGGGCCAGTACGTCGCGGCGGGCCGTGGCGTCGGGGCCGAGCTCCCCGAAGGCGCAGAATGCCCACAGGGCCCGGTCGGGGCCGCCGGGCGGGGCGGCGGCGTTGCCGATGCCGGCCGCTTCCACGAACAGGCCGATGTCGCGCAGGACTTCGCCGGCGACCAGCGGCGGCACGGTCGCGGACCCGAGCGGGTGGAACCGCGGCTCGCCGAGGGTGACGGCCCGGCCGCCCGCGTACCGGACGACGCCGGTCGGCAGTTCGGCGCGCACGCCCCACTGCGGCAGGTCGCGCGTGAGCGCGGTGCGGGCGCCGCCGTGAGCGGGCCGCCAGCCGAGGGCGGCGGCCCGGACGTGGAGGGGGTCCTCGCGCACCGGGTGCCCGGTGAGGGGGCGGTCGCCGCGGACCTCCCGGTAGACCTGCGGGAAGGGCTGCGTGATGCCGTGCCGCTCCAGCCGGTCCCGCCAGGCGGCGACCTCCGCGTCGTCCCGCCCGAGGGGATGCCACAGTTCCACCGCGCCGCCCCCGCCGACCGGTGCCCCCGTCAGCGTGCGCAGGGCGCCGTCCGTGTGGGCGCACGCGATCCCGTCCACGGTCCACAGCAGGCGCCGGGCGAGGGTTCCCACGAGCGGATGGTCGAGGTACCGCTCCCGCCAGTCGTCGTGGTCCCAGGGGCGGCGCCGCAGGAACGCGCGCTCCAGCTGCGCGGCCTGGGCCGCCAGCGCCTGCTCGATGTCGCGTACGGCCGCCCGCAGCCGTCCCAGCTCCCCCGCCTGCTCCCGCCGTACGCACGACGGGATCCCCCGCGCGGCCCTGCCCGCGGCATCCCGCCAGGCCACCGCGACCTTCCCGCCGCGCACCACGAGCTCGGCGCTCGCTCCGCCCAGCCGCCACACGCCCCGCCCCGGGCCGCTCAGCCCGTACGCGGGAACGGCCCGTTCCGTTTCCCCCACGACCGTTCCAGTCCCCATGTCCGCGAGCGTAGAGAGGGGGACTGACATCGGTCCCCCGGTCCGCCACCGTCCGAACGAGTGCCACTTTCAGCCGGGACCCGCCCCCTGTTCCCCGTCGGGGCGGCATCGCTTGTACGGTCTGCGGGTGCGCGACTTCCCCCCCATCTCACGTCGCGGCGCGCTCGGCTTGGCAGCGGCCGCCCTCCCCTCCGTCCTTGCGGCGTCACGTCCCGCCTCGGCTGCCGCCAGATCCGCGGTCGGCGGCGCCCGCCTGGCCCTCTCCGGGGTCCAGGTGGACGGCGGGGCGCCGGATCTGCCGGAGACGAACTCGTTGTCGTGGGTCGTGGCGGACGCCGGTTCCGGCGAGGTCCTGGCCGCGTACAACGCACATCGCAGGATGCCGCCGGCGAGCACGCTGAAGATGCTGTTCGCGGACACGGTGCTGCCGAAGTTCGACCGGGCCATGCGGCACAAGGTGACGGCGGAGGATCTCGCGGACATAGGAGAGGGCAGCAGCCTGGTCGGGATCGAGGCGGGGATCACGTACACCGTCGAGCAGTTGTGGCTCGGGGTGTTCCTGCGGTCGGGGAACGACGCGGTGCACGTGCTGTGCTCGATGAACGGCGGCGTGGACAAGACCGTGCGGGAGATGCGGGCGCGCGCGCTGGAGTTGCAGGCGAACGACACGCACGTGGTGAGCCCGGACGGCTACGACACGCCGGGGCAGTTGTCGTCGGCGTACGACCTGACGCTGTTCGCGCGGGCCGGGCTGCGCGATCCGGACTTCCGGGACTACTGCCGCACGCAGGTGGCGCACTTCCCCGGGGAGCGCGGGAGCACGTTCGAGATCCAGAACACCAACCGGCTGCTGGGGCGCTACACCGGCGTGATCGGCGTGAAGAACGGCTACACGACGAACGCGGGCAACACCTTCACCGGTGCGGCGAAGCGCGACGGCAGGACGCTGCTCGTGACCGTGATGCACCCGGAGTCGGGGTACGACGAGGTCTACAAGGAGGCCGCCGCGCTGCTGGACTGGGGCTTCGGCGCGACGGGCCGCGTGACGCCCGTCGGGGCGCTGGTACCGCCGCTCAGCGAGCTGAAGTCGTCCCCCCGGCCGCACGGCGGCGACGGCGAGGTGAGCGCGAGCACGGCGGCGAAGGGCTCCGGGTGGCTCGGGCCGGGGGCGGGAGCTGGGCTGGTGGCGCTGGTCGCGGCCTTCGTCCTGGCGATCCGCCGACGGCCGCGGCCGAGGATCGCGGCGGGCGGCGGCCGGCGGCGCGCGGGCGGCGGCGGCGACACCCAGGCCGACCCGCGGACCGGCGCACGCACTGCCGCACGCGGCACGGAACGGGCCGGCGGACGGCGACGGCGCTCCTCCTGAGGGGCGCCCGGCGCGGCGCGGGCCCGCGCGCTAGTTGCGGGCGACCCACACCCGGTTGAGCTGTTCCTGGTAGTAGAACGGCGTCAGCGCGAGCGCCGGCGCGAGCAGGACGCCCTTGAAGCCGGAGACCGAGCCGGCGAGACCGGCGCGCCGCTGGGCGCGGGCGATGCGGCAGCCGGTGTTGTAGAGGGAGACCGCCGCGGGCACCAGCAGCAGGGCGCCGAGGGAGACCGCGAGGACGGCGAGGGCCGGACGGACCTTGATGCCGGGGTCGAAGTCGCGCAGTTCGCGATTGGCGCGGTAGTACCAGATCAGCCAGTACACACCGAGGGTCGCGGTGCCCAGGAGCCAGACCCTGCCGGGCCGGCGCAGCGCGCCCGAGGGCGTGGCGAGGTACCTGCGGGTGGTGACGGGGAAAGCCGCGATGACCGGACGGGTCAGGGTCCGGTAGCGGTCCTCGTTGTACATGCTGCCCCCGAGCGATATGCCGGCGAAGGTGGCGTGGAAGGCAAAGCTACTCGGCGGTTCGGCCGAGTGTCAGGGGTCGGCGGCGACATATTCCGCACAGACTCCCGGGTCAGGATATGGCGATGGCGTGTACGACATGTACGGGGCGGCCGCTCCCGCTCACTTCGCCCCGGTACGGCCCGCCTCGCCGCCGCCCGTCCCGCCGTCCCCCGCGTCCCCGTCCGCCTCGGCCACGGCCATGACGCGGCGCAGCAGGTCGGACAGCAGCCTGCGCTCCCCCGCGTCGAGGACCCCGAGCAGCCGGTACTCCGCGTGTCCCAGGACGTCCATCGCGCCGAGCCAGGCGGCGTGGCCCTCGTCGGTGAGCTCGACGTCGATGCGGCGGCGGTCGGTGGTGGAGTGGGTGCGGCGGACGTAGCCGCGCCGTTCGAGGCCGTCGACCCGCCCGGTGACGGAGGCGGGGGCGAGGTCGAGGTCGGCGGCGAGTTCGGAGGGTGCGGCGCGGCCGCCGCGGCCGGCGAGGGCGTGCAGGGTGTGGAACTCGTGCCCCTGGAGGTCGAAGTCGGCGAGCGACTGCTCGCGGACCCTGCGCAGGTGCCGGGTGACCAGCTTCATGCGGGTGACGGCGCCCTCGATGTCGGGGTCGAGGTCCGGCAGGACGGGCAGCCAGCGCTCGACGTGGCCGTCGGTCCAGTCCCGTTCCGTCCCGGTCATGGGTGGTGGCTCGGCTGTCATGGCCGAAATCCTACGGCACCATAAATTTCGGTGGCGAATCTTTCGGCGCCGAAATACATTGCGGCCCCATGACACCCACGCACCCGCTCCGGCTCCGCGCCTTCCGCCTGTTGTTCACCGGACGCGTCCTGTCCCTCCTCGGGGACGGGGTCGTGCCCGCCGCGCTGGTCATCGCCGTGACCCGGGTGACCGGCGACGTCTCCGCCCTCGCGCTCGTCCTGGGCTGCGCGATGGTGCCCCGACTGCTGCTCCTGCCCCTGGGCGGCGTGGTCGCCGACCGGTTCGACGCCCGCCGGGTGGCGCTCACCACCGATCTCGTGCGCTGCGCGGCCCAGTTCCTGGTCGGGGCGGAACTGCTCGGCGCCTTCGGCGACGGCCCGGTCCTGGCGCACATCGCCGTCGCGGAGGCGGTCGGCGGCGCCGCCTCGGCCTTCGCCATGCCGACGCAGGCGCCGCTGGTGGCCGGCATTGTGCCCGGGTCCGGCGAGGGCGAGGCCCGCCGGAAGGCCAACGCGCTGATGGGCGTGGCCAACAGCGCCACCCGGCTGTGCGGGCCCGGACTGGCCGCAGCACTGATCTGGGCCGCGGGGCCGGGACTGGCCTTCATGCTGGACGCGGCCTCCTTCGCGGTGAGCGCGGCCCTGCTGACCGCGGTCCGGGTCGAGCGCGTCCCGCTGCCGCGGGCCTCGGTGCTCACGGACCTCAAGGAGGGCTGGGGCGAGGTGCGGTCCCGCGACTGGTACTGGACGAGCCTGGTGGCGCACGCCACGTGGAACGGTGCCGCCGCCGTGCTCACCACCCTCGGCCCGGCCGTCGTGATCAGCAGGCTCGGCGGCGAGGGCGTCTGGTTCTGGGTGCTGGAGGCGGGCGCGATCGGTCTGGTGCTCGGCTCGTTGCCGGCCGCCCGGCTGCGGCCCCGCCGGCCCGTGATGGTCGCCAACCTGGGGCTGGCGACGTACGCACTGCCGCTGGCCCTGCTGGCCATGGCCGCCCCGGCGCCGCTGCTGATCGCGGCCTACGGGATCGCGCTGGCGGCGCTCGGCTTCCTCACCCCGGTCTGGGAGACCGTCGTCCAGCAGCAGGTGCCGCCGCAGGCGCTGGCCCGGGTCACCTCGTACGACTGGCTGCTGTCGCTCGCCGCGATGCCGGCCGGTTACGCGCTCGCGCCGCCGGCCGCGGCCGCGTGGGGGAGCGCGGTGCCGCTGTGGGTGTGCGCGGCGCTGGTGGCGGTCGCCTGCGCGGCGACGGCGGCGGTGCCGGGCGTACGCGAGGTCGGCGTTTCCGGACCTGCTCCCTCCGCTTCCCCCGCGACCCCCGGAACCGCCGGGAAGCCCGGCCCACAAGCGACTTGAACGTGTTCAAAAACAGGTCTACAGTCAGTCCCGCAACGGGTTTTGAACACGTTCAAACAAGGGTGGGACCCATGGACCTCACGGTCGTCGCGTATGTCATCTACCTGCTCGTCAGCGTCGCGCTGACGGTGTGGGTGGCCCGGACGCTCAGCAGGGCGGGCAAGGTCTTCCTCGAAGACGTCCTCCACGGCAACGAGAAGCTCGCCGACGCCGTCAACCACCTCCTGGTGGTCGGCTTCTACCTCGTCAACCTGGGCTTCGTCGCCCTCTACCTGAAGAACGCCGACGCGGTCGACGACGCCCGCGGCCTCTTCGAGGCGCTCTCGGTCAAGCTCGGCGTCGTCCTGCTGGTGCTGGGCGTGCTGCACCTGGGCAACGTCTGGGTCCTCAACAGGATCCGCCGCCGCGGGGTGATGGACCGCGAGCAGGTCCCGCCGGTCGCGCCGCAGGGCTGGACGCCCCCGGCCGTCCCCGGGGTGTGACGGTGATGGACCGCACCCCGGCGACCGGGGCCGCCACGGCGGCCCCGGTGCCGGTCCGCCGGCTGACCGTGCTGTACGACCCCGACTGCGGGCTGTGCTCCTTCGTCCGCGGCTGGCTCTCCCGGCAGCGCCAACTGGTGCCGCTGGAGACCGTCCCGGCCGCCTCCGACGAGGCACGGCGCCGCTTCCCGCGGCTGGACCACGCCTCGACGCTGCGCGAGATCACCGTCATCGGCGACTCCGGCCAGGTCTACCGCGGTGACGCCGCCTGGCTCGTCTGCCTGTGGGCGCTGTCGGAGTACCGGCCCACCGCCCACCGGCTCAGCACCCGCTCCGGGGCGCCCCTCGCCCGGGCCGCGGTGCTCATGGCCGCCCGCTACCGCGAGTCCCAGTGGAACCGCGGGGCGGCCGCGGCCGGGCCCGGCTGGGGCGGCCGGGTCTACGGGACCGCCGACGGCTGGACGTACGACACCCACGGCGGCTGGACGTACACCGGCACCGCCGCCGGCCCGGACTCCCCCGCCCCTGCCGCACCCGGCGCCTGTGCGGGCGGCTGCGCACCGCCCGGTTAGGCTCTCGACCGTGGACGAAGCACCCCCCGGCAGGACCACCGGGACCCCGCGCACCGCCAAGAGCGAGCAGACCCGGGCCCTGATCCTCGAAACCGCCCTGCGGCTCTTCGAGGAACGCGGCTACGACAAGACGACGATGCGCGCCATCGCCAACGAGGCCGGGGTCTCGGTGGGCAACGCCTACTACTACTTCGCCGGCAAGGAACACCTCGTCCAGGGCTTCTACGACCGGCTCGCCGCCGACCACGAGGCCGCGGTCAAGGACGTGCTGGCCGGGGGCGGCGACACGGATTTGGCCGGGCGGCTGCTCACGGTCATGGACGCCTGGCTCGATGTCGCCCGCCCCTACCACCAGTTCGCTGCGCAGTTCTTCAAGAACGCCGCCGACCCGGCCAGTCCGCTCAGCCCGTTCTCGCCCGAGTCGCACCCGGCCCGCGACGCGGCGATCTCCATCCACGAACGGGTGCTCTCCGGCTCGGACATCAAGCTCGACGCGGAACTCGCCGAGGTGCTGCCCGAGCTGATGTGGATGTACCAGATGGGCATCGTCGTCTACTGGGTCTTCGACCACTCCCCCGACTGCGAGCGCACCCGCCGCCTGGTGGCCCGCACCGCACCGCTCGGTGCGCGCATCCTCAAGCTGTCCCGTTACCGCCTGTTGCGGCCGATCGTGCGCGAGGTCCGCGAACTGCTCAAGGAGTTCCTCTTCGAGCGCTAGCCGCGGTGCGGCCCGCCGGTTGGGCCGGGTGCTACGCGGAGGCCAGGACGGCCCACACCGTCTTGCCGTCCCGGCCGCGTTCGCGTACGCCCCAGTTCCGCGACAGCGCCTCGACCAGGCGCAGGCCCCGTCCCGACTCGTCGCCGTCCGCGGCCTCGCGGGGCACCGGCCGCGCGTGCGCGGCGCCGTCGGACACCTCCACCGTGCACGAGCCGTCCGCCTCGATCGTCACCGCCACCTCGAACTCCCGCTCCAGCAGCGGGCTGTGGCGCACGGCGTTGGTGGCCAGCTCGGAGACGACGAGCACCACGGACTCCACCGTCTCGTTCTCCCGCTCCCAGCCCTCCAAGTGGTCGCGCACCCGGTGCCGGGCCAGGCCCACCGACGTGGGATGTCTGGGCAGCCGGAACGTGCTCCGCCTCATCAGGTCACCCTCCCCATGAGCGAACCTCCCCCTTGCCGTTGCGGCATGCATTTCCGGATTCGGGGCCGCCGAAGCACCGACCGACGGAATTGCCGCTCCCGGTGGGCGCTTTCCGGCCAAACTCGAACGCCGGTCTGGGCGGCGCCCACGATCGTGGCACCCGCCGCACATGTCGCCCCGATGCGGGAACCTGAGTATCCGTACTCATGGCCCGGGTTCGCGCGCTCCCGATAATCGTGGCGTCGGGAGCAGAACTCAACGAGGGGCCGACCCATGCCTGATACGCCGTCGTCCGACACGTCGCACGACCCGCCCCGCCGCCGGCCCCGAAGGTCCCCCTGGGTAACCGCGGGCGTCGTGCTCGCGGTCGTCCTGACCGTCGCGGGGCTCGCGGTACTCGGCCTGTTCGTCCTCGCCTCCGTCGCACTGTCCAACTGGGGGAGCAACAAATGACGGCCCGTCTGCGTCTGCTGGTCCTGCTGAGCAGGCCCCCCGTGGCCCTGCTCCTGGCGCTCTACACCGCCGTCGGCCTGGGCCGGACCGGCCACGGCCAGGACCCCGCTCTGCTGGCCGGATCACTGGTCGCGATCCTCGGTTTCCTGCTGTTCTCGGTGGCCTGCAACGACCTGGCCGACGTGGCCGTCGACCGGGTCAACCTCCCCGGCGCGGCCGGACGTCCGCTGGTGACGGGCAGCGCCGCGAGCCGGGACATGGTCGTCGTGGCGGTCACGTCGGGTGCCGTGGCTCTGGGGGCGAGCCTCGCCCTCGATCCCTGGGCCGGCGCGGTCATCGCGGCCGGTCTCGCGGTCAGCGCCGGGTACTCGCTGCGCCCGGTGCGCCTGGCCGACCGGGGTGCGGTCGCGGCGCTCGTGCTGCCCGCCTGCTACGTCGCCGTTCCCTACCTGGTCGGCGTGCTGGCCGCGCGCCCCTCGGTGCGGCCGGGCGACCTGATGCTGCTGGCGGGCCTGTACATCGGGTTCATCGGCCGGATCCTGCTCAAGGACTTCCGCGATGTGCGCGGTGACGCGCTGTTCGGGAAGCGGACCTTCCTGGTGCGCCACGGACGCCGCGCGACCTGCCTTTTCAGCGCCTGCTGCTGGGTGGCCGGCACGGCGGTGCTGATCGCGGCCGCCCGCCCCGGGCTCGCGTACGCCGTCACCACCGGCCTGTGCCTGGCCGGAGCCCTGTGGCTGCTGCGCGCCCTGGCGACCGGGCCCGGCCACCGGCGGGAGGAGGCGCTGATCTCGGCGATCGCCATCGTGGGGCGCGGGATGGTGCTGCTGCTCCTGGCGCACCTGTCGATGCTCCAGGCCCACTGGACGGTGCTCGCGGAGTCGGCCGCCCTGGCCGCCCTGCTCGTGGTGACCGCGGGCCAGGCCGCCACGATGGCCGTGTCCGGTCCGGTCACCCGCCTGACCGTGCCGTTCTCCGAGGCGAAGGCCGGGGCGGGCTCCTCCGCACGGCGCCCGGCCTAGCGCCGCCGCCCGGTGCCGGGCGGCGACCGGGTCAGCGCGCGGCGCGCAGCGCCCGCAGTCCCCGGACCCCGAGCACGCCGATCGCGGTGCCGAGCACCAGCGAGGTGATCGCGAGGGTGAGATGGACCCAGAAGTACGTGGTCGGCGCACCGTGGTCGCCGCCCTCGAAGGCGAGCCCGCTCGCGTCCTTCCACAGGTTCTTGACGAACGTGGTCCAGACGATCCAGCTCCACACCCCGAAAGCGGTCAGGAACCAGGACACGGGGCGGCTGAGCTTCATACGACCAGTATGCGGGCCTCCTCCCGGGCCCCGGCACGCGGGCCCGGGAGGCACCGGTCACACGCATCCGGAACATCGAAGTTCGCCCCGCTATGCCCCTTTTGGGCATAGCTTGCCGTCCCCGCCGCTCACGCCGGGCGGCACACCGCGACACAGCACAAGACGGCCGGGCGGGGCGGATGGTTGCGCTCCACGGGCGTGGGAACGGTCACGGCCAGGATCCACCCCCGCCGCTGCCGGAGCGTCACCCTCGCCCTGTAGCTTCTCCCCGTGCCCAACTCCTCCCGCCGTTCCGTGCGCCGCCCTGCCCTGGCCGTCTCCGCCTTCGCACTGTCCTGCGCCGCGGCCCTGACGACCGCCCCTCTCGCGTACGCGAAGGGCCCGTCGTCGACCCCCACCCCGACCCCGCCCGCGGGAATGTCGACCGTGGGCGGCGACCAGCTGGGAGCGCCGGGCACACAGGTCAGCCCGCTCGGCGGCGCCCCGGCGCTGCCCGACAAGCTCACCGCGCGCTCCTGGATCGTCGCGGACGCGGAGTCCGGCCAGGTGCTCGCCGCCCACAACGCGCACTGGAAGCTGCCGCCCGCGAGCACGCTCAAGATGCTCTTCGCGGACACCCTGCTGCCGAAGTTCGACAAGACGCAGACGCACAAGGTCGCGGTCTCCGACTTCGACGGCGTCGGCGCGGGCAGCAGCCTGGTCGGTCTCAAGGAGAACCTGACCTACACCGTCAAGGACCTGTGGCTGGGCGTCTTCCTCCGCTCCGGCAACGACGCGGTCCACGTGCTGTCCGCCATGAACGGCGGTGTCGACGCGACCGTGCTGGAGATGCAGGCCAAGGCCAAGGACCTCCAGGCCGGCGACACCGAGGTCATATCCCCCGACGGGTACGACATGCCGGGCCAGGTCTCCTCCGCCTACGACCTCACCCTCTTCGCGCGCTCCGGCCTGCAGAACGAGGACTTCCGCGCCTACTGCTCGACCGTGCGGTCCTCGTTCCCCGGCGAGTGGCGGACGATCAAGGCCAAGGGCGGCAAGAAGGCGACGAAGAAGCGCGAGACCTTCGAGATCCAGAACACGGACCGCCTGCTCACCGGCGACTACGACCTGCCGTCCTACCAGGGCATCGCCGGCGTCAAGAACGGCTACACCAGCAACGCGGGCAACACCTACACCGGCGTCGCCCAGCGCGACGGACGCACGCTGCTCGTCACCGTCATGCACCCCGCCGACGGCCACAACATGGTCTACAAGGAGGCCGCGAAGCTCCTCGACTGGGGCTTCCAGGCGGACGGCAAGGTCACCCCGGTCGGCGTCCTCGTACCCCCGAAGTCGGTCGCGACCGCCTCCCCCGCGGCCCCGCCGTCCGCCTCCACCGGCACCGGCACCGCCCAGGCCGGCAACCCGGCCGCACCCACGTCCGCGTCCGCCGCCCCGTCCTCCGGCGGCGGCGTGTGGACCGCCATCGCCGTCACCGGCGGATCGGCCCTGGCCGTCGGCGCGGTCGCGTTCTTCGTCCGCAAGCGGTGGCCGCTGCCCAAGCGGACCACCACCGTTGAGGCCGGCGCCGACCAGTCCTGACCCGTTTCGCGGGGGCGCTCGACGGCGCTCGTGCGGCGCGTGCGCCCACCCCGCTCCGACCGCCCCCCACCGCGCAGGTGGTACGGACCCCCGGCCCGGACATGACCCTGGTGACAGGGACGGGGAGACAGGGAGGGAACAGGTCAATGGGCACACTGTCCGTCATCGGGCTCGTCATGGGGCTCGCGGTCGCCGTCTACTGCGTCCGCGCCGCCTTCCGCACCAGGATCCCCGCCGCACGCTTCGGCTGGGCCGCCGCCGCACCGGGGGCGGTCGTCGTGGGAACGTACCTGGCGGGATTCATCCTGGTCACCGCGGTCGTCCTGGCCGTCACCTGGTTCACGGTCGCGCACTTCCTCCGCTGAACCGACGCGTCGGCGGCGGTCACGAACCGCCGCCGTCCGCGTCGTGCGCGAGCGCGAAGGCCACGAACGCGCGCCACGCGTCGGGCCCGAACACCAGCCGGGCCCCGGCCCTGTCCTTGGAATCCCGCACGAGGACGGCCCCCGGCCCGAACGCGACCTCGACGCAGTCGCCGCCGTCGTCGTTGCTGTAACTCGACGTGAACCAGTTCAGCTCGCCGCTCACCGCTCAAGCTCCTTAGCCAGCTCCCCGATGAAACGGGCCGATTGCTCAGGGCTCAGGGCCCGCCGCGCGATCATGTCATGGCGCCGGGTGAACAGACTGACCTTTTCGGGGTCGGCGTACAGCACTCCGGACGCCTGCCCTTCCTCGTAGGCGAGATGCTCGTGCTCCGCCGTCTCCAACAGCACGAACGGGCCGAGGAGTCCGGGATGGAATCCCCCCTCGGTGGACATGACCTGCACCGTCACATTGCGCCGGTTCCCGGCAGCCACGAGCTGACTCAACTGGCGCAGCCGCCCTTCGATGCTGCCCCACGCCCGTCGCAGGGCGCCCTCCTCGACGACAAAGCTGAATGACCGCGTCTGCACGTCCATCAGGGACTGCCGGTCCAAGCGGGCGGCCACACGCTCCTCGATCGTCTCCTCGCCGAGCGGAGGCCAGCGTGACGCCAGCAGGGCGCGCATGTACTCCTCGGTCTGGAGCAACCCCGGCACATACGCGGCCTGGTACGAGCAGACGGCGATGGCCTCGGCCTCGTACCGCATGAAGTCCTGCGAATACGAGGGAAACCGCTCCGGCTTCAAGAAGGCTTCCGCCGCCGTGAGTTTGCCGCCGGCGCCGCACATCTGGTCGGCGACCTGGAGCAGCCGGATCGTGGGGCGACGGCGGCCGAGCTCCATGGACCGCACGGTCTCGCAGCCGTAGCCCGCCTCGTCGGCGAGCTGTTCGCGGGAGACGCCCGCCTGTTCGCGCCAGAGCTTGACCTGGTTGCCGCAGTAGCGCCACGCCATCGGGGGCGGGGACGTCTCACTCGCCATGGGGTACAACCACCCTCCGTACACGCTCGGTCACTTCCGAGGCTACGCAGCGACCTGCACCTTTGGAGCCATGGACGAGACAACTCCCCCCACCGAGTGGCGCTTTCCGCGGCGGGCGGCCAGTGTGCGCCTGGCGCGGGCGCGGTTGCGCGAGCAGGCCGCGGCGTGGGGTCTGCCCGCGGAGACCGCGGAGACCGCCGTGCTGCTGCTGAGCGAGCTGGTGACCAATGCCGTGCGCCATGCGCGGGTGCCGCCGGACCGCCATGTGGCGGTGCGGGCGGTGCTCGCCGGGGGCCGGCTGCGGGTGGAGGTGTGCGACGCGAGCACCGTGTACCCGCGTGCCCGTGCCGCGTCACCGCAGGACGAGTCGGGGCGCGGTCTGGCGCTCGTGGAGGCGCTGGCGGACGCGTGGGATGTCCGGCCGCGTCCGTACGGGATCGGCAAAACGGTCTGGTTCGAACTGAGAGTGGTAAATACCTGCGCAAAGAGTAGTGACCAGTGGCCGGAAACAGACGTACTGTTTCCCGTCATGGAGAGTGATGAGGGACTGCTGAACGTCGTGGATGTCGAAGCGACATGCTGGGACGGCGAGCCGCCGCCGGGAGCGGTGAGCGAGATCATCGAGATCGGGCTGACCGTCGTGGACCTCCACCGCGGCGAGCGCGTCGCCCGGCACCGCATTCTCGTACGGCCCACGCGGTCGCAGGTGAGCGACTTCTGCACCGAGTTGACCGGGCTCACGCAGGCCGAGGTGGACGAGGGCCTCGACTTCTCCGACGCCTGCAAGCTCCTGGCGGCCGAGCACCGCGCCGGGCCGCGTGCGTGGGCGAGCTGGGGCGACTACGACCGGCACCAGTTCAACCGGCAGTGCCGGGCCACCGGGACCACGTACCCCTTCGGCAGCCGGCACATCAACGTCAAGACGCTTTTCACTCAAGCCCACGGCCTGGCCAAGCGCCCCGGCATGCTGGAGGCCCTGCAGATCGCGGGTCTCCCCCTCGAAGGCCGTCACCACTGCGGTGAGCACGACTCCTGGAACATCGCCGCCCTCGCCCTGGCGCTGACCCGCCGCGGCGCCTGGCCGGGCCTGCCCGGCAACTGACCGCTCCCGCCCGGCGCGTCAGGGCGTGCCGCGGTAGCTCACGTGGTCGCCGCCGCGGAAGAAGACGCGCCAGGACTCGGCGCGTTCGGAGGTGACCGGCAGGATCTCCAGGACCCAGGCGTCCGCCATCTCCACCGTGAGGCGCCCGCTGTCCCCGAGCGTGGAGCGCACCACGTCGAGCGGGCTGTCGCCCAGCCGGCCGCACAGCTCACGCGCCCGCTCGTCGTAGAGCGTGGTGAAGTCGGCGAGGGCGGCCGCGGGATCGGCGCCGCGGGCCCGCGGCCACCGCATGTCCTCGGAGCCGAGCACGAGGTCGCCCCCGTGCGTGATCCGGAAGGGGCAGTGGGCCTGGAGGACGGCGCCGGGCGCCAGGGACTCCTGGGCCGCGAACGCGAAGACGCCGGTGAGCGCGTCCCGGTCGATCCCCGTCAGCGTGTAGGGCACGAGGCAGGCGACGGCTTCGTGCAGGGCGATCTCGGTCAACTCGGCTCCTTGGTCCCCGCCGCGGCCCGCAGCTCGGCGCTGTGCGGTGTGGCCGTCCAGGCCGCGCAGAACAGCAGCAGCTTTGCCGTGAAGTTCATCCACAACAGGAGCGCGATGGGCACACCGAAGGCCCCGTACATGCTCTTGGTGGCGACGCTCTGCAGATAGCCGCTGATCAGCAGCTTCAGCACCTCAAAGCCGATGGCTCCTATCAGGCTGGCCACGACGACGTCGCGCCGGTTCGGGGTGACACCCGGCAGGAGGGTCAGCAGGTAGGCGAAGATGCCGACGTCGATGAGGACGGCGACGCAGAAGCCCACGACGGACAGCAGCACCCGGCCGATGCCGTTCTCGTCCAGGCCGATGGCGTCGCCGAGGCGGTTGATGGCCGTGCCCGCGAGGGTGGAGCAGACCACGGACAGCAGGGCCACGGCGCCCAGGCCGATCAGGACGCCGAGGTCCTTGAGCCGGGTCAGGAAGGGGTTGCCGTTCTCGTCGTCCTTGTGCCAGACGGCGCGCAGGCAGTCCCGCAGCGCGGCGATCCAGCTGACGCCGGTGAGGACCAGCAGGATCGCGGCGATGGCCCCGACCGTGCCGGCGTTGTCCACCAGCCCGTTGATGTTGAGCTTGTCGGCGATCCCCGGCACCTGCTCGGCGAGCTTGTCCTGGAGCTGCTTGAGCTGCGACGGGGACAGCAGGGCCGCGCCGACGGCGGCGCCGACGGTGAGCAGCGGGAAGAGCGCGACAAAACTGACGAAGGTGATGGCTGCGGCCAGCCGCGTCCAGTGGACGCTCTCCAGATGTTCGTAGGTGCGCCAGGCGTGGGTGCGCATGAGCCGCGCGATCCACGGGCCGATCACCGGGATTTTCGTCAGCCATTCCATACCGCGCGCCTACCCTCCGTCACCCCCCGCACTCTAAGTGGCGGGCGCCGTGGCGGCGACGACCGCCTCGAAGACGCGGTCCGTGTCGGCCTCGGACGTCCGCCAGTTGCTGAACGCGGCGCGCAGAGCCGGCACCCCGGCATGGACCGTCGGGGTGAGGAAGGCCTCGCCGGAGGCGGCCACGGCGCGGGCCGCGGCGGCGACCCGCTCCCGCAGTTCGTCCGCCGGGGTGTCGCCCGCGAAGGTGAAGCAGACCACGTTGAGCCGGACGGGTGCCAGCAGCCGCAGGTACGCGGTGCCGGCGATGCGGTCCCCGAGGCGGTGGGCGAGCGCGGCATTGCGCTCGACGATGTCGCGGTGGCCGTCCCGGCCGTAGGCGGTGAGCGAGAACCAGGTCGCCAGGGCACGCACGCGGCGGGAGTTCTCGGGCGTCAGGTGCAGGAAGTCGGGGTCGGGCAGGGCCGGCAGGCCGAGGTAGGGCGAGGCGTTGTGAAAGACCCGCACCTGCAGATCCTGACGGCGGGTGAACTGCACGGCGGCGTCATAGGGGACGTTGAGCCACTTGTGGAGGTCGACGCAGACGGAGTCGGCGGCGTCCAGGCCGGCCGTGAGGTGGGCGTGGCGGGGCGACAGCGCGGCGAAGCCGCCGAAGGCCGCGTCGACGTGCAGCCAGAAGTCGTGACGGTCCTTCAGGGCCGCGACGGCGCGCAGGTCGTCGAAGTCGACGGTGTCGACAGTCCCGGCGTTCGCGACGACGATCGCGGGCGCGCCGTCGAGGGCGTCCAGCGCCTGCTCCAGCCGGGCGACGTCCACCGCCTCCCGGCCGCCGGGCAGCAGCGGCACCCGGGTCAGGCAGGCGCGGCCCATCCCGAGGACCGACAGGGCCTTGTCGATGCTGGAGTGCGGGGCGCCGGACAGCACCGTCACGGGGCCCAGCGCCGCGACACCGTCCCGGGACACCGACACGCCCCGCCGCTCGCCGAGCCATTCACGGGCGACGGCCAGGCCCACGGTGTTGGAGACCGTCGCGCCGGTGACGAACGCCCCGCTGTGCGCGGCGCCCAGGCCGAACAGCTCCCGCAGCCAGGTCAGGGTCTCGCGCTCCAGGGCGCCCGCCGAGGAGCCGATGTCCGACGAGCCGTTCTGGTCGTACGCGGCGGTCAGCCAGTCGCCCGCCACGGCGGCGGGAGTGGCGCCGCCGGTGACGAAGCCCAGGTAGCGCGGCCCCGCGCTGCCCGAGAACCCCGGTGCCCAGCGCTGTGCGAAGCGCTCCAGCGCGCCGTCGGCCCCGGCCCCGGCGTCCGGCAGCGGCTCCGGCGCGGGGGCCGGGCCGCGGCCGGCGACCGGGCGGTCGTCGACGGCGGCCAGTTCACGGGCGGCGAACTCCGTGACGGAGCGCAGGAGGTCGGGGAAGCGGTCGCGGTCCGCGGCGAGGGAGGGATCCATGGCGGCAGGTTAGGCACGGCGCGACGGGCACGTCCGGGGCCACGGGCGAAGAAGTGGCCCGCCGGCGGCATCGCACAGCGGGGCGGGACGGGGCGGGACGGGGTCCTCAGGCGGGCTGCGTACCCCGCGCGGGAGCCGTGCCGAGGGGTTCGCAGGCGCCCGGCTGCTGCGGGAGCAGGGGGTGGGCGGTGGCGGCACCGAAGGCGTAGTCGCGCAGGGGGCGCCAGACGCCCTCGTCGTCCTGCTCGTACAGGGAGAAGCAGCTCGCCGTCCACGCGGCGGTGAAGTCGGCGAGTTCCAGTTGGGCGCGGTCCAGCGCCTCGTCCGGGATGCCGTGGCCGATGGTGACGTGCGGGTGGTACGGGAACTGCAGCTCGCGGCGGACCGGGCCGGAACGCACCCGCTCCTGGAGCTCGGCGCAGTCCAGGCCGCCCTGCGCGAGCTCGACGAAGACCACCGGGGTCAGCGGCCGGAAGCTGGCCGTGCCCTCCAGGCGCATCGGGAAGGGGTGGCAGGCGGCCGCGACCTCGTCCAGGTACGTGCGGAAGGCGGGGAGGACGGAGGTGTCCACCTCGGTCGGCGGGAGCAGTGTGACGTGGGTGGGGATGCAGTAGGCCAGCGGGTCGCCGAAGTCGGCGCGGCACTGCTGCAGCAGGCTGCCGTAAGGCTCCGGGACCGCGATGGACACGCCGATCATGCGGTTTCCCACGAGTTCACCCCTTTCCCGGTCGTACCCCGGTCGTCGCCCCGTCGGTTTCCCGCCCGCTCCCGTCCGGGTCCCGGGCGGGCCGGAGGCATCGTACGCACGGTGTGCGGCACAGCGCCTCCGCAGCAAGTGTGACGCGCTCGCACCCCGGGGCGCGAGCGTCGTCCGTCACATTCACGCGGGACCAAAGGCCCGCGCCGCGGGACGCCGGGATGCCCCGTTCAGTGCTTGGCGGGCAGGAAACCGACCCTTTCGTACGCGTTCGCCAGGGTCTCGGCGGCCACGGCGCGGGCCTTCTCGGCACCCTTGGCCAGCACGGAGTCCAGGCTCTCCGGGTCGCCGAGGTACTCCTGCGTGCGCTCGCGGAACGGGGTGACCCACTCCACGAAGACGTCCGCCAGCTCGGTCTTCAGCGCGCCGTAGCCCTTGCCCTCGAAGCGCTGCTCCAGTTCGGGGATCGCGGTCCCGGTGAGTGTGGAGTAGATGGTCAGCAGGTTGCTGATGCCCGGCTTCCCCTGCTCGTCGAACCGGATCACGGTGTCGGTGTCGGTGACCGCGCTCCTGATCTTCTTCGCCGAGGACTTCGGTTCGTCCAGGAGGTTGATGAGGCCTTTCGGGGACGCCGCCGACTTGCTCATCTTCGCCTGCGGGTCCTGCAGGTCGTAGATCTTCGCCGTCTCCTTGACGATGTACGGGGCCGGGATGGTGAAGGTGTCGCCGAAGCGGCCGTTGAAGCGCTCGGCGAGGTCCCGGGTGAGCTCGATGTGCTGGCGCTGGTCCTCGCCGACGGGGACGGCGTTCGCCTGGTACAGCAGGATGTCGGCGACCTGGAGGATCGGGTACGTGAACAGGCCCACGGTCGAGCGGTCGGCGCCCTGCTTGGCGGACTTGTCCTTGAACTGCGTCATGCGCGACGCCTCGCCGAAGCCGGTGAGGCAGTTGAACACCCAGCCGAGCTGCGCGTGTTCGGGGACGTGGCTCTGGACGAAGAGCGTGCAGCGCTCCGGGTCGAGCCCGGCGGCGAGCAGCTGGGCGGCGGCCAGCCGGGTGTTGGCGCGCAGCTCCGCCGGGTCCTGCGGCACGGTGATCGCGTGCAGGTCGACGACCATGTAGAAGGCGTCGTGCGTTTCCTGGAGCGCGACCCACTGGCGGACCGCGCCCAGGTAGTTGCCCAGGTGGAACGAGCCTGCGGTGGGCTGGATGCCGGAGAGCACACGGGGACGTTCGAGAGCCATGCCTCTCATTCTCTCAGGTCCCCGGGGATTGTCCGCCCGCAACGGGAACCGGGCGGGAGGGAGCGGTGTAGAAGGGGTGACGGGGTCGCGCGGGGGCGGCCGGGGAGCGAAAGGGGGCCGCCACGGAGGGGGAGGCGGCGGTGATCGCACGCGTACGCGCCGGGGACCGCGAGGCGTACGCGGAGCTGGTGCGCGTCCACGCGGACGTCGCCCATCGCACGGCGGTGCTGCTCGGGGCCGGTGCCGACGCGGAGGACGTGGTGCAGAACTCGTTCGTCAAGGCCTACCGCGCCCTCGGCGGCTTCCGGGAGGGCGCCGCCTTCCGGCCGTGGCTGCTGCGCATCGTCGCCAACGAGGCGCGCAACGCGGCACGCGCCGCCCGCCGGCTGCGCTCGGCCGTCGAGCGCAACGCCGTGCTGGAGGCCGTGCCCGGGCCGGACCAGGACCCGGAGACCCTGGCGGTCACCCGGGAACGGCACGCCGCGCTGCTGGCCGCGGTCGGCGGGCTGAGCGAGCCGCACCGGCTGGTGGTCACCTGCCGCTATCTGCTCGACCTGGACGAGGAGGAGACGGCGGCGGTGCTGGGCTGGCCGCGCGGCACCGTCAAGTCCCGGCTGCACCGCGCCCTGGCGAAACTGCGGACCGGGCTCGGCGAACCACTGCTGGCCGCGGGGGACGGGGGGCTGCGATGACCGACCGGCTCCCGGAGGAACTGCGCGAGGCGGGGCGGCGGCTGGACATCCCGGCGCCGTCGCCGGACTCCGTGGCCGAGCAGGTGCTGGCCCGGCTGCTCGCCGAGGCGGTGCCCGGTGAGGGACGGGTGCGGCGCGCCCGGTTCAGGATCGCCGCGCGGTGGCGGGCCCTGGTGGCGGTGGTGTGCGGGCTGCTGGTGGTGCTGGTGCTCACCCCGCCGGTGCGGGCCGCCGTCGCGGACTGGTTCGGCTTCGGCGGCGTCGCCGTGCGCCACGACCCCTCGGCGACACCGGGCGCGGGAAGCCCGCCGCCGGTGCGCGGACACGCGCCGCTGGACGGGGCGTTCGTCCCGGCGGCGCTCGGCGAGCCGGACGGGGTCGCGGTCACCGACGGCGGGCGGGTGCTCTCGATGAGCTGGCGGCGCGAGGGCCGCACGATCCGGCTCGACCAGTTCCGGGCCTCGATCGACGTGGTCTTCCTCAAGACCACCGGCTCCGCGGCCGAATGGGTGGAGGTCGACGGCGCATTCGCCGTGTGGTTCGCCGAACCGCACTACGTCCAGCTCGTCGATCCCGACGGACGGACGCGTCGCGAGCCGCCCCGGGCGGCCGGGCCCACCCTGCTCTGGCAGCGCGGCGAGGTGACGCTGCGTCTGGAGGGCGTGCCCGACCAGGCACGTGCGCTGGCGATCGCGGAATCGGCCCGGCTCCGGGGCTCCCCCGTCCCGCCCGACTGACCCGCCGGTGCCCCTTCCGCCGGGCCTGGCAACGCCGAAGGGCCGGCGCCCCCTTGGGGTGCCGGCCTCCCACGCGCCCGCAGGACCGAAGTTGTCGGCAATACGG
The DNA here is from genome assembly GCF_040644455.1 of Streptomyces sp. NPDC046977. Classification (NCBI taxonomy): domain Bacteria; kingdom Bacillati; phylum Actinomycetota; class Actinomycetes; order Kitasatosporales; family Streptomycetaceae; genus Streptomyces; species Streptomyces sp. NPDC046977. Next base: position 208,400 of record NZ_JBEYWO010000003.1, read on the forward strand.
CGGCGAGGACACCGGACGCGCCGACGGTGAAGAGCGTCGACATCAAGGCGGTGAAGGCCCGGGAACGGGACGGGAACCCGGCCGGTCCGGGCGGTGTATCAGGGGCAGGACCGAGCGAGAGGGGGACCACCCCATGCGGATCAGAAGGTTCGTCACCTGGGCGGGCGTCACGGCCACGGCACTCGCCGCCGTGCTCACCGGCGCGTGGCCGGCCGCGGCCGGAGGGCCGACCAGCGTGATGCTGGTCGCGCCGGGCAGCGGCAAGGCCGCGGCGATCTACACGTCGTCCCCGGACTACGCGACGCTGTACGCGTCCGTCGGACCGGTGGCCGAGGCCGCCGATCCGCCCTCCACGTCGGACGTGGAGGCCGCCGGGCAGCGCCATGTCACCGTCACCTGGCTGATCCACGACGTCTCCGTGTGGCGCGTGGACTTCGTCTACCCGGACGCCGCCGGAGGCCCGTGGGTCCACAGCCGCCAGGTGGGGGACGCGGGTCTGCCGGAGCAGGGGGCCTGGCACCGGGCCGCCCAGCCGAAGGCCCTCAGCGCACTGCTGGACCGGATGGGACTCATGAGCCCGGACAAGGGCCTCGGCGTCAGCGCGCCCGACTACCCGCTCGGCCTGGGGGACGACCCCGCCACGGCCGCCGCCTCCGCACCCCCGGCAGCCGCCGCCGTGGACAGCGGCGGCGGCGACTGGTGGTGGTCCCTGCCCGGGCTGGGCGCCGGCCTCGCCCTCGGCTGCGCCGGCACCCTGCTCGCCCCACGCCTCATATCCCGCCGCACGCCCCGCGAGCCGGGGCCCCCGCGGGAACTGCTCGACGTGTGAGGCCCCGGCCCGCTCTAGCCGAGGTCGATGCCCGGGTAGAGCGGGAAGCCGGCCAGCAGGTCGGCGGCGCGCTGCGCGATCTCGTCGGCGACCTTCGCGTCCAGCACGTGCTGCGCCTTGGACGGCTTGCCGGCCGAGGTGACGCCGGCCTCGGTCGTGGTCAGCACGCGGTCGATGAGGCCCGCGATCTCGTCCATCTCGCCCGTGCCGAGGCCGCGGGTGGTGAGGGCCGGGGTGCCGATGCGGATGCCGGAGGTGTACCAGGCCCCGTTCGGGTCCTGCGGGATGGAGTTCCGGTTGGTCACGATGCCGGACTCCAGCAGGGCCGCCTCGGCCTGCCGCCCCGTGAGGCCGTAGGAGGACTCGACGTCGATGAGCACGAGATGGTTGTCCGTGCCGCCGGTGACCAGGGTCGTGCCGCGCCGCAGCAACCCCTCGGCCAGCGCCCTGGAGTTGTCGACGATGCGCTGCGCATAACCGTGGAAGTCGGTGTGGCGGGCCTCGGCCAGGGCCACCGCCTTGGCCGCCATGACGTGCGGCAGCGGGCCGCCGAGCACCATCGGGCAGCCGCGGTCGACCTGTTCGGCCAGCGAGGAGTCGCACAGCACCATGCCGCCGCGCGGGCCGCGCAGCGACTTGTGCGTGGTGGTGGTGACGATCTGCGCGTGCGGCACGGGGTCGAAGTCCCCGGTGAGGACCTTGCCGGCGACCAGACCCGCGAAGTGCGCCATGTCGACCAGCAAGGTGGCGCCGACCTCGTCGGCGATCTCCCGCATGATGCGGAAGTTCACCAGCCGGGGGTAGGCCGAGTAGCCCGCGACGATGATCAGCGGGCGGAACTCGCGCGCCGTCTCGCGCAGCGACTCGTAGTCGAGCAGGCCCGTCGCCGGGTCGGTGCCGTAGCTGCGCTGGTCGAACATCTTCCCGGAGATGTTGGGCCGGAAGCCGTGGGTGAGGTGGCCGCCCGCGTCCAGGGACATGCCGAGCATGCGCTGGTCGCCGAGCTCGTGGCGCAGCCGCGCCCAGTCCGCCTCGGACAGCTCGTTGACCTGGCGCACACCGGCGCGCTCCAGCGCCGGCGCCTCCACCCGCGCGGCCAGCACGGCCCAGAAGGCGACCAGGTTGGCGTCGATGCCGGAGTGCGGCTGCACATAGGCGTGCTCGGCGCCGAAGACCGCCCGCGCGTGCTCGGCGGCGACGGCCTCGACGGTGTCGACGTTGCGGCACCCGGCGTAGAAGCGGCGCCCGACGGTGCCCTCGGCGTACTTGTCGCTGAACCAGTTGCCCATGGCCAGCAGCACCGCCGGGGAGGCGTAGTTCTCGCTGGCGATGAGCTTGAGCGAGGCCCTCTGGTCCTCGATCTCCTGGCCGATCGCGTCGGCGACGCGCGGCTCGACCCCCCTGATCACGTCAAGGGCACTGCGGAAGGCGGTGGACTCGGTGGGACCACTGGACATGCGGACCTCCTGCGCGGCACGGCATACCGGATGGCCCAGGCGCACGGCACACAGTTCACGGACCGCTCCCCGATGGTCCGTCCCATCCCAGCGCGCCAGTCACGGCCCACGGCCAGCCTAGCAACGCGAGGTCGGGACGTCGCCGCAATGTTTCTTCACATCCCGGGCGAGCGACGATAGGAACAATGGAAAGAGCCCCACCGGGCTCCAGCGCCCCATCTCCCGACGTACCACGAACGGAGCACTCACGTGTCGACCGCCGCCGAGCACATCGCCGCCGCAGAAGCGCACAGCGCGCACAACTACCACCCGCTCCCCGTCGTCGTCGCCTCCGCGGACGGCGCCTGGGTGACGGACGTCGAGGGCCGCCGGTACCTCGACATGCTCGCCGGCTACTCGGCGCTCAACTTCGGCCACCGCAACGCCCGCCTGATCGACGCGGCCAAGGCGCAGCTGGACCGGGTCACGCTCACCTCGCGGGCGTTCCACCACGACCGGTTCGCCCGGTTCTGCACGGAACTCGCGGAGCTGTGCGGCATGGAGATGGTGCTGCCGATGAACACCGGCGCGGAGGCCGTGGAGACCGCCGTCAAGACCGCCCGCAAGTGGGGCTACCGGGTCAAGGGCGTGCCGGACGGCCAGGCGAAGATCATCGTGGCCGCGGACAACTTCCACGGCCGCACGACCACCGTCATCAGCTTCTCCACCGACCCCGAGGCCCGCGCCGACTTCGGCCCCTACACCCCGGGCTTCGAGGTCGTGCCGTACGGCGACCTCGCGGCGCTGGAGGCGGCGATCGACGCGAACACGGTGGCCGTGCTGATGGAGCCCATCCAGGGCGAGGCGGGGGTGCTGGTGCCGCCGGCGGGCTACTGGGCCGGGGTACGGCGGCTGACCTCCGAGCACGGGGTGCTGTTCATCGCCGACGAGATCCAGTCGGGCCTGGGCCGTACGGGCCGGACGTTCGCCTCCGAGCACGAAGGCGTCGTCCCGGACATGTACGTGCTGGGCAAGGCCCTGGGCGGCGGCGTCGTCCCGGTGTCGGCGGTCGTGTCCTCCGCGGAGGTGCTCGGGGTGTACCGCCCGGGAGAGCACGGCTCGACCTTCGGCGGCAACCCGCTGGCGTGCGCCGTGGCCCTGGAGGTCCTCGCGATGCTCCGCACGGGTGAGTACCAGCAGCGGGCCACCGAACTCGGCGACCATCTGCACCACGAGCTGTCCCTGCTGACCGGCAGCGGCACGGTCACGGCGGTGCGCGGCCGCGGCCTGTGGGCGGGGGTCGACATCGCACCCGGCCACGGCAGCGGCCGCGAGGTCTCCGAGCGGCTGCTGGGCCGGGGTGTCCTGGTCAAGGACACCCACGGCGCCACGATCCGGCTGGCCCCGCCGCTGGTGATCTCCAAGGAGGACCTGGACTGGGGCCTGGACCAGCTGCGGGAGGTGCTGTCCGCCTGAGAGCCGGCCCTGAGGGTCAGATCCCCCCGGGACGCGGCGCCGGGGACATCCGCGTGGTGATGCCGATGCGGTTCCAGGCGTTGATGGTGATGCACATGGCGATCAGACGGGGCAGCTCGTCCTCGTCGAAGACCCGGGCGGCCTCGTCGTAGACGTCGTCCGGGACACCGTGCTCGCCGAGGCGGGTCACCGCCTCGGCGAGGGCCAGGGCGGCCCGCTCGCGCGCGGTGAAGAAGGGGGTCTCCCGCCACACGGTGAGACCGTGCAGCTTCTGCTCGCTCAGGCCCAGCTTGCGGGCGTCCGCGATGTGCTGGTCGACGCAGTAGGCGCAGCCGTTGACCTGGGAGGCTCGTGCTTTGACCAGTTCGACGACCACCGGGTCCAGGCCGTCGGCGGCCGCGGTGTCGAGGGCGATCATCGCCTTGTAGAAGTCGGGGGCGGCCTTGGCCAGCGCGATGCGGGGGGCGGGGGCGGGAACGGGCTCGTCCGGGCCGTGGCCGGAGGTGCTGCCCGCGGGAGCGGTGATCGTCGTCATGCCATCCAACCTATCGACGCGGTGTCCCTGCCCCGTGGTCCACTTGAACGGTGAACGATTGGGCCACTTCCGGAGTCGATCTCCATCTCGACCTCGTCGGGGGCGCCGGCGCGCGGGCCGGGCTGGAGCGGGCGCTGCGTGAGGCCGTCCGTGTCGGCCGGCTCGCCCCGGGCACCCGGCTGCCGTCCTCCCGCGCGCTGGCCAAGGACCTCGGCCTGGCCCGCAACACCGTCGCCGAGGCGTACGGGCAGCTCGTCGCCGAGGGCTGGCTGACCGCCCGCCAGGGCTCCGGCACCCACGTCGCGGACGGGCGGCGCCCGTCCGCACGCCGCGGCCAGGCCGCCGTCCCGCGCGGCACGGGCCAGGGCGCCCCCGGCGACCGGCTCACCGGCACGTCCGGCTACCTGCCCGACCCGGAACGGTTCGCCTACGACCTGCGCCCCGGCTCCCCCGACCTCTCGTCGTTCCCGCGCGCCGTGTGGAGCGCGGCGGCCCGCCGGGCGCTGGCGGCCGCGCCCCACCAGGCCTTCGGCTACACCGACCCGCGCGGCCGGCCCGAGCTGCGCGAGGCGCTCGCGGCCTATCTCGGGCGGGTGCGCGGGGTCCGCACCCGGCCCGAACTCCTCACGGTGTGCTCGGGGTTCGTGCAGGCCGTCGGACTGCTCGGCCGCGCCCTGCGGGCCGGCGGGGCGCGCCGCGTCGCCGTCGAGACGCCCGGCTACGCGCACACCGTGGAGATCCTGCGCAGGGCACGGCTGACCACCGTCCCGCTGCCGGTGGACGACAACGGCGCCCAGGTCGGCGTCCTCGGCAACGACGTGGACGCCGCGCTGCTCACCCCGGCGCACCAGTTCCCGACGGGCTGCCCGCTCTCCCCGGAGCGGCGCACGGCGGTGGTGGCCTGGGCCCGCGCCACCGGCGCGGTGGTCGTCGAGGACGACTACGACGGGGAGTTCCGCTACGACCGCCAGCCGGTCGGCGCCCTCCAGGGCCTCGCCCCCGAGCACGTCGTCTACGCCGGAACCGCCAGCAAGAGCCTCGCGCCCGGTCTGCGGCTGGCCTGGCTGGCGCTGCCGCCCGCCCTCGTCGAACCGGTCCTGGACGAGAAGCGGCTGGCCGACCACCACTCCCCCGTCCTCGACCAGTTGACGCTCGCCGAACTGATCGTCTCCGGCGCGTACGACCGCCATGTACGGCGGATGCGGCTGCACTACCGGCGGCGCCGCGACCGGCTCGTCGCGACGCTGGCCGAGCGCGTCCCCGCCGTCCGGGTCTCCGGCATCGCCGCCGGACTGCACGTGGTGCTCCGGCTGCCGCCCGGCACACCGGCCGCGCAGGTCGTCGCCGAGGCGGCCGCCCAGGGCCTGGGACTGCAGAGCCTGGACGAGTTCGGCGGCCAGGACACCGAGGAACTCGTCGTCGGCTACGGCACTCCGCCCGAGCACGCCTTCGCCGGCGCGCTGGACGCGCTGTGCGCACTGCTCGACGCGCGGACCCGGCGCCGGGGCTGAGAACGCCGGCGGCCCGCCGGCCGGCCCCCGGTGAGGGGCCGGCGGCGGGCCGCCGGACGCGCGTCAGATCAGGCCGAGGCCGCGGACCGCGTCGCGCTCCTCCTCGAGCTCCTTGACGGAGGCGTCGATGCGGGCGCGGGAGAACTCGTTGATGTCCAGGCCCTGGACGATCTCGAACCTGCCGTCCTTCGCGGTGACCGGGAAGGAGGAGATCAGGCCCTCCGGCACACCGTAGGAGCCGTCGGAGACGACGCCCGCGGAGGTCCAGTCGCCCTCGGCGGTGCCGTTGGTCCAGGTGAAGACGTGGTCGATCGCGGCGTTGGCGGCCGACGCGGCGGAGGACGCGCCCCGCGCCTCGATGATGGCCGCACCGCGCTTGGCGACGGTCGGGATGAACTCCTCCGCCAGCCACTTCTCGTCGCCCACGGTCTCGGCGGCGTTCTTGCCGGCGACCTCGGCGTGGAAGACGTCGGGGTACTGCGTGGCGGAGTGGTTGCCCCAGATGGTGAGGCGGCGGATCTCACTCACCGGCACGCCGGTCTTCTTCGACAGCTGCGACATCGCGCGGTTGTGGTCCAGGCGGGTCATCGCGGTGAAGCGGTCGGCCGGGACGTCCGGGGCGGAGGACTGCGCGATGAGCGCGTTGGTGTTGGCCGGGTTGCCGACGACCAGGACGCGGATGTCGTCCGCGGCGTGGGCGTTGATGGCCTTGCCCTGCGGGCCGAAGATGCCGCCATTGGCCTCCAGCAGGTCGCCGCGCTCCATGCCGGCGGTGCGCGGGCGGGCGCCGACCAGCAGGGCGACGTTGGCGCCGGCGAAGGCGACGTTCGGGTCGTCGCTGATGTCGATGCCCTGGAGCAGCGGGAACGCGCAGTCGTCCAGCTCCATCGCGGTGCCCTCGGCGGCCTTGAGCGCCGGGGTGATCTCCAGCAGGCGCAGCTTCACCGGGACATCGGGGCCGAGCAGGTGGCCCGACGCGATACGGAACAGCAGCGCGTAGCCGATCTGTCCGGCCGCTCCGGTTACGGTGACGTTGACGGGAGTGCGAGTCATTGCCTTCTCCTGGCCTTCTGCTGCTGGATCCCATGCCGCCCCGGCAGCGTCCCTTGCTCCCGGAACGGGGATCTCTCGGCGTCAAGAGACCCACGCCAGGCTATACCCGCGCCGTCCCGGCGGCTGCCACACCGGGTGTGGCCCCGGTCACCGCCCTCCCGGCCCCGGGGACGGGGAGGCGCCCTGCGGCGTCGCGCACCCGTGGAGACCCGAGGCGAGCGTGGCGCAGGAGAGGACGGCGGTGGGAGCAGTGGCGGCGAGCATCGGGGTGTACGCGGCGGCGGTCCCGCCGATACGGGTGCGCTGGGCCTGACCGCCGGCCCCCGCGGGGCCGACGGTGAGGGTGTCGCCGAGCGCGGCGGCGGACATCCGCGCCCAGGCGGCCGCGCAGACGTCGCTGTACCGCGTCTCGACCAGGGCGCCGCCGATCCAGGCCGAGGCCGTCGTCCGCGCGTGCGCCCCGCCGCACCCCATGCCCTCGGGGTCCTCACCGGTGCAGCCGGCGCCGGTGCACTTGACCCCGGAGGGGAGCGCGGCGGCGTGGGCCGTGCGGGAGGGGTGCGGTGCCCGTGGCTGCTCCGCGCGGTCGGTGCCGCCGCCACCGGTGAACACGGTCGCGCCGACGACCGCCAGCACCACGGCCACCGCGCCCACGGCGAACAGCACCAGGGAGCGCCGGGACCGGCGCGGGGCCGGGGCGGTGCCCGTCGCGGGCCCGAACTCGCCGAGCGCGGCGCGTGCTTCGGCGACCCGTCCGGCCTCCATCGTGACGTCGTGCCGGTTCTCGGCGCGGCTCCAGGCCCGTTCGGCGACCTCCCACAGGGTGACGAGGTGCCGCGGGTCGGCGCCCGTCGCCTGGGCGAGCGCGACGACGGCGTACCGGGGCGGCAGAAGCCGGGCGGACAGATACCGCTCCCAGGAACTTCTGCTGTACCCGGTGGCGTCGGCGAGCGCGGCCGCGCTCAGGCCGCCGCGGTCGACCTGCCGTCGCAACTGCTCGGTGAACTCCCTGACGCGCGGGTCGAGATCGTCCGCCAGCGGTCGCCAACGGGTCATGGTGCGGTCTCCCTGCTCGTCCTGCTGTTGTGCTGTAGCGCTGCCGTACTTCGTACGGGGGCCGTCACCCGATGCAGATGCCGAGGACGATCAGCCCCAGGCACAGCCCGTGGCCCCGGGTCGGGCTCGGTGCCGCGGAGGTGGGCGTGGGGGTCGGGGCGGGCGGGGCCGTGGTGGCGGGCGGTTGCGTCGTGGCGCCGCTGCCCGGTGCCGTCGTGCCGTGCCCGCCGGAGGAACCCGTACCGCCCGAGGAGTCCGTACCGCCGGAGGACCCCGTACCGCCGGAGCCGCCGGTGTCCCCCGCGCCTCCGGCGCCGCCCGCCGCGGGGTCGTGGCCGCCCTCGGTGTGCTCGCTCACGTCGTCGACCGGTGCCGCGGGCGTCCCGCCGTCCGGGGTGACCGCGCCGGCACCGGTGCGCGGGGCGCCGGGCCGGGCCGGCGATCCCGTCGGCGCCGAGGTGGCCCTGCCCGGCCGGGCGGCCGGGGACCCGTGAGCGCCGGCGGACGGCGCCCCGCCGCCCGCGGCGGCCCCCCGGGGATGCGCCGACAGCGGTGCCTGCGCCCGCATGCTCCCGTCGGTGGCGATCCCGGCGACGAGCAGCAGCCCGAACGCCCCGGCCAGCATGCCGAACCCCACCAGCAGCGCCCTGCGCCGGCGCCGGGCCGCGTGCCGGGGCATGCCCTCGACCGGGGCCAGCGGATCGAGCGGATCGGAGTACCGGAAGCCGGTCATCGTGTCGGTCACCCCGCGGTCGGCCAACTCCCACAGCGCGACCAGCCGTTGGTAGTCCGCGCCGCTCAACTGGCCGAGCACCTCGACCGCGTCGCGCGGCGGCACCCGGACACCGTTGAGGAACTGCTCCCATGCCTCGGTGCTCTGGGCCGTACGCGCGGCCAGCGCCGGCACGCTCAGCCCGCTGCGGTCCTTCATCCGGCGCAGGTGCACGGCCAGCCGGCGCGCGGCGGCGTCAAGTGTCTCGGGCAATGGTTCCCATCGCGCCACCACGCACCCCCCGGTTCCGTCGGTCAACCCACGGTAGCGACGCACATACGCTCGACGCTCGAAATCCGGAGAATCGTCATCCTCTTCGCGGGGTCACGAGTCCCGTCTCGTATGCCAGTACGACCGCCTGCGCCCGGCTGCCCAGCCCCAACTTGGCCATGGTGCGGTTCAGATGGGTCTTCACGGTCGCCTCGCTGATGAACAGCCCCTCGGCGATCTCCGCGTTGGACAGCCCCTTGGCGATCAGCCGCAGCACCTCCACCTCGCGCGCGGTCAGCGCCCCGAGTTCGGCGGGGGGCGGCCGGCCGGGGTCCTGGGCGGGACGGACCGGCGCGTACGCCTCGATCAGCCGCCGGGTGACACTCGGCGCGAAGAGGGTGTCGCCCCCGGCGACCGCGTGGACGGCGGCGATCAGCCGTTCCGGGCCCGCGTCCTTGAGCAGGAAGCCGGAGGCCCCGGCGCGCAGCGCGGTGTACACGTACTCGTCGAGGTCGAAGGTGGTGAGGATGAGGACCCGCGGCGCCCGCTCGCCGGCCGCGGCCAGGATGCGCTCGGTCGCGGTGACCCCGCTGATGCCGGGCATGCGGATGTCCATCAGGATCACCTCGGGCGCGGTCTCGGCGGCCCGCTCCACGGCCTCCTCGCCGTCTCCGGCCTCCCCGACCACCTCGATACCGGGGGCCGCGCGCAGCAGCCCGACCAGTCCGGCCCGGATCAGGAACTGGTCGTCGACGACGAGCACCGTGGTCATACGTCCAATGAGTCCCCTCGCCGCGCGGCCCCGCGCGCCGATGTGGGAAGCGTGAGACGCACCTCGAAGCCATCGTCGAGCGGGCCGATGTCCACCGTCCCACCGTAGAGCCTGGCGCGCTCGCGCATGCCGATCAAGCCGTGACCGGCTCCCCGGGGGATTGTGGCCGGATCGGAACGACCGGGCGCCTCGCGCGGCCCGGCACCCGCGCCGTCGTCGGTGACGGCGACCCGCAACTGGTGCGGCTCGTACGCCACCAGCACACGCGCCCGCGCGTGCGGGGCGTGTTTGAGGACGTTGGTCAGCGCCTCCTGCACCACCCGGTAGGCGCACAGCCCCACGCCGGGCGCGACCGCGCGCGGCGTGCCCTCGATGCGCAGTTCCACCGCGAGCCCGGCGGCACGCACCCGCTCGATCATCTCCCCCATGCGGGTCACCGAGGGCATCGGGTCGTAGGAGGGCGAACCGCCCTCGGGCTCCCCCGGTCCCGCGCGCAGCACCTTGAGCATGCGGCGCATCTCTTGAAGCGCCTCGCGCGTGGTGTCGGAGATGGTGTCCAGGGCCTTGCGCGCGCTCTCCGGCTCGCTGGCGAAGACGTACGAGGCCATGCCCGCCTGCACCGATATCACCGACATGTGGTGGGCGACGACGTCGTGCAACTCCCGGGCGATACGGGCCTGTTCCTCCGCGACCGCCAGCTTGGCGGCGTCCTGCCGCTCGGAGCGCAGCCGCTCGGTGACCTCACCCAGCCGGTCCGCGCGCTGCGCCGAGACCCGCGCGGAGTGCCCGAACCAGCACATGACCAGCGGGAACACCACCGCCTGCGCGACCACCGTGGCCATCGAACTCTGCGCGGCCGTCAGCCCCGCGTACACCCACACCCCGCCGGTCAGCGCCGCGCAGCCCAGCGCGACGCGCACCGGGCGCACGGTGGCCACGCCGTACAGCGCCATCAGCGGGGCGAGGCTGTTGACAACCGGCCAGTAGCCCGCCGCCACGAAGACCACCCACGCCGCGCACACGAAGACGGCGACACCCACCGGGAAGCGGCGCCGGGCGGCGACGGGCAGGTTGACCAGCGCGGTGAGCGCGTAACCCGCGGCGTCCAGCCGCTGCCAGTCCGGCGGTGGCTGCTCGTGTCCCAGCAGCATGCTGGCCGCCGTGAAAGCCACCGCCAGCGCCACGTCCGCCAGCACCTTGTTCCGCACGCGCGAAGCGTAGACCGGCCGCCGGGCACCCGCGTCAGCCCGTCGCCGTACCGCGAAAGTTGTACACCGGCCGAAAACCTCCACCCAGAACGGGACGCCCCCGCGGGCGGGCTGCCCGTAGCGTCGTGGCCGGGGAGCCAGAGGGGGGCGCCCTACGCGACGGTGTCCCGTCCTCCGACGGGGGGAGGACGGGACGCCAAGTGCTGTCGCGGGCCGGTACGCCCCGTGCGCTCAGCGCACGGAGAAGCGGACGACGTCCTCCAGGAACGGGATCTCCAGCACCGGATGCGGCTGCGCCATCAGCGCCAGCAGCACGATCACGGCACCCAGCACCCCGTAGGTGATCACGTCCGTGAAGCGGCTGCGCACCGCCAGCATGCCCACCGAGGGCAGCGCCCAGCGCATCAGAGCGCCCGCGAGCAGCGCCGCGCCGATCAGCACCATGCCGGGCCGCACCGTGTCGGCGGCGATCAGCACGAGCCCGAGGGCCACCGCGCCGGCGACCCCGAGAATCGGCCACTGACGGGCCGGCGCGGGCGCGTCGCCCGCCGCGGCCCGGCCGCCGCCCTCGGGCCGGGCCGTGCCCTCCGTGACGGCCTGGAAGCGGCGGCTGGGACCGGCCTGGTCCTGCTGCGGGGCCGGTTCGGCGGTCTTCGCGGCGGGAGTGACCACCGGGGTGCTCTCGTCGCCGGCGCTGTCGGTGCCGGCGCCGGTGTCGGTGCCGGCGGTGTTGCCCTGGCGTGGGCCGTCGGTCATGAGAAGCGGCCCTCCGCGGCCTCGACCACGTTCGCCAGCAGCATCGCGCGGGTCATCGGGCCGACACCGCCCGGGTTCGGCGAGATCCAGCCGGCGACCTCGGCCACGCCCGGGTGGACGTCGCCGACGATCTTGCCGTTCTCGTCCCGGCTCACACCGACGTCGAGCACCGCGGCGCCCGGCCGCACGTCCTCCGGCTTGACCAGGTGCGGCACACCCGCGGCGGCGACGACGACATCGGCCTGGCGCAACTGAGCGGCCAGGTCCCGGGTACCGGTGTGGCAGAGGGTGACCGTCGCGTTCTCGGACTTGCGGGTCAGCAGTAGGCCGATGGAGCGGCCCACGGTGACCCCGCGCCCGACCACGGCCACGTGCGCGCCGTTGATCTCCACGCCGTGCCGGCGCAGCAGTTCGACGATGCCGTTCGGCGTGCACGGCAGCGGGCCGCGCTCATTGAGGACCAGACGGCCCAGATTGGTGGGGTGCAGCCCGTCCGCGTCCTTGGCGGGGTCCATCAGACCGAGGACGCGGTTGGTGTCGATGCCCTTGGGCAGCGGGAGCTGCACGATGTAACCCGTGCACTGCGGGTCCTCGTTGAGCTCGCGCACGACCGCCTCGATGTCCTCCTGCGTTGCCGTCCCCGGCAGTTCGCGCTGGATGGACGCGATGCCGACCTCGGCGCAGTCGCGGTGCTTGCCCGCGACGTACCAGCGGCTGCCCGGGTCGTCACCGACCAGCAGGGTGCCGAGCCCCGGCGTGACCCCGCGGGCCTTGAGCGCCTGGACGCGTACGGAGAGTTCTGACTTGATCGCGGCAGCAGTGGCCTTGCCATCGAGAATCTGGGCGGTCATACGTCCATCTTCTCAGGTCTCCCACCGGACGCTGGACAGCGGATGACACCGCCCAGGACGATGTGGGCCGTCCCCACTCGTATCAGCGCGAAAGAAGTCACCGTGAGCTACCCGCCCGGTCCCGGAAACCCTTACGGCCAGCCGCCCGTTCCGCCGCAGCAGCCGCAGCCTCAGCCGCCCTACGGGTACCCGCAGCAGCAGCCCCCGGCCCAGCCCGGTTACGGCTACCCCCAGCAGCCGCCGTCCCCGTACGGCAGCGTCCCGCACCAGGCGCAGGGACCGTACGGCTACGACGCCTACGGCCGGCCGGCGGGGCCGGTGCCGGGCATGCCGCCGTTCGCGAGCTGGGGCGCGCGGGTCGGTGCCACACTGATCGACTTCCTGATCGTGGGACTGGTTCCGATGATCCTGGTCGGCATCGGCTACGGGCAGTTCATCTCCGTGGTCGTGGACGCGGTCAACGCCTGCGACGCCAGCGCCACCGCCACGTGCGACTCCCCGCAGATGCCGGGCGGCGCCCTCGCCCTGATCGGGCTCGGCGTGCTGCTGTCCTTCGTCGGCAGCCTCTTCCTGTGCTACCGCGAGGGCAAGACGGGCCAGACGCCCGGCAAGAAGGCCCTCGGTATCAGCGTGCTGCGCGAGGCCGACGGCCGTCCGCTGGGCTTCGGCATGGCCTTCGTGCGCCGCCTGTGCCACGGACTCGACGGCGCCGCCTGCTACATCGGCTACCTGTGGCCGCTGTGGGACGACAAGAAGCAGACGTTCGCCGACAAGATCCTCAACTCGGTGGTCGTCAAGACCCAGGCGCCTCGGTGACCTTCGGCAGCACCAGCACCAGCACCAGCACCAGCACCAGCAAGGCCCCGTCCGCGCGAAGGAATCAGCAGTGAGCCATCCGCCCGGCCCCGGCAATCCCTACAGCGGACCGCCCACGCCGCCGCAGCAGCAGCCGTGGGGCGGCCGGCCCACCTACGGCTTCCCCCAGCAGCCGTACCAGCAGTGGGGCCCGCCGCAGCCGCCGTACGGCCACCCCGGGCTGCCGGGCGCTCCGCAGACGATGCCGCCGTCGGCGAGGACGGCACGGGCGATGCTCTATGTGCTGGCCGGCCTGTGGATCCTCTGCGGCCTGCTGGTCCTGCTGGTCGGGGTCGTGCTGGCGAACATCGAGGACGACACCGGGCTGGCCGCGAAGTACGGCGGCCTGCTGTGGGTCGGCGGGGTGCTCGCCCTGGCGCTGGCCCTGCTGGCGATCGGCGTGGCGGCGAAGTACAAGAGGGGCGGCAGCGGCGTGCGCACGGGGTCCGTCGTCCTGGGCGCGCTGAGCGCGCTCGGCTGCCTGGCGAGTCTGGTCACGGGCGCGTTCCTGGCCGTCGTCCCGCTGGTGCCGAGCATCGTGCTGATCGTCTCCGCCGCGAAGGCGGACACGGCGGCATGGTTCAGGCGGCCGCAGTACTGAGCCCCTGAGTCCCCCGAGCGCCGAAGGCCCCCGCAGCTGCGGGGGCCTTCGTACGTCAGGGGGAGCGTTCCGCCTCAGTGGAAGAAGTGCCGCGTCCCGGTGAGGTACATGGTCACGCCCGCCTGGCGCGCCGCCTCGACGACGGCCTCGTCGCGCACCGAACCGCCCGGCTGCACCACGGCCTTGACGCCCGCGCCGGTCAGCACCTCCAGGCCGTCCGGGAACGGGAAGAAGGCGTCGGACGCCGCGTAGGAGCCGGCCGCGCGCTCCTCACCGGCCCGCTGGACGGCGAGCCGGGCGGAGTCGACACGGTTGACCTGGCCCATGCCGACCCCGACCGTCGCGCCGTCCTTGGCCAGCAGGATGGCGTTGGACTTCACCGCGCGGCAGGCCCGCCACGCGAAGGCGAGGTCGGCCAGCTCCTCCTCCGCCAGCGGCTCGCCGGTCGCCAGCGTCCAGGTGGCCGGGTCGTCACCGGTGGCCTGGAGGCGGTCCTTCTCCTGCAGCAGCAGGCCGCCCTCGACCGGACGGAACTCCGTCACCGCGACGGGCGCCTCGGGGCAGCGCAGCACCCGGATGTTCTTCTTGCGGGCGAGGACCTCGACCGCGCCCTCCTCGAAGTCCGGCGCCACGATGACCTCGGTGAAGATCTCGGCGACCTGCTCGGCCATGGCCACGGTCACCGGCCGGTTGACGGCGATGACGCCGCCGAACGCCGACAGGGGGTCGCAGGCGTGCGCCTTGCGGTGCGCCTCGGCGACGTCGTCGCCGACCGCGATGCCGCACGGGTTGGCGTGCTTGATGATCGCGACACAGGGCTCGCCGTGGTCGTACGCCGCCCGGCGCGCGGCCTCGGTGTCCACGTAGTTGTTGTACGACATCTCCTTGCCGTGCAGCTGCTCGGCGTTGGCGAGTCCGGGGCCGCCGTCGGTGTAGAGGGCCGCGGCCTGGTGCGGGTTCTCGCCGTAGCGCAGCACGTTCTTGCGCTCGTAGGTGGCGCCGAAGAAGTCCGGGAAGGGGCTCTCGTCGGCCGGCGCGTAGGACTCCGCGAACCAGCCCGCGACCGCGACATCGTAGGCGGCGGTGTGCTGGAAGGCCTCGGCGGCAAGGCGCTTGCGGGTGGGCAGGTCGAACCCGCCCCCACGGACGGCGGCCAGCACGTCCGCGTACCGCTCGGGGCTGGTCACGACCGCCACGGACGGGTGGTTCTTGGCGGCGGCACGCACCATCGACGGGCCGCCGATGTCGATCTGCTCCACGCACTCGTCGTCCGAGGCGCCGGACGCGACGGTCTCGCGGAAGGGGTAGAGATTGACCACGACCAGGTCGAAGGGCTCGACGCCCAGCTCCTCCAGCTGCCGGCGGTGGTCCTCCAGCCGCAGGTCGGCGAGGATGCCCGCGTGCACCTTCGGGTGCAGGGTCTTCACCCGGCCGTCCAGGCACTCGGGGAAGCCGGTCAGCTCCTCCACCTTCGTCACCGGCACCCCGGCGGCGGCGATCCGCCCGGCCGTCGAGCCGGTGGAGACGAGCTGGACGCCCGCCTCGTGCAGGCCGCGGGCCAGCTCCTCCAGACCGGTCTTGTCGTAGACGCTGACCAGCGCGCGCCGGATCTCCCGCTTGGTACTCACGGCAACAGAACCTTTCGTCCCTCAATGCGATACCCGTCGCGGGACAACCGCCCCACGACGTCGACGAGCAGCCTTCGCTCGACTTCCTTGATGCGCTCGTGGAGAGCTTCCTCCGTGTCGTCCTCCCGCACCTCGACCACGCCCTGGGCGATGATCGGGCCGGTGTCGACGCCGTCGTCGACGAAGTGGACGGTGCAGCCGGTGACCTTCGCGCCGTACGCGAGGGCGTCGCGCACCCCGTGCGCGCCCGGGAAACTCGGCAGCAGCGCCGGATGGGTGTTGACGACGCGGCCGCCGAACCGGGCCAGGAACTCCTTGCCCACGATCTTCATGAAGCCCGCCGAGACGACCAGGTCGGGCTCGTACGCCGCGACCTGCGCGGCCAGCGCGGCGTCCCAGGCCTCCCGGTCGCCGTGGTCCTTCACCCGGCACACGAACGTCGGCACCCCGGCGCGCTCCGCGCGCTCCAGTCCCGCGATGCCGGAGCGGTCCGCGCCCACGGCGACGACGTGGGCCCCCGCGTCCAGCAGCGCCTGGAGGTTCGTGCCCGAACCGGAGACGAGCACGACGAGGCGGGCGGGGCGGGAAAGGGGCGGGAAGACTGCGGCCACTGCGGGTCAACTCTCGGGTCCGGCGCTTTGGAGGATCGTACGACTCGAAGATCCTCCCGATTACGGGGAACCCTACGAGCCCGTCGACCGTCAGCAACGATACCGGCACACCCGACGGCCCCCCACGGGACGGGGGAGCGCCCGGACGGTAGCGTCTGGGGAGAGAACGGCGTAGCGACGCGTCCGACAACTCGAGGAGTCGACGGCAAGGGGATGACCCAGGCAACCATGAGCAGTGGCCGCGGCCATGAGCAGGACAATCCGTTCGCTCCGCCGCCGGAGAACGCTCCCGACCAGCCGTGGCAGCCGCGCAGGCCGCAGCAGCCCTCGGACGAGCAGGACTCCGACCAGCGGCCCACGCCACCCCCGCCACCCCCCTGGGGCAGCCAGTGGAGCGACCGGCAGCCGGGGCGCGGCGGCGGTCTCGGCGACCGCCCCGGCGGGGACGGCGGCTACGGCGGCGGGCGCCCGAACGGGCCGCGGTTCGACCCGACCGACCCGGCGCAGCGGCGTGCCCGCTACGCCCTGCTGTCCGGCATGTGGGGGCTGTTCTTCGCCCTGCTGCTGGGCTGGACGTATCTCGCCCTGCTGCTCGGCGGACTCGCCCTCTACTGGGGCGTCAACGCGCTCCGCATGAAGCCCGAGGAACGCGCCAAGGCCCGCGCCGAGGCCGCCGCCCTGCTGGCCGACGGCCCCGCGCAGCCGCCGCCCCCGCCGGCCGACCCCAACGCCAAGCCCCAGCGCCCCGCGGCCATCGGCGGCATCGTCATGGGCGCCCTCGCGGTCGGCCTCGTCGGCGGCCTGCTCAGCAGCGAGTTCGCCTACCGCGACTACTACTCCTGCGTCGGCGACGCCCTCACCCAGTCGGCCCGCGACTCCTGCGCCCGCGACGTGCCGGCCCCGCCGGTCTGGCTGCGCAAGGCCTGACGTCCACCCCGCCCGCCGGGCCCGCGCCGTCCACGACGCCGCGGACCCGGCGTTCGCGCGAGCCGGGTCAGACGGGATCCGTGGCCGCGGACTCCTTCCGGCCGCCGCCGGCACGGGATTCCGCATCGGACCCGCTCTCGTCACCGTCAGCGGCCCGCGCCCCCTGCACCCGCGACCTGCCGGCCCCGCCCGTCTGGCTACGCAAGGCCTGAAGTCCATCCCGCCCGCCGGGCCCGCGCCGTCCACGACGCCACGGACCCGGCGTACGCGCGAGCCGGGTCAGACGGGATCCGTGGCCGCGGACTCCTTCCGGCCGCCGCCGGCACGGGATTCCGCATCGGACCCGCTCTCGTCACCGTCAGCGGCCCGCGACTCCTGCACCCGCGACATGCCGACCCGGCGTTCGCGGCGGTCAGACGGGGTCCGTGGCCGTGGACTGCTTGCGGCCGTCGCCCGCGCGGGGTTCCACATCGGGCCCGGCCTTGTCGTCGTCGGCGGCGTCGTCGTCCTCGTCGAGGTCTGCCTCCGCGTCCCAGTCCTCGGCGCCCTCGGCGTCCGCGTCCTCGAACCAGTCCTCGGCGCCCTCGGCGGCGTCCGCGTCGTCGGCCCACTCGTCGTAGGTGTCCTCGTAGGCCGCACGGGACACGCGGAAGCGGCGGAGCCAGCGCACCACGAGGGCGGTGGGGACGCCGATGACGACGGTCCAGCCGGCGGCCGCGGCCGCGGCGAGCCAGCGTGACGGGCCGAAGTCGGCGAGCGCGCCGGAGCCGAGGGGGCCCGCGGCGAGCTCCGTGAGCAGGCCGAGGGCCACGCCGCAGGCCGTGCCGCCGAGCGCCGCGCGGGCCGCCGTGCGGCCCAGGCCCGCGGAGGCTTCGCGATCGACAGCGAACCAGCCCGCGGCCACCCCCGCCACGGCCGGCACCAGCAGTGCGAGCCAGGTCAGCACCGTGCCCGGCCCGGCGTGCGGCAGCGCCGCAAGGAGCGGGAAGTCGGGCAGCACGGGATCGCCGACCGCGCCGGCGGGCCGGACGACCGCCTCCGTGCCCAGGGCGAACCCCGGCCCGAGGGCGTAGGCCGCGCCCCACACCGCCGCGTTCGGGATCAGCGCGACCGACAGGGCGAGCACGGCCAGCCGCCCGGACAGCGCCTCGCTGAGCCGGCTGAACGACGCCCCGGTGGCCCCGGGATGCAGGACCAGCGCGACCGCCGTGAGGGCAGCGCCACCGGCCAGCAGCACCGCCACCCCGGCCGCCGCCGAGCGCGTCACCGGCCCGATCTCCCCCGCCGGCACCCGGTCCGTCACCCGGTGGAACGCCGCCGGAAGGGGGATGTGCGGCCTCCCCCGTTCGGCCCACGCGCCGGCCGCCGCCGCCAGGGCGGCGACCAGGGGGACGTGGAGCCCGGCGCTGAGGGCGTCGCTCCGCACCGGCCCGTACGAGGTGAAGATGGCCGCGCCCGCGGCCACCGCGACATATCCGCCGATCAGCCACGCCACGGCGGACGCCGCCGCCCGGTCGGTCGACGCGGGGGCGGCGGCGTCGGCACCGGCGCGGTACAGCAGCCAGACGGGGAAGACCGCCAGGAGCAGCGGCGTGACCCCGACGGGCGCGGGGACGCCGGAGACCGTCTCCACCCGCACCAGGTCCGCGCCGTGCGCCAGCAGCCAGCAGTCGGCGGCGATGTGCAGGGCCCCGTACAGCCCGCTGTCGGGGAACGGGGAGGTGATCCAGAGGAACAGCACCAGCACGGCGAAGCCGCCGAGCCCCAGTCCGGCGGCCAGCACGCCGCCGGTGAAGGCGGGCACGGACTCCGCAGTCAGCAGGGCCTCGTGCGCGGCCCGGACACGGCGGAAGACGAGTCTCACAGCGCGGGCGGCGGTCACGGCACCCCATGCTGCCAAGAAGACCCCTTTTACCGTCGCAGCATGCGAATGTCCGTCGTGTCGCAGAACATGGCGGTATGCGTATCTTCACACGATCCGAGTGGTCGATCGCATGACCCGCACCCACCTGACGAAGACGGCACGGACCGCCAAGAAGCGGCGGCCCCACCCGCAGCCCGCGGCGACCCCGCGGACCGCCCCGTCGGCTCCGCCCGCCGCCGGCCCTCCCGAAGCGGCCGCCGGCGCCGCGGGGCCGCCCCGTGCGCCCCGCGCGGAGGCTCCCCCAGCCGCCGCGCGGCCCGAGGAGCAGGACCGGGCCGCGCCTCCGGAGCAGCCCGGTGACGCGGCGGCCGGCGCCGCCGGGACGTCCGGGGCGGCCGCGAAGCAGGTCAAGGCAGCGGCGAAAGCGGCGGCGAAGGAGACCAAGGCCGCGGCCAAGGAGGCCGAGGCGGCCGCCGAGGAAGCCGAACTGCGCCTCGCCGAGGCCGCGGAAGCCGCCTTCGACAGCCTCTACGCGCACGCGGCCCCCGCCCTGATCCGGCAGGTCGAGGTCCTCACCGGCAACGAGGAACTGGGCCGGCACTCCGTCCACCGCGCCTTCCACCGGGCCTGGCAGCGCTGGCCCGAGGTCGCGGCCGACCCCGATCCCGTCGGCTGGCTCCGCTCCCAGGCGTTCGAGCACGCGCTCGCCCCCTGGCAGCAGTTCGTGCCCTGGCACCGCACCCGGCGCCGCGCCCGCGGGGACCTCCAGCGGCTGCCGCGCGGCGCCCGGCACGCCGTGCTGCTCCACGAGGGCCTCGGGCTCGGCCTGCGGCACACCGCCGCCGAGAGCATGGCCAGCACCCCGACCACGGCCGCGCGCATCATCCGGGCCCGCGACGCGCTCGGCGAGGAGGCCGTCGCGGGGCTCGCCGGCCTCCTGAACGAGCCGCGCGTGCCGGAGTTCCCCGCGGAGCAGGTGCGCGAGATGAGCGAGGAACGGCTGCGGCACCAGACCTTCGGCTCGGTCGCGGCCACCGTCCTCCTGGTGCTGCTGACCGCGGGCGGTCTGGTCTTCGGCCCGCTCAGCGACCACTTCTCGGTGTCGACACCGCTGATCGACATCCGCTTCTCCCCCTGACGCCGCCCCCGGGCGCACCGGCACACGGCAGCGGGCCCGCCCCCCGAAGGGAGCGGGCCCGCTGACTCACGGCGTACGCCTGGGCGAACTCAGCCCTGGAGGATGGCGCGCGCGAGGCGGGCCGTCTCCGACGGGGTCTTGCCCACCTTGACGCCGGCGGCCTCGAGGGCCTCCTTCTTCGCCTGGGCGGTGCCGGAGGAGCCGGAGACGATGGCACCGGCGTGGCCCATGGTCTTGCCCTCGGGCGCAGTGAAGCCCGCGACGTAGCCGACGACCGGCTTGGTGACGTGCTCGGCGATGAAGGCCGCGGCACGCTCCTCGGCGTCGCCGCCGATCTCGCCGATCATGACGATCAGGTCGGTGTCGGGGTCGTCCTGGAACGCCTTCAGCGCGTCGATGTGGGTGGTGCCGATGATCGGGTCACCGCCGATGCCCACGGCCGAGGAGAAGCCGATGTCGCTGAGCTCGTACATCATCTGGTACGTCAGCGTGCCGGACTTCGACACCAGGCCGATGCGGCCGGCGGTGCTGATGTCGGCCGGGATGATGCCCGCGTTGGACTGACCGGGGGTGATCAGACCGGGGCAGTTCGGGCCGATGATCCGGGTCTTGTTGCCCTTGCTGCCCGCGTACGCCCAGAAGGAGGCGGTGTCGTGGACGGCGATGCCCTCGGTGATCACGACCGCCAGCGGGATCTCGGCGTCGATGGCCTCGACGACCGCGTCCTTGGCGAACTTCGGCGGGACGAAGATGACGGTGACGTCGGCACCGGTCTTCTCCATGGCCTCGGCGACAGAGCCGAAGACCGGCACCTCGGTGCCGTCGAAGTCGACGCTCGTGCCGGCCTTGCGCGGGTTCACGCCACCGACGATGTTGGTGCCCGAGGCGAGCATGCGCCGGGTGTGCTTGGTGCCCTCGGAACCGGTCATCCCCTGGACGATGACCTTGCTTTCCTTGGTCAGGAAGATAGCCATGATGTGGTGACCTGTCCCTTACTTCGCAGCCAGCTCGGCGGCGCGCTCGGCGGCGCCGTCCATGGTGTCGACCTGCTCGACCAGCGGGTGGGCGGCGTCCGTGAGGATCTGCCGGCCCAGCTCCGCGTTGTTGCCGTCCAGACGGACGACGAGCGGCTTGGTGACCTCCTCGCCCTTGGACTTGAGCAGCTCCAGGGCCTGGACGATGCCGTTGGCCACCGCGTCGCAGGCGGTGATGCCACCGAAGACGTTGACGAAGACGGACTTGACGTCCGGGTCGCCGAGGATGATCTCAAGACCGTTGGCCATGACCTCGGCGGAGGCGCCACCGCCGATGTCGAGGAAGTTGGCGGGCTTGACGTTGCCGTGGCCCTCACCGGCGTAGGCGACGACGTCCAGGGTGCTCATGACGAGACCCGCGCCGTTGCCGATGATGCCGACCTCGCCCTCGAGCTTGACGTAGTTCAGGCCCTTGGCCTTGGCCGCGGCCTCCAGCGGGTTGGCGGAGGCGTGGTCCACCAGCGCCTCGTGCTCCGGCTGGCGGAAGTCGGCGTTCTCGTCCAGGGAGACCTTGCCGTCGAGCGCGATGACGCGGCCGTCGGCGACCTTGGCGAGCGGGTTGACCTCGACGAGGAGCGCGTCCTCGGCGATGAAGGTCTTCCACAGGGTCTGCAGGATCTCGACCACCTGGTCGGCGACGTCGGCCGGGAAGGCGGCCGCCTCGACGATCTCGCGGGCCTTCTCCGGGGTGACGCCCTCGTTGGCGTCCACGGCGATCTTCGCGAGGGCCTCGGGCTTGGTCGCCGCGACCTCCTCGATCTCCATGCCGCCCTCGACCGAGGCCATCGCCAGGAAGGTGCGGTTGGCACGGTCCAGCAGGAAGGAGACGTAGTACTCGGAGGCGATCTCCGGCGCCAGCTCCGCCAGCATCACCTTGTGGACCGTGTGGCCCTTGATGTCCATGCCGAGGATCTGGCCGGCCTTGGCCACCGCGTCCTCGGGGTCCGACGCCACCTTCACGCCGCCGGCCTTGCCACGGCCACCGGTCTTCACCTGTGCCTTGACGACAGCCTTGCCACCGAGCCGCTCCGCGACCTCGCGCGCCGCCTCAGGCGTGTCGATGACTTCACCGGCCAGCACCGGTACACCGTGCTTGGCGAAGAGGTCCCTCGCCTGGTACTCGAACAGGTCCACGCGCGTCCGTCCTTGGTAATCGCGGGTTCGTTGTTGGCGTGAGCGTGCCGGGGGCGGTCGTCGCTGACGTCTTCGTAACGATCCATGCGTACGGTCGTACGGGGGGCGCACACGTCGGCCGAGCACGCGGCATGTCCGTCTCGCAGGTTAGCGCCGCGCGGGCGGCGCGACTAAATCCCAGCTCATGGACGAGCGGTGAGAACAGTCACAGACGGCGCCCGTGACGACGGCGCGGTTGATCCTTCCGGGTGATCCGGGCGGCGAGGGTAAGGCCTTACCCCCTTTACTCCTCCGGGACGGGCAGCGGCCGCCTCTCGATCGCCGCCGCCATGACCTCCGGGAACAGGTCGGGCGTGCAGGCGAACGCGGGGGCGCCGAGCGACGCCAGCGCCGCGGCGTGCTCCCGGTCGTAGGAGGGCGCGCCCTCGTCGGACAGCGCGAGCAGAGCGACGAACCGGACGCCGGAGGCCTTCATCGCCGCGACCCGCTTGAGCATCTCGTCCCGTATGCCGCCCTCGTAGAGGTCGCTGATGAGCACCACGACCGTGTCCGCCGGACGGGTGATGAGCGACTGGCAGTAGGCCAGGGCCCGGTTGATGTCGGTGCCCCCGCCCAGCTGGACGCCGAAGAGGACGTCGACGGGATCGTCCAGCTGCTCGGTGAGGTCGACCACGGCGGTGTCGAAGACGACCAGCTTGGTGTCGATGCTGCGCATCGAGGCGAGGACCGCGCCGAAGACGGAGGCGTGGACGACCGAGGCGGCCATCGACCCGGACTGGTCGATGCAGAGGACGACGTCCTTCTTCACCGCCTGGGCGGCGCGGGCGTGGCCGATCAGCCGCTCCGGCACCACCGTGCCGTGCTCGGGCAGGTAGTGCCGGAGATTGGCGCGGATGGTGCGGTCCCAGTCGATGTCGCGGTGGCGCGGGCGGTTGACCCGCGCCGAGCGGTCCAGCGCCCCGGTGAGGGTGGCGCGGGTGCGGGAGGCCAGGCGCTTCTCCAGGTCCTCCACGACCTTGCGGACCACGGCCCGGGCGGTCTCCTTGGTCGTCTCGGGCATCGCCTTGCTGAGTGACAGCAGCGTGCCGACCAGGTGCACGTCGGCCTCGACCGCCTCCAGCATCTCCGGTTCCAGCAGCAGCGCGGACAGGCCGAGCCGGTCGATGGCGTCGCGCTGCATCACCTGGACGACACTGCTCGGGAAGTAGCCGCGGATGTCGCCCAGCCACCGCGCGACCTGCGGGGCGGAACCGCCCAGCCCGGCCGAGCGCGGCCCGCCCCGCGCCGGTGTCCCGCCCTCGGCGCGCGGGCCGGACCCGTACAGCGCCTCCAGCGTCCGGTCCATCGCGGCGTCGCGGCCGGTGAGCGCCCGGCCGGTGCCGTCGGCGGGGCCCCCGCCCAGCACCAGCCGCCAGCGGCGCAGCCGCTCCTCGCCGTCGATGCCGGTGCCCGCGCCCAGGTCGCCGTTCGCACCGCCGCTCACAGCCCCGTTCATGTCGCCGCTCCCCCTGTCGTCCGGTCGTGTCCCAGCAGCAGCCGGACGGTCGCCAGCACCGCGTCCGCCCGGGCCTCGTCCAGCCCGGCGGCGAAGCCCGGCGCGCCCTCCGCCGCCGCCTCGGGCGAGCCGCCCGCGGGGCCGCGCCGCACCAGCTCCCCCACCGTGCGCCGCACCCCCGCGTCGAACTCGCCGAACGTGCGCCGCAGCAGCGGCAGTACGTCGTCGAAGGCGGCGGCCGGAACCCCCGACAGCCACGCGTCGACCAGGGCGAGCAGCCGCGCGTCGTGGACGAGCAGCATGCCGCCCCCGGCGAGGAAGCCCTCCGTCCAGGCGGCCGCCTCCTGCGGCGGTGTCCCGGCCGACAGCGCCAGACCCATCAGGCGGGCCACCTCCCCGGCCGCCAGCCGGCCGTCGTCCAGCAGCAGGCGGGCGGCGGTGCCCCGCAGCAGCCCCGGCATCCCCCGGTCGCGCACCGCCAGGGTCCGCAGGACCCCCGCCCAGCGCGTGCGCAGCCCCTCGTCGGCCAGCAGGACCACCGCCTGCTGCACACCCTGGACATGGCCCCGCATCTCGGCCGCCCCCTCGGCGTCCAGCCCGGCGCACGCGGGCGGGAGGCCGACGCATATCCGCTCCGCCAGCCCTTCGGCGACCTCGCGCAGCGCGGCCGCGTCCGTGCCCCGGACGTCGCCGTAGCGGACGGACCGCACCAGCGCGGGCAGCGCCTGCGCGAGATGGCCGACATCGGCGTCGAGCGCGGCGCGGTCGGCGAGCACCCGCATCACGACCGGCAGCGCGTCCGGCAGCTCCGCCAGCAGGCAGCGCTCGGCGAGGCCGGTGACCTCGGAGAGCGCGGTCGCCCGCACCGCCTCGTCCTCCGCCCTGGCGGTGGCGGCCGACGCCACGGTGGTCCCCCACACCCCCGCCTCGGCGACCCGCACCGCCAGCTCGGGCTCCCAGCGCAGCCGCCAGGTCTCACGGAAGGTGCCGGTGCCGGCGCGGGACCGGGCGGGCTCGCCCCATCCGATGCCGAGCAGCCGCAACCGGTGCAGCAGGCGGCTGCGGCCGGCGTCGGTCTCCTTGCGAAGGTCGAGCTCCACCTCCTTCTCCAGGGCCTCCGGCTTCAGTCGCAGCCTGCGCTGCTCGCGCGCCAGGTCGCGGGCGAGCGGCACCGCCGGCGCGCCCTCGGGGACCTGGCCCAGCTCGTCCCCGACCACCAGGCGGTCCCGGATGAGTTCCATCGGCACGTCGGACCCGTCGCACATCACCGCCCGGATCGCGTCGGTGGTCTCCCCGAGGCCCGCCAGCGGGCGGCCGCGCATCGCGGCGAGCGCGCCGGCGAGCCGCACCGCCTCGATGACATGCGCGGAGGAGACCGGCAGGTCCTCCTCCCGCAGCAGTCCGGCGACCTTGGTCATCCATCGCGCGACGGGCCGGTCCGGTGCGGTGAAGAGATGGCGGTACCAGCCGGGCGAGTCGATCCCGGCCCCGTACCCGCCGGCCCGGGACAGCCGCCGGTGGGTCCAGGGCACCCAGGTGATCTCGACCTTGGCCTTCGGCAGGCCCTTGAGCAGGGCCCGGTCGGCGGTCACACCGGCCGTGGCCGCGAGCGCGGGCACGTGCCAGGCACCGCAGACCACCGCCACGCGCTCGTGCTCGCGGCGGGCGTCGCGGATCCGCAGCCGCATGTGCGCCTCCCGTACGGCGTCGTGCGAATGCCCCCCGTCCCCGTACTCCGCGCGCAGCGCCCCCATGGCCTCGGCGACCGCTGCGAACGCCGCGAGCGGATCATCCGCGTCGCCGGCACAGCCCGCTTCCCCGTCGTGGCTCCCCCGGTGCTCCACGGCGTCCTCCCACCACCGCTCGGGGTCGTCGTAACCGGCGGTCCGCGCGAGCACGGCCAGCGGATCGATCCGCACGCGGGCACCCCCGGACCCGCCGTCCCCTTCTTCTCCCCCTTCAACGGGCTCCCGCATCAGCAGCGAATGCGCTGCCGGCAGGTCGATGAAGCGGACCGGCACCCCCTGCGCGGCCGCCCAGCGGATCGCTTCCCACTCCGGGGAGAAGTCGGCGAACGGCCAGAACCCGGCCCGCGACGGCTCGTCGACGACATGCGCCAGCAGGGCGACCGGCGGCCGCATGCCCGGCTCCGCGGCCAGCCCCACCACAGCGTCCGCCTCCGGCGGCCCCTCGATCAGCACGATCTGCGGCGCGTACCGGTCGAGCGCCGCGCGGACCCCGCGGGCCGACCCCGGCCCGTGGTGCCGCACCCCGAGCAGCGCGGGCCCGTCCGTCACGGCGTCACCTCGCGGCAGGCGCGGTAGAAGTCCTTCCAGCCCTCCCGCTCCCGGACCACCGTCTCCAGGTACTCCCGCCACACCACGCGGTCGGCCGCCGGGTCGCGGACCACCGCGCCGAGGATCCCCGCCGCCACGTCCCCGGCGCGCAGCACGCCGTCGCCGAAGTGCGCCGCGAGCGCGAGCCCGTTGGTGACCACCGAGATGGCCTCGGCCGTGGAGAGCGTGCCCGAGGGGGACTTGACCTTCGTCCGGCCGTCGGCGGTGACCCCGCCGCGCAGCTCGCGGAAGACGGTGACGACCCGCCGGATCTCGTCCGCGCCCGCGGGCAGGGACGGCAGCTCCAGCGACCGGCCCAGCTGCCCGACCCGGCGGCTGACGATGTCGACCTCCTCCTCCACGGTCGCCGGCAGCGGCAGAACGACGGTGTTGAAACGCCTGCGCAGCGCGCTGGACAGGTCGTTGACCCCGCGGTCGCGGTCGTTGGCGGTGGCGATGAGGTTGAAGCCGCGCACCGCCTGGGTCTCGGCGCCCAGCTCCGGTATCGGCAGCGTCTTCTCGGACAGGATCGTGATGAGGCTGTCCTGCACGTCCGCGGGGATGCGGGTCAGCTCCTCGACGCGGGCGATGCGGCCCTCGGCCATCGCCCGCATGACCGGGCCGGGCACGAGCGCCTCCCGGGTCGGGCCGTGGGTGAGCAACTGCGCGTAGTTCCACCCGTAGCGGATGGCCTCCTCGGGTGTGCCGGCGGTGCCCTGCACGAGGAGGGTGGAGTCGCCGCTGACGGCGGCCGCCAGATGCTCCGAGACCCAGGTCTTGGCCGTGCCCGGCACCCCGAGCAGCAGCAGGGCCCGGTCCGTGGCGAGGGTGCTGACCGCGACCTCGACGATGCGGCGCGGGCCCACGTACTTGGGTGTGATGACGGTGCCGTCGGGAAGCTCGCCGCCCAGCAGGTACAGCGCGACCGCCCACGGCGACAGGTTCCAGCGGGCCGGGCGCGGCCGGTCGTCGGCCGCCGCGAGAGCCTTGAGCTCATGGGCGAACGCGTCTTCGGCATGCGGCCGGAGTGCGGTGTCCGCGGACATGCTTCTCCCCCTGTTCTGGGCACGGTTCTGGGCACGTCGGAGTGGAGCGGACGATCCGTCAGGCCCCCTGCGCCGTCCGCGGTTCCCACCCTGCACGAGCCCACTGACAATCGGCGTCCGCACGCACATGACACCAGGTCAGAAGCGATTGTCAGTGCCCGCACCTACCGTCTTGGGCATGGACGGGATGGACAAGCAGCGACCCGAGCGGTGGACCGCCGACCAGGTCCTGGCCCTCGCGCCCGACGCGTCGTCGCGGAAGGCCGGGACGGGTCTGGCGGCGGCCGCGCGCTGGTCGGGCACGGGGACGTCGGACACGGCGGTGTGGGGGCTGTGCGCGGGCAGCGGCAGCAAGCCGTACCAGACGGTGGTGGACACCGCCGGGCCCGCGGCGAAGTGCAGCTGCCCCAGCCGCAAGTTCCCCTGCAAGCACGCCATCGGACTGCTGCTGCTGTGGTCCGGGGGCGAGGTCGGGCCGGCCGCACACGGGGGCGGCCGGCCCGACTGGGTCACCGAATGGCTCGACGCGCGGCGCGCGCGTGAGGAACGCAAGGCCGCCCCCGCCGGCGGCGGGGACCCCGAGGCGGCGCGCAAGCGGGCCGTACAGCGGGCGCGCCGGGTCGCCACCGGGGCGGCCGAGCTGGAGCGGCGGCTGACGGACCTGCTGCTCGGAGGGCTGGCCGGCGCCGACCGCGAGGGCTACCAGCGGTGGGAGGAGACTGCGGCCCGCATGGTCGACGCCCAGGCGCCCGGGCTCGCCTCGCGGGTGCGCGAACTGGGTGCGGTGGCCGTCGCGGGGGGCGACTGGCCGTCACGGCTGCTGGAGGAGACCGCCCTGCTGCATCTGCTGACCCAGGGCCTGCTGGGGCACGACCGGCTTCCCGGGCCCTTGGCCGCGACAGTGCGCGGCCGGGTGGGATTCACGGTGGACTCGGCGGAACTGCTCGCCGGGACCACAGTGCGGGACCACTGGCTGGTGCTGGCCCAGCAGGACTCCGCCGACGACCGGCTGACCACCCGGCGCATATGGCTGCACGGCCGGGACACCGGGCGGCCCGCGCTGCTGCTGTCCTTCGGCGCGGGCGGCCGGGCGCCCGAGCTCGCCCTCCCGGTCGGGCTCGGAGTCGACGCCGAGCTGGCGTACCACCCGGGCGCGCGGCCGCTGCGGGCCGTGCTCGGCACCCGGCACGCCGCGCCCGGTCCGGCGCCCGTGCCGCCCGGGCTGCCGGTCGGCGCCGCACTGGCGGCGTACGGGCAGGCCCTGGCGGACGACCCGTGGCTGGACGCCTGGCCCTCGGTCCTCGACCAGGTCGTGCCGGTGCCGGGCGACACGGGCTGGCAGCTCGCCGACGCGGCGGGGGCGGACGCGGTGCCGGTGACCGCGGGGGGCGGCACCGGCGCCGGGGGGCTGTGGCGCCTGGCGGCGGTCTCGGGGGGCCGGCCCGTGACGGTCTTCGGCGAGCTGGGACACCGCGGCTTCCGGCCGTACACGGTCTGGGGCGGGGCCGGGACGGAAGCGGTCGCCCTCGTGGCGTAGGCCGCGGCCGACGACAGCACCGAGGACGGACGCGAACGACACCGAAGGGGGACGCATGGAGACGGCGACCTGGGCCGATCTGGTCGGGACCGCCCTGATGGGCACCGAACGCAAGGGCGGGACGCCCACCGAACTGCTCGACGCCGCCGCGGTCGCCGTCCTGCGGCGTCGTGCGGGGCTGCGGCCGGCCGCCGCGGGGAAGCGGCCGGCCGCGGCCCCGGACGATCCGCGCCCCGCCCTGCCGGCCGCCGCGCGACGCCGGCTCGCGCTGCTGCTGGCCGATCGGTCGGGCGGGAGCGGCGGTCGCCGGGGCGCCGCTCCCAACCTCGCCGAGCTGCTGCCGCAGTGGCTCGGCGAGGCCACCGCACGCGGTTACGCCGCCCCGCCGGAGATGCTGCCCGCGCTGCTCGACGCCGCACGCGCCCGCACCGACCTGAGACCGGACGCGCTCGCTCTCGCGGGCCCGCGCGGACTGTGGCTGGCGGAGCTGAACGCGGACTGGCGTTTCGCGCTGCGGGCGGGCGCCTCCGGCGCCGCACCGGACGCCGGGAACGGGGCGGACGACCCGGCGGTGCGGCAACTGTGGGAGGAGGGCCTGTTCGCCGAACGGGTCGCGCTGCTGACGCGCCTGCGGTCCCGCGACCCCCGGGGCGCGCTGGAACTGCTGCGTGCCGGGTGGGGCGGTGAGCGGGCCGAGGACCGCCTGATGTTCCTGGACTCGCTGCGCGAGGGCCTGTCGCCGGCCGACGAGCCCTTCCTGGAACAGGCGCTCTCCGACCGCAGCCGCAATGTGCGGGCGACCGCCTCCGAGCTGCTCTCCGCCCTGCCCGGCTCCGCACTGGCCGGTCGGATGGCGGCCAGGGCCCGGACCTGCGTGTCCTGGGACGCCGGGGACAGCCGGATCGTGGTGGAGGCGCCGTACGAGTGCGACGCGGCAATGGAGCGCGACGGGGTGGTGGCGATACCCCCGGCCGGGCGGGGCGAGCGGTCGTGGTGGTTCGGCCAAGTGGTGGACGCGGCGCCGCTCGCGACCTGGCCGCAGCGGTTCGGCGGCCGCACACCGCAGGAGATCATCGCGCTGCCGGTCGCCGACGACTGGCAGGGCGACCTGCAGGCGGCCTGGTGCCGGGCGGCGGTCCGCCAGCGCGACGAGGACTGGGCCCGGGCGCTGCTCGGGCCGATACCGACCACGGCGACGGCGGTCGCCCCGGTGGGCGACCCGGCGAAGCTGCTGGCGGTGCTCCCGGCCGGCGAGCGGGCCGCATGGGTGGCGCGGTTCATCGCCGCGCACGGCCTGTCGGAGGCGTTCCAGATGCTCGCGGTGTGCGCCGTTCCCTGGGCCGAGCCCCTGGGGCGGGCGGTCGTGGACGCGCTGGACATCGCCCGGGACGCGGGCAGCTACCCGTGGAGCTTCAGCGGGGTCATGGGCCTCGCGGAGCGCTGCCTGGACCCGGCCGAGGCCGATCGCGCGACCCCGCTCACCGCGGTGCCCGCCGAGTCGGCCGACACCTCACCGGGCGCGGGCGCCTACTGGGCCGAGGCCTTCCAGCGCCTGGTGGGCACTCTGCGGCTGCGCGCGACGATGAGCGAGGAGCTGGCCTGAGGAGCGGCCGCGGGAGCCGGCGGCTCCCGCGGCCCGGGCCGCGATCAGGCTTCGGCGGGCTGCCGGATGTTGGCGTTGACCCAGTCCACGACCTCGGAGGTCGTCGCACCGGGGGTGAAGATCGCGGCGACGCCCAGTTCGCGCAGCGGCGCCATGTCGTCCTCGGGGATGATGCCGCCGCCGAAGACCTTGATGTCGCTCGCGTCGCGCTCCTTGAGCAGCTCCAGCACCTTGGCGAACAGCGTCATGTGGGCGCCGGACAGGATCGACAGCCCGATCGCGTCGGCGTCCTCCTGGATCGCGGTGTCGACGATCTGTTCGGGCGTCTGGTGCAGGCCGGTGTAGATGACCTCCATACCGGCGTCGCGCAGCGCGCGGGCGATGACCTTGGCCCCGCGGTCGTGGCCGTCGAGTCCCGGCTTGGCCACCACGACCCGGATCGGACCGGACACTCCCATCACTGCCTCCAACACGATTGCTGCGCTCAGCGGGCACTTCTGTGAACGAACGTTATCGCCAGCATCCCCCGACCGGACAGTTTCGCGAAGGCCCTCGAGGGGGAAATTACCCATTGGGACACGTTCACGTTAGAAACGCGTTCGGCCCGTGGTCGCCTCGGTCAGTGAGGCGACGCGGGCTTTCGCGTTCTCGGCGCACGGGGGACAGAGCCGTCTCCGTGTGCCGCACGGGAGGTAGGCCATGGGCGTCCTGTCTTTCGGTGTCGGAGACCGCCTGGTGCGTCAGGCGGCCTACGTACGAGCCGCGGCGATCGAGATCGCCATCCTGACCGGTCACGTTTTCCTGTACCCGACCGGCATCTTCCAGGAACGCGGGCCGGAGCTCCCGGCCGGCGAGCCGGAGGAACCGACGCGCATCCCCACGGCCGGCCGCAGCCACCCGCCGGTGCTGCTGCTGCACGGCTTCGTGGACAACCGTTCGGTGTTCGCCATGCTCCGCCGGTCGCTGCGCCGGCACGGCTGGCCGCATGTGCAGGCGGTGAACTACTCCCCCTTGACCTGCGACATCCGCACCGCCGCCGCGCTGCTCGGCCGTCACGTGGAGCAGATCTGCGAGCAGACCGGCCACAGCCAGGTGGACATCGTGGGCCACAGCCTCGGCGGACTCATCGCGCGCTACTACGCGCAGCGCCTGGGCGGCGACAGCCGGGTCCGCACCGTGATCACCCTCGGCACGCCGCACTCCGGCACCCGTGCCGCGCCGCTGCTCAACCCGCACCCCATCGTCCGGCAGATGCGGCCCAACTCCGACCTGATAGAGGAACTGGCCGAACCGGCGGCGGGCTGCCGTACCCGTTTCGTGGCGTTCTGGAGCGACTGGGACGAGATGATGAGCCCGGTCGAGGCGGCCCGCCTGGACCATCCCGATCTCATCGCCCGCAATGTGCACGTCGCGGGCGTCGGTCATCTGACCATGCCGGTGCACGCGGCCATCGCGGCAGGGATCCGGCAGGCGCTGCTCGGGGAGGAACTGGCGTCCGGCGCCGTCGACGCCGCGTGACGGTCCTGCCCCCATAAGCATCGAAAGGCCATCGAACACAAGGCATGGACGATGCCGTAATCCTGCCGAAGATTGTCGCCGTCGGCCGCAGGGGGATACAGTCGCCGCTAATTCTCCTGCTGCCGAGGCGAAAGAGAAGCGGTGAACGCTCGTCACCCGTCGGGGTACGCCCCCGAGTACAACGCCTACGGGCACGAGGGCTATTCCGGCGCCTCGTACCAGTCCGCAGGCGCTGTCCACGCGGATGACGACCCGCTGTTCGGCTCGTGCCAGGGCTACCCCGCGTACGACACCGGCACGCACGCCACCGGTTCGTGGGACACCACCGCGGCCGCCTACTGGCAGCAGCCCCAGGACGCCACCACCGGGTACGGCGACCCCGCCGCGGCGGCCACGGGCACCTGGTACACGCAGCCCGCGGCCGGGACGTACGACTACACGGCCACGGCGTACGAGCACGCCCCGGTGTACGAGTACCACGAGCCGGAGCCGGCCCTCCCGCACGAGCCCGTCGAGCCCCATGCCCATGTGCCGCACGCCCGCGAGCCGGAGGAGTACGACGCCGCGCACGGCGCCGCCGCCGAGGACTGGGCCGACGCCGAGGGCGGCTACGCGTACGAGCACGAAGCAGCGGCCCACGACCTCCACGGCGAGGACCCGCTCGGCGACGAGCCGGAGGACGGCGCCGACGACGCGGACCCGGACGGCGCGGCCGTCCTGCCCCGCCCGCGCGCCGGCAGCCGGCGCCGCCGCCCCGCCCGGCGTTCGGCGCTGCTGACCGTCGCCGTCCCCTCGGTCGCCGTCATGGGCGTCGCGGCCTGCGCCGCCGCCGTAACCGTCAACACCGAGGAGGGCGACACCACCACGACGCAGGCGGACGGCGTGGTCGACGCCGCCAAGACCCCCACGACCAAGCTCGACCAGCAGCTTGCCGGGGTGAACCGGGACGTCGACGACTTCGCCTCCCGTGCCAGCCGCACCCAGGAGCGCCTGGACATCAAGGAGCGCCAGGCGGCGGAGCGGAAGAAGAAGGCGGAGGAGGCGGCCCGCAAGGAGGCGCTGCGCCCGAAGTTCCTGCTCCCGGTGAGCGAGCACGGTCTGAGCGCCTACTTCGGTCAGGCGGGCGTCAACTGGATGTCGGTCCACACGGGCATCGACTTCCCGGTCAGTTACGGCACCCCCGTGATGGCCGCGACCGACGGCACTGTCCGC
Organism: Streptomyces sp. NPDC046977; assembly: GCF_040644455.1. Lineage (NCBI taxonomy): Bacteria > Bacillati > Actinomycetota > Actinomycetes > Kitasatosporales > Streptomycetaceae > Streptomyces > Streptomyces sp. NPDC046977. The sequence goes on from NZ_JBEYWO010000003.1 coordinate 241,404, forward strand.
ACGCAGTGGAACAGCGCTTACGGCAACATGGCCATAGTGACGGCGCCGGACGGCACGGAGACCTGGTACTGCCATCTGAGCAGCACCAAGATCCGCTGGGGCAGCGTCAAGGCCGGCGAGGTCATCGCCTACTCCGGCAATTCGGGCAACTCCACCGGCCCGCACCTGCACTTCGAAGTACGTCCCGCGGGCGGTTCGGCGATCGACCCGCTGCCGTGGCTGCTCAGGCACGGTCTCGACCCGCGCTGAGCCACCAGCGACGCGGCGGCCCGTGCGGCTCCCTCACCGGCCGCACGCGGCGCGCGTCCCGTCAGAGCTTCTCCACCGGCGCGTAGCGCAGCAGCAGCACCTTCGGCCGCTCGTCGCCGAAGTCGATGGTGGCCTTGGCCTTGTCACCGCTGCCGTCGACCGAGACGACCGTGCCCAGCCCGAACGTGTCGTGGTTGACCCGGTCCCCGACCGCCAGAGCGACGACCGGCCGGTCCTGGGTGCGCCGGGTGGCGAAGCCGGAGGGGCCGCTCCTGGACGAGGAGCGCGACAGCACCGAGGCCGCCGCCGACACCGAGGCGGACGGCGCCGGGGAGGATCCCGTGCGCCGCCACTCGATGAGCGGCTCGGGGATCTCCTCCAGGAAGCGGGAGGGCGGGTTGTACGACGGCTGGCCCCATGCGCTGCGCATGCTCGCCCGCGTGACGTACAGCCGCTGCCGCGCCCGGGTGATGCCGACGTAGGCGAGGCGGCGCTCCTCCTCCAGTTCCTTGGTCTGGCCGAGCGCGCGCATGTGCGGGAAGACCCCGTCCTCCATGCCGGTCAGGAAGACCACCGGGAACTCCAGGCCCTTGGCGGTGTGGAGGGTCATCAGCGTTATGACACCGCCGCCCTCCTCGTCGTCGGGGATCTGGTCGGAGTCGGCGACCAGCGCGACGCGTTCCAGGAACTCGGCGAGCGTGCCGGGCTCCTCCTCGGTGCGCTCCTGCTCGAACTCCAGGGCCACCGCCGCGAGTTCCTGGAGGTTCTCGACGCGGGTCTCGTCCTGCGGGTCGGTGGAGGCCTGGAGCTCGGCCAGGTAGCCCGTGCGCTCCAGCACCGCCTCCAGGACGGTGGCGGGTCCGGCGCCGGACTCCACGATCGTGCGCAGTTCCTCCAGCAGCTCGTTGAAGCGCTTGACGGCGTTGACCGAGCGGGCGGCCATGCCGAAGGCCTCGTCGACGCGGCGCAGCGCCGCGGGGAAGGAGATCCGCTCGCGCGAGGCGAGGGCGTCGATCATGGCCTCGGCGCGCTCGCCGATGCCGCGCTTGGGCACGTTGAGGATGCGGCGCAGCGGGACGGTGTCCTCGGGGTTGGCGAGCACCCGCAGGTAGGCCAGGACGTCCCGGACCTCCTTGCGCTCGTAGAAGCGGACTCCGCCGACGACCTTGTACGGCAGGCCGACGCGGATGAAGACCTCTTCGAAGACACGGGACTGCGCGTTGGTGCGGTAGAAGACCGCGACCTCGCCGGGACGGGCGTCGCCGGCGTCGGTGAGCCGGTCGATCTCGTCGGCGATGAACTGCGCCTCGTCGTGCTCCTGGTCGGCGACGTAGCCGGTGATGACCGGGCCCTGGCCGGCCTCCGTCCACAGGTTCTTCGGGCGGCGGGAGGCGTTGCGCTCGATGACGGCGTTGGCGGCGGACAGGATGTTCTGGGTGGAGCGGTAGTTCTGCTCCAGCAGGATCGTGCGCGCCTGCGGGTAGTCCTCCTCGAACTGGAGGATGTTGCGGATGGTGGCGCCGCGGAAGGCGTAGATGCTCTGGTCGGCGTCACCGACCACGCACAGCTCCGCCGGCCCTTCGCCGCCCTCCTGCGCGTCTCCGCTCGCCGTTCCCACCAGTTCGCGCACCAGCGTGTACTGGGCGTGGTTGGTGTCCTGGTACTCGTCGACCAGGACGTGCCGGAAGCGGCGCCGGTAGTGCTCGGCGACGTCGGGGAAGGCCTGGAGCAGGTTGACCGTGGTCATGATGATGTCGTCGAAGTCGAGGGCGTTGGCCTCGCGCAGCCGCGACTGGTAGATCGCGTAGGCCTCGGCGAGCTTCTTCTCGAAGGGGTTCTCGGCCTGGCCGGCGAAGGTCTCCTCGTCGATGAGCTCGTTCTTGAGGTTGGAGACCTTGGCGCTGAAGGACTTCGGCGGGAACTGCTTGGGGTCCAGGTCGAGGTCGCGGCAGACCAGGGCCATCAGGCGCTTGGAGTCGGCCGCGTCGTAGATGGAGAAGCTGGAGGTGAAGCCGAGCTTCTTGGACTCCCGGCGCAGGATGCGGACGCAGGCACTGTGGAAGGTGGAGACCCACATCACGTTGGCGCGCGGGCCGACGAGTTGCTCGACGCGCTCCTTCATCTCGCCGGCGGCCTTGTTGGTGAAGGTGATCGCCAGGATCTGGCCGGGGTGCACCTGGCGGGCGCCCAGCAGGTGGGCGATGCGGTGGGTGAGCACCCGGGTCTTGCCGGAGCCGGCGCCCGCGACGATGAGCAGGGGGGAGCCGGTGTGCTCGACGGCGGCGCGCTGCTGCTCGTTGAGCCCTTCCAGCAGGGCGGCGGGGTCGACGGCGGGGCGCGGCGCGCCGTCCCGGTAGTACGCGTCGCGGTCGGCGGGCGCGTCGAACCGTCCCTCGAAGAGGTCGTGCGGAACCGCCTCGGCCTCCTCCTCGGGGGGCGGCGGCGGGTGCTCCTCCCTCGGTTCGAAGCCGGCCAGGAAGCTGTCGTCAAAGAGGCTGCTCATCGCCTCCCGAGTCTAGGCGGTGGGACCGACAGCGGTGCGCCGCTTCCGGGTGCCGGTCGCCCGCGGGACACACGCCGCGGTGCCGCCGGACCCCCTCCCGGCCCGTCCGGGGAGCCGGACAACGGCCCGGCTGCGTAAAGGTCACGAAATGATTGCGGACAATTCGAACACCAGCCTTCCCAGGAGCCACCCCAGTTGACTACCGTGCCCCCTCAGGCGGTCCGCACCGAACGGCGGCGACCGAGCCGTCACGGCCGCCTCCGCTGAGTCCGGCAACCGCCGGAGCCGGGGACCCACCACTTTGGGGTGAATCGGTCCGTACGGGCACACCGCACACGTGCCCGGACGACCGTAGGGCGGCCTTCCGAAGCCCGAACCCGACAGCTAACCCGGTAGGCGGTCCACGGAAGGAGCCGTCCGCCTTGGCGACGCACCGCAAGCCGCGCCCCCGCATGCTCACCGTCCCCGGCCCGCGCACGGCCGTGGGGCTGACGACCGCCGCACTGGCGACCGTCACCCTCTTCGGAGAAAGCGCCAGCGCGGCGCCCGCCTCCCCCGACAAGCCGTCCATCACCGAGGTCAAGGCCAAGGTCGACGCCCTCTACCACCAGGCCGAGGCGGCCACCGAGCGCTACAACGGCGCCAAGGAGCAGACCGAGAAGCAGCGCACGCACGCGGACGAACTGCTCGACCAGGTCGCCCGCAGGACGCAGACGCTCAACGACGCCCGCCGCACGATCGGCGAGTACGCCTCGGCGCAGTACCGCGGCGGCGGCCTGGACAGCACGACAACCTTCCTGCTCACCTCCGACCCGCAGCAGTTCCTGGACCAGGCGCACTTGATGAACCGCCTGTCCGACCGCCAGGAACACGCGATGGAGGACTTCCGCACGCAGCAGGCGGCGACCACGCAGAAGCGCACGGAGGCCGTCCAGAGTCTGGCGAAGCTCACCGAGGCGCAGACGCGGCTGGCCGCGGAGAAGAGGACGGTCAAGCAGAAGCTCGCCGCCGCGCAGCAGCTGCTCAACACCCTGACCGCCCAGGAGAAGGCGCGGCTGGCCGCCCTGGAGAAGAAGAAGGAGGAGGAGGCCGCGGCCGCGGCCAAGGCCATCGCCGCGAAGGAGAAGGCGGCACAGGAGGCGGCCGGGACGGCCTCGGGCACCTCGTCCGCCGGGGGCGGCACCTCGTCCTCGACGGCCTCGGGCAGCTACGCCGCCAAGGCCGAGAAGGCGATCGCCTTCGCCCACGCCCAGCTCGGCAAGCCGTACGTGTACGGCGCCACAGGCCCCAACTCCTTCGACTGCTCGGGCCTGACCCAGGGTGCCTGGGCCGCCGCGGGCGTCTCCATCCCCCGCACCACCTACGACCAGGTCGACTTCGGCACCCGCGTCACCGCGGACCAGCTCCAACCCGGCGACCTGGTCTTCTTCTACTCGGACGTGACCCACGTCGGCCTCTACATCGGCGGCGGCGAAATGATCCACGCGCCTCACACGGGCACTGTGGTGAAGGTCGCCCCCATCACCGAGATGCCGATCTACGGCTACGCCCGGATGGCCTGAGTCCCCCCGCCTCCCCGCAAAGGGGCTCAGGTCCAGAGCACCGCGATGAAGATGTTGGCGGTGGTCAGCGCACCCACGGTGCCGAAGGCCGCCGCCGACACCTTCTCGTCGTCGCGCCTGACGTAGACCAGGCCGAGGACGACCACCAGTACGGCCGGCTTCAGGCCGATCTTGACGTTGTTCACCGGCTGGTCGTCGGCCTGGTTCAGGCCGACCAGCAGGGCGCCGGTCACCAGCATGGTGAGTGCCCCGTGCAGCATGCCCGGCACGAAGCGCGCCTCGCCGCGGCCCATGGCCTTCATCTGGGTGAGGAAGCCGCCGAGCAGGGCGGCGATGCCGATGATGTGCAGGCCGACGACGAGGCCGATGGTTGCTTCCATGGCTCAGGACCCTAGCCAGGCCCGTATCAGCACCCGGCACCGAGGTGGGTCCCTTCCGGCACATCGGTCACGGCTGGACCGCAAGCGACCAGGTCACCCGTCGAACAGCGGTCATCGGCCGACAGGTAGCGGCCGAATCGGACCAGTCCCGCACACTCCCCCGCCGCCCGGCGACGCACAGGTTTAGCGTCCTGCCCCAGGTGGCCGATCCCCACTGCCGGCGGGACTCGTCGTCGGCATCGGCCACCCCCGCCGAAGGTCCGGCGGCGGCGCGGCTCCCCGTCCGTCCGCCGCCGGGCCGCGGGCAGCAGGCCCGGCAGCCCGGAAGGAGTGACGGCGCGTGGCGTCGCACAGAAAGCCCAAGGAGCGCACCCTCACCGGCTCCACCGCGCGCACGGCCGCCACCCTCGCCATCGCGGGAGCGGCTTCGGTGACGATGTTCGGTGAGACCGGGCACGCCGACCCCCGGCTGACCACCTCCGAGGCCAAGGCCCGGGTGGACCGGCTCTACGAGGAGGCCGAGCAGGCCACCGAGCGGTACAACGGGGCGAAGGAGAAGGCCGACACGGTCCAGCACCGGATCGACGACCTCCAGGACGAACTCGCCCGCAGGACCGAGCGGCTCAACCGCACCCGCGACGGCCTCGGGTCGATCGCCACCGCCCAGTACCGCTCCGGCGGTGTCGACCCGGCGATGCAGCTCGCGCTCGCCTCCTCGCCGGACCAGTACCTCGAACGGGCCGGGGTGCTGGACCGCATGAGCAGCCGTCAGAACGCCGCGCTGCACGCCCTCGGCGCCCAGAAGCGCGAGATCGAGCAGCTGCGCACCGAGGCCGGCACCGAACTCACCGAACTGCGCCGGTCCCGCGCCGAGCTCGCCCGCCACAAGCGGACCGTGCAGGAGCGCCTGGCCTCCGCGCAGCGCCTGCTGGACGGGCTGACCGCGGGCCGGCGCGCCGCCGTCCTGGCGGACGGGGGCCACGGCACGGCCCGCTCCGGCGACCGGGCCGGCCGCGCGGTCTCCGCGGGCTCACGCGCGGCCCTGGCGCCCGCGGCGGCCCCCAACGCCCGGGCCGCGCGGGCCGTGTCCTTCGCGTACGACTCCCTCGGCCTGCCCTACGTCTGGGGCGCCACCGGCCCGTCCTCGTACGACTGCTCGGGCTTCACGCAGGCCGCCTGGCGGGCCGCCGGGGTGGAGCTGCCGCGCACGACCTACACCCAGATCAACGCGGGCAGCCGCGTCTCCCGCGCCGAACTGGAGCCGGGGGACCTGGTGTTCTTCTACTCGGGGATCAGCCACGTCGGCCTCTACATCGGCAACGGCATGATGATCCACGCCCCGCGCACCGGCGACGTGGTGAAGATCGCGCCCGTCGACCAGATGCCCTTCGCGGGGGCCGCCCGCCCCGTGTGAGGCCGCCCTGCCCGGCCGGTCCTCAGACCAGCCGACGGGCGGTGGCCCAGCGGGTGAGTTCGTGGCGGTTGGAGAGCTGGAGCTTGCGCAGCACCGCCGAGACGTGCGACTCGACCGTCTTGACGGAGATGTAGAGCTGCTTGGCCACTTCCTTGTAGGCGTAGCCGCGGGCGATCAGCCGCAGGACCTCGCGCTCGCGCTGGGTGAGCCGGTCCAGGTCCTCGTCGACCGGCGGGGCGTCGGTGGAGGCGAAGGCGTCCAGGACGAAGCCGGCCAGCCGCGGGGAGAAGACCGCGTCGCCGTCGGCGACCCGGAAGACCGAGTTGACCAGGTCGGGGCCGGTGATGGTCTTGGTGACATAGCCGCGGGCGCCGCCGCGGATCACCCCGATGACGTCCTCGGCGGCGTCGGAGACCGACAACGCCAGGAACCGCACCGGGTGTTCGGCGGCCGCGCTCAGTCCCGCGCAGCGCTTGAGCACCTCGACCCCGCCGCCGCCCGGCAGGTGGACGTCGAGCAGCACGACGTCGGGCCGGGTCGCGGTGATGACCGCGACGGCCTGGTCGACGTCGGCGGCCTCGCCGACCACGTCCACGCCGGTCCGCTCGGTCTCGCCGATCTCCGCCTGGACCCCGGTGCGGAACATCCGGTGGTCGTCGACGAGGACGACCCTCACACGCCGGTCGGTGCTCATGACGGCCTCCCTGCTCCCGAGTCCTGCTGACGCTCCATCTCCAGCTCCACTTCCGTCCCCCCGCCCGGCGCGGGGCGCAGCCGCGCCTCGCCGCCGTTGCGCCGCATCCGGCCGATGATGGACTCCCGTACGCCCATCCTGTCCGACGGTACGTCGTCCAGGTCGAAACCGGGGCCGCGGTCGCGCACGGACACGAAGACCCTGTCCCCCTCGACCTCCGCGTACACCTGCACCGGCTCGTCGCCACCGTACTTGGCGGCGTTGACCATGGCCTCGCGGGCCGCCTGCATCTGCGCGACCAGCCGCTCGTCCAGCGGGCAGTCGCCGACGCACACCACCTCGACCTGGACGCCGTGCGCGTCCTCGACCTCCGCCGCCGCGCGGCGCACCGCCTCGGCCACGGTGGCCGGCTCGTCCTCGCGGCCGTTGCCCTCGGGGCGGTAGAGCCAGGCGCGCAGTTCGCGTTCCTGCGCGCGGGCCAGCCGGGCCACCTCGCGCGGGTCGTCGGCGTGCCGCTGGATCAGGGTCAGGGTGTGCAGGACGGAGTCGTGGACGTGCGCGGCGACCTCGGCGCGCTCCTGGGCCCGGATGCGCGCGAGGCGCTCGGCGGACAGGTCCTGCGTCATGCGCACCAGGTAGGGGCCGGCGATGAGCGCGACGCCGACGAGCACGGCGAGCGCGGCCTGCAGGATGGTGCCGAGGTGGCTGACCGAGCCCTGCACGACGAGGAAGCCGGTCACGCCGACGCCCACCAGGATCACCCCGGCCGCGCCGCGCGCGACGGGCAGCAGTCGCTTGCCGCGGCTGAGTTCGGCCCAGCGGGCGCGGCGCGCGTTGTCCGCCTGCCGCCACACCAGCGCGACGCCGAGGCCGATCAGCAGCAGCGGCCAGACGTAGGCATTGGCGGCGCCGAGGTCGAGATTGTCCAGCAGGATGCCCAGGCCCGCGGCGAGCGCGAGCAGCGCGACGATCTGGCCGCGGTCGGGCCGGCGCCCGGCGAGCCAGGAGCGGGCGTCCCGCGGCTCCTTGGCCTCCACGACCCCGCCGACCCCGAGCGGCACGACGAACCAGAAGACCGCGTACAGCAGGATGCCGAGGCCCTGGATGGTGGCCAGCACGACGAAGACGACCCGCACCCACGCCACCGGCAGCCCGAGGTGCCCGGCCAGACCGCGGGCCACGCCGCCGATCATGCGGCCCTCGGAGCTGCGGTAGAGCTTGCGGACCGGCGGCTCGGCCGGGTCCGGCGGGGCGAAGTACGACGCCCCGGTGGACGGGGGTGTCTGCGGGCCGGCGGGTGACATGCCCCGATCGTCACACGTTTCGCGGACGGTGGGTATCAGGGTTGGCCCCCATGCCCGGTCAGGGTCGTTCCGGATACCGGCGGGGCCGGCGGGACGCCACCATGGAGCCATGACGGAGCAGTACACGCAAGGCGCGCCCGAGGCGGCCCCGCAGCGGCGCAGGCTCACCCGCAGCCGCCGGCGGAAGGTGATCGCGGGCGTCTGCGAGGGGGCGGGGCGGTACTTCGACATCGACCCGGTGGTCTTCCGGATCGTGCTCGGTGTGCTCGCGCTCACCGGCGGTCTCGGGCTGGTGGCGTACGGCCTGGGCTGGCTGCTGATCCCGGCCGAGGGGGCCGGGGAGAACGACGGGCCCGCCGAGAGCGAGGCGCACCGGCTGCTGTCCGGCCGGGTGGAGGGCCCCGCGCTGACCGCCGTGCTGATGGCGCTGGTGGGGTGCGGGCTGTTCCTGTCGCTGCTCGGCAGCGGGGGCAACCTCGCGTTCTCGCTGGGGCTGGTGGCGGCGTTCGCCGGCGCCGTGTACTGGTCGCAGCACCGGGAGCGGACGGCCCCGTCCCCGGTGCCGGGCACCGCTCCGCCGCCCACCCAGCCGCCGCCCGCCCCGGCCACGTCGGCGTGGTGGAAGGAGGCTCCCGTCGAGGACGCGGCGTCCGCCGCGGGCGGTGGGGGCTACCTGTGGGGGCCGGACGACGGGCCGGCCGACGACGAGCGCGACCGCCACGAGTGGCGGCGGCGCCGGCAGGCGGTGCGCCGCGAGGGCGCCTGGCTGGGGGTGCCGGTGTTCTTCCTGGCGGTGGCGGCGGCCACGGCCTGCGTCGCGGGCACCTGGAACTCCCAGCCGCTCGGCACCGCCCTGCAGATCGGGTTCGCCGCGGCGCTCGCGGTCTTCGGCTTGGGCTTCGCGGTGAGCGCGTGGTGGGGGCGGCTCGGCGGCGGCACGGTCTTCCTGGTGGTGCTGGCGGCGGCCCTGCTGGTCGGCGCCTCGGTGCTGCCGAAGTCCGTCGGTCACGAGTGGGAGCGCCGCACCTGGCAGCCGGCCGCGGTCGCCTCCGTGCAGAAGTCCTACGAACTGGGCGCGGGCAAGGCGACGTTGGACCTGTCGCGCCTGAAGCCCGGGGGGCACACGGTCGCGACCCGCGCCCATGTGGGCGCGGGGCAGCTCGTCGTCAAGGTCCCGGCGGACGTCACCTTGGCCCTGCATGTGAGCGTGGGTCTCGGCGACGTCCAATTGCCGGGTGACGCGCAGGAGGACGTGGACGTGCAGCCCGGGGTGGACAGGACGGTCAGACTGCAGCCGGTGGACGGGAAGAAGTCCGCCGGAACGCTGGAACTGGAGGTCGACATGGGCGTCGGACAGGTGCAGGTGACCCGGTGAAGCGGCACGGTTTCCGTTTCTCGGCCCTCTTCACCGCGCTGGTGCTGCTGGCGCTGGCCGCGGTGTTCCTGCTGGACGCCGTCGGCAGGCTCTCGCTGCCGCCGCAGGTGGCCGTGCCCATGACCTCCGCCAGCCTCGGGCTGGCGGCGCTCGGCGCGTTCGTCGCGCGCTCCGCCCGCGCGCGGCGCGGCGGGCCGCCCCCGGAGCCCGTGGACGCCCCGGCGCACCACCACGACGCCCGCCGGTAGCGGGACGCGGGGGCCGGTGAGGGGTCGTGTGCCCCTCACCGGCCCCCGTGCACGCGGTCCGCCCGGGTCAGCCGAGGTACCGGCGCCCGCGTCCCCTGCGGCGGGCGATGGCCGCGTCCACCGACAACTGCGGCGCCCCGGCGAGCACCAGCGGCAGCCAGGCCATCAGGTAGATCAGGTCGTTGCCGTAGTAGTACGGCTGGGTGGCCCAGCTGACGGTGAGCCACAGGCTCAGCGAGATGAGCGCGCCGCCCAGCGCGGCGATCCGGCTGAGCAGCCCGATCAGGGTGCCGACGCCCACCGCGATCTCGCCGAAGGCGATGGCGTACCCGAAGCCGTGCGGGCTCTTGAGCGCCAGGTCGATCATCGCCGGGACGGCGGCGCTGCCGCGCACCCCGTTGAGCGTGCCGACCAGGGAGCCCGGTGCGGAGTCGGTGAAGAAGGTGTCCGACAGCAGTTTGTCGAATCCGGCGTAGACGAAGGTCACGCCGAGGAAGATGCGCAGGGGCAGCAGCGCATAGCGCCGGGCGGTGTCCCGCCAGGGCCCCTGTGAGGGGTCCGTCCCCGAGTCCCGTGTTCCGTTCATGCCCGATATACCCGTCACATTCATGACGTCCGCCCTCTCGCGTCCGCACCCGGTCCGATACCCCTCCCGGATCGGTTCTCCGGGAGCGCCATAGCCGGATACGTATGCCAACCGTCCACGGTTCAATCAAAAAGCTCGGAATCCTGGCGAACTATGCGCTCATATGTCGGCTGATAGTTGATCCACGCGACCAGATCATGACCCAGCTGCTCACGGGTGGCCACCGCGTCGTCGTGGCCGATCTGCACGGGGGTGCCCGCCGCCTTGGCGCTGAGCTGGACCTCGCAGGCCTTCTCCATGGTCATGAACCACCATGCCGCGGCGTCCACCGTCTCGCCGACCGTCAGCAGTCCGTGATTGCGCAGGATCACCGCCTTGTGCCCGCCGAGGACCACGGCGACGCGCCGCGCCTCCGCGTCGTCGACGACGACCCCGGTGTAGGAGTCGTACAGCGCGTGGTCCTCGTAGAAGGCGCACGCCTCCTGGCTGATCGGCTCCAGCCGCTGGCCGAGCGCCGCCAGCGCCCGGCCGTACGTGGAGTGGCTGTGCACGACGGCCACCGCGTCGGGGCGGGCCAGGTGCACATGGGCGTGGAGGGTGAACGCGGCCTGGTTGACGTGGTGGCGGCCCTCGACCACCGCGCCCTGCTGGTTGACCAGGATCAGCTCGCCGACACCGACGTGCGCGAAGGGCACCCCGAAGGGATTGACCCAGTAGTGGTCGGTCAACTCCGGGTCCCGGACCGTGATGTGGCCCGACACACCCTCCTCGAACCCCATCCGGCCGAACGCCCGCAGCGCCGCCGCCAGGCGCTCCTTGCGGTGCCGCCGCTCCGCGGACGGGTCCTCGAAGCTCGGCGGCAGGGCGAAGTGCAGTTCGCCGGGGGGCACGGGCTGGGGCGCGGTGTCGGTCATGGCGCGGAAGTTACCCCGAGGTACCGGAGATGAACAGGGGCGATACGAGGTTTCCCCCGTACCGCCCCAAGCCGGCCCCACTCAGGGGCTCACTCCCACTCGATGGTGCCCGGGGGCTTGCTGGTGACGTCCAGCACGACGCGGTTGACGTCCGCCACCTCGTTGGTGATGCGGGTGGAGATGCGGGCCAGCACCTCGTAGGGCAGCCGCGACCAGTCCGCGGTCATGGCGTCCTCGCTGGAGACCGGGCGCAGCACGATCGGGTGACCGTAGGTGCGGCCGTCGCCCTGGACGCCGACGGAGCGGACGTCGGCGAGCAGCACCACCGGGCACTGCCAGATGTCCCGGTCCAGGCCCGCCGCCGTGAGCTCCTCGCGGGCGATGGCGTCGGCGTCGCGCAGCAGGTCCAGGCGCTCCTTGGTGACCTCGCCGACGATGCGGATGCCCAGGCCCGGGCCCGGGAAGGGCTGGCGCTGGACGATCTCCTCGGGCAGGCCGAGCTCCTGGCCGACCATGCGGACCTCGTCCTTGAAGAGCTTGCGCAGCGGCTCGACGAGCTGGAACTGCAGGTCCTCGGGGAGGCCGCCCACATTGTGGTGGGACTTGATGTTGGCGGTGCCGGTGCCGCCGCCGGACTCCACCACGTCCGGGTAGAGCGTGCCCTGGACCAGGAACTCCACCGACTCGCCGTGCGTGCCGGCCTCGGCGACGATCTCGCTCGCGGCCTGCTCGAAGACCCGGATGAACTCCCGGCCGATGATCTTGCGCTTCTCCTCGGGGTCGGAGACCCCGGCGAGCGCGGTGAGGAAGCGCTCCTCGGCGTCGACGACCTTCAGCTGCACGCCGGTGGCCGCCACGAAGTCCTTCTCGACCTGCTCGGACTCGCCCTTGCGCATCAGGCCGTGGTCCACGTAGACGCAGGTCAGCTTCTCGCCGATGGCCTTGTTGACCAGGGCCGCGGCGACCGCGGAGTCCACACCGCCGGACAGGCCGCAGATCGCGCGCTTGTCGCCGACCTGGGCGCGGATCGCGGCGACCTGCTCCTCGACCACGTTGTGCGTGGTCCAGTTCGGCGCGATGCCCGCGCCGCGGTAGAGGAAGTGCTCCAGCACCAGCTGGCCGTGCTCGGAGTGCAGCACCTCGGGGTGGTACTGGACGCCGTAGAGCTTCTTCTCGTCGTTCTCGAAGGCGGCCACGGGCACCAGGTCGGTGGCCGCGGTGACCGCGAAGCCCTCGGGGGCGGCGGTGCAGGTGTCGCCGTGCGACATCCACACCGAGTGCTCGGCCGGGGTGCCCTCGAAGAGCGTCGAGCCGGTCTTGCCGACGTGCAGAGGCGTGCGCCCGTACTCCCGGGCACCGGTGTTGTCCACGGTGCCGCCGAGGGCGATCGCCATCAGCTGGAAGCCGTAGCACATGCCGAAGACCGGGACGCCGGCCTCGAACAGGGCCCGGTCCAGCCGCGGGGCGTGCTCGGCGTAGACCGAGGACGGTCCGCCGGACAGGATGATCGCGGCGGGCCGCTTGGCCAGCATCTCCTGGACGGGCATGGTGCTCGGCACGATCTCGCTGTAGACCCGGGCCTCACGCACACGGCGGGCGATGAGCTGGGCGTACTGCGCCCCGAAGTCGACGACGAGAACGGTGTCGGGGGCGGCTGGGGTCGCTGATGCCACGGTGGGCCTTCCGGCGGGTCGAACGTGGGGTCCCTGCCGATTCTACCGGGGCCCGCGGCTTTACTTCCCCGCCCCGAGGAGTCACACTGTCCGCCATGTTCAGCAGCACGCACTTCGCGTTTACCTATGGCACCGGCTGGTCCGGCTGCCATGGTCGTGCTGTCTGATCGCGGAAACGCATTCCAGACGTCACCAGGCGCCCCGGGCCACACGGCCCGGGGCGTCTGGCGTATGCCTCCCCGGGCGGGCCAGGGGCCCCGACCAACCGAGGAGAGACCCATGAGCGGCACGGCAGCACCCACCGGGCAGGACCGCACTCCGGACGCCGAGACCGTGATCGCCGGCGCGCGGCAGCGCATCGACGACCTCGACACACGGATCGTCGAACTGATCCGGGAACGGATGACCGTCTCGGCCGGGATCCAGCGGGCCAGGATCGAGTCCGGCGGCCGCCGGGTGCACCTGGCCCGTGAGATGGAGGTCCTCGCCCGCTTCCGCGGTGAGCTGGGCAGGCCCGGCACCGCGCTGGCGATGACCCTGCTGGAGCTGTGCCGCGGCCGCGTCTGACGCGGGCGGGTGAGCAGCCCCCGGGACGGGCCGAGTGACCCGTTCGGGGGGCATCACCCGTACGGCACGTGACCGCCTCCGGGTGCCTTCGTTGAATCCGGTGTCCGTGCCAGCCAGGCGCGGTCACCTTGGGCCAGGGGTAGCAGGGACAGCAGGAACAACAAGACGTCGACAAGCAGGACACCGCGCGTGGACACCGCTCAGACGCAGCTGGGCGGGGTGGCACCGGGACGATGAGGCGCGCCCGCGTCTAGTGGAAGCACCGCGGGCTCGCCGTGGGACCTCGTTCCGGTGGAATGTGACCGGACGGCAGGGGACAGCAGCCCGGTCACGACTCAAAAGTGGCGGTCGGCTCCGGGGACGCCGGGGGCCGGCCGCTCTGCGAGGAACACACTACTCATTTCGCGGCACTTGGGCAGACATCCGGCCCACGATCGAGTGAGTCGCCGTCCGCCCGCCCCGCACGACGGGGCCGTCAGGACGTGCGCGGTGCCGGTGGGACCGGCGGGACCGGGAGCAGCGGCAGGCGCAGCGCGCCGAACGCCTCCCGCGGGACGACCGGCTGCTTCGGCTCGACCGGCGCGACCCGGCGGTACACCTCGCCCTGGGCCGGACGCGGGTCGGCATCACCCTTGTTGGGCCACAGCGACATCGCCCGTTCCGCCTGCGCGGTGATGGTCAGCGACGGGTTGACGCCGAGGTTCGCCGACACCGCGGCGCCGTCCACCACGTGGATGCCCGGGTGCCCGAACAGCCGGTGGTACGGGTCGATGACGCCGTGCTCCGCGTCCTCGCCGATCGCGCAGCCGCCCAGGAAGTGCGCGGTGAGCGGGGTGCCCATCAACTCGCCGACGTTGCTGCCCGCGAAGCCGTTGATCTCCTCGGCCAGCAGCCGGGCCGCCTCGGCGCCCTCGGGGATGAAGTCCGGGTTGGGCGCGCCGTGGCCCTGGCGGGCGGTGAGCAGGCCCTTCCCCAGTCCCTTGGGCTTGCGGTACGTGGTCAGCGAGTTGTCCAGGGACTGCATGACCAGGCCGATGATGGTGCGCTCGGACCAGTGGCGGTTGGACAGCGAGCGCATCAGCAGCACCGGGTGGCGGGCGCAGTGCGCGAGGTAGGCCAGGCCGCGCGGCAGTTTCGTGCCGTGCGGGACCTGGAGGATGGACAGGCCGCCCATCGAGTTGGAGCCCTTGCCGTAGCGGACCGGCTCGATGTGGGTGCTGTCGTTCGGGTGGATCGAGGACGTGATGGCCACGCCCCGGGTGAAGTCGACCCGTTTCTGGCCGGTCCGCTTCCGGTAGCGGCGGCTGTCGGTCTGCGCGCCCACCAGGGCCTCGGAGTTGGTGCGGGTCAGCTCGCCGAGCCGGGCCGAGACACCGGGCAGCCGGCCCGCGTCGCGCATGCGGTGCAGCAGCGTCTGCGTGCCGTACGTGCCGGCCGCGACGACCACGTACCGCGCGCGCAGCACGCGGGGGGCGGCCTTGCGGCGGTCGGTGGGGACGACGGAGACGTCGTAGCCGCCCCCGGGGTTCTCCGCCAGCGCGGTGACCGTGGTCATGGGGTGGATCACCGCGCCCGCCTTCTCGGCGAGGTGCAGGTAGTTCTCGTTGAGGGTGTTCTTGGCGCCGTGCCGGCAGCCGGTCATGCACTCCCCGCACTCGGTGCAGGCCCGCCGGGACGGGCCCTCGCCGCCGAAGTAGGGGTCCGGCACCTCGCCGCCGGGCGCGGTCCTGGCGCCGTCGGCGCCCTTCCCGGCCCCCTCCCCGACTGCGTCCTTGCCGTCGCCGAAGAACACGCCGACCGGGGCCATGTGGAAGGAGTCGCCGACGCCCATCCGCTCGGCGGCGGCCTTGAGGTGGACGTCGGAGGGGGTCATCGTCGGGTTGAGGCGCACGCCCAGCATCCGCTGCGCCTGGTCGTAGTAGGGCGCGAGCTCTTCGCGCCAGTCGGTGATGTGGCCCCACTGGCGGTCCTCGAAGAACGCCTTCGGCGGCACGTACAGGGTGTTGGCGTAGTTGAGCGAGCCGCCGCCGACCCCGGCGCCCGCCAGGATCATGACGTTGTCGAGCAGGTGGATCCGCTGGATCCCGTACAGCCCGAGGGACGGTGCCCACAGGTAGTCCTTGAGGTGCCAGGAGTTCTTCGGCAGGCTCTCGCGGGTCCAGCGGCGGCCCGCCTCCATGACGCCGACCGCGTAGCCCTTCTCGGTCAGGCGCAGCGCGGAGACGGCCCCGCCGAAGCCGGACCCGATCACGATCACGTCGTAGTCCCGGCCGTCGTCCCGGCCGTCGTCCCCGCTCCGCGTCATCGGCCCCTCCCCCATCAGCGGAGCCTCAGCGCCTTCATCGCGCGGAGGCTGCGGCTCATGAACGCCGCGTACTTCTCGTCGTCCATGCCCATCGACGGGGCCATCGGCAGCAGCCGCTGCGTGGCCACGGTCTGTGCCTCGGTGTACTTCAGGATGCCCTCGGAGCCGTGCCGGCGGCCGAGGCCGGAGTCCTTCATGCCGCCCATCGGGGAGCGCACGCTGCCGTAGGCGGCCGAGTAGCCCTCGTTGACGTTGACGGTGCCGCTGCGCAGACGGGCCGCGACCCGGGCGCCGCGGCGGGCATCCTTGGTCCACACGCTGGAGTTGAGGCCGTAGGGCGTGGCGTTGGCGCGTGCGACGGCCTCGTCCTCGTCGGTGAAGCGGTAGACGGAGACGACCGGCCCGAAGGTCTCCTCGGTGCAGACCGCCATCGGCGCCTCCACCCCGTCCAGGACCGTCGGCTCGAAGAAGAACGGGCCGACGTCGGGCCGCGGCCGGCCTCCGGTGAGGACGGTCGCGCCCTTGGCGACGGCCTCCTCCACGTGCCGGGTGACGGTCTCCAGCTGGCGTTCGCCGGCCAGCGAGCCCATCCCGGCGCCGTAGGCGAGGGCCGTACCGAGCCTCAGGGCCCTGGTGCGGGCGGTGAAGCGCTCCAGGAAGGCGTCGGCGACCGACGCGTGCACGAAGAGGCGCTCGATGGAGATGCACAGCTGCCCCGCGGAGGAGAAGCAGGCGCGGACCGCGCCCTCGGCCGCCTTGTCCAGGTCGGCGTCCTCCAGGACCAGCAGGGCGTTCTTGCCGCCCAGTTCGAGGGAGACGCCGACCAGGCGCGCGGCGGCGCGCGTCGCCACGTCGCGGCCGGTGCGGGTCGAGCCGGTGAACGAGACGTAGTCGGCGTGCTCGACCACGGCAGGGCCGACGACCGGGCCCTCGCCGATGACGATCTGCCACACGTCGGCCGGCAGCCCGGCCTCGATCAGCTGCTCGCGCGCCCACAGGGCGGTCAGCGCGGTCTCCGTGTCGGGCTTCATGACCACGGCGTTGCCCGCGACGAAGGCGGGCAGCGCGTCGCCGATCGAGAGCTCCAGCGGATAGTTCCAGGGGGCGATCTGCCCGACCACGCCCCGCGGGTGGCGCAGTTCGGTGACCTTGGTCAGCACCGGGATCGCGCCCGTGTGCCGCTTGGGCCGCAGGTACGAGGGGGCCTTCAGCCCGTAGTGGCGGGCGGCGACGGCGACGGCCTGCACCTCCTCGTGCGCGTGCAGCCGGGTCTTGCCCGTCTCCAGCTGGATGAGGTCCAGCACCTCGGCCTGCCGGCGCAGGACGAGGTCGTGGAACCGCAGCAGGACCGCCGCGCGGCGGCGGACCGGGGTGGCCGCCCACGCCCGCTGGGCCTCCCGGGCCCGCTCGTACGCCGCCGCCACGTCCTGCGGCGTCGACTCGGGAAGCTCCGCCAGCGTCTCGCCGGTCATCGGCGTGTGGTTCGCGGTTCGGCCGCTGCCGCCCACGCCCCGCGTGAGCCGTGCGACCAGGTCGGGGGTGACCACGTCAGCGGCCGTCCTGCTGCCGGAGGGGGCGACCGGATTGCCGTCGCCGGCCGGACCGGCGGGACCACTTGGGGGGAAGTCCGTCATGGCGGGAGAGTACGGCGGGACGGCACCGCGTGCATACCCGTCAGTAGCTAATTTTCACAATGCCGCCAGCAAAAGCTGGCAAGAACGCCTCAGGGGTCCCGGCAGGGGTGCCGGGACGCGTGGTTCAGGCCCCCGGGCCGGGCCGCCAGGTCTGCAGCGCGACCTGGAAACGGGCGAGGGAGGCGGGCCAGTCGGCCGCCGGGGCACCCATGTAGATCGCGTACTCGGTACCGTCCGGGGCGCGGTACGCCTGGTCGACGGCGCGGCGCGGCCCGGGGTTCTCGTTCCCCGCGGTCCAGGTGAACTCCCACAGCGCGCCGTCGCCCTCGCGGAAGGTGTTCTGGTGCAGCCGCACACGGCTGTAGTGGGGCAGCGCGCGCACGTCCTGTTCGAGCCCCAGCAGGTGCATGTACGGGTTGGGGTCCGCCGGGTGCCGCTCGATCCCGATGCGCAGCCGGTGCGCGCCGTTGTCGGGCGTGTAGTCGATCTGGTCGCCGTCCAACTGCCGCTTCCAGCCCCGCGGTACGGCCACACTGAACCCGGCCGGGTCGTGGACCCGCTCGTATCCGGCGGGCACCCCGGCCGTGGAACCGGCCGCCGAACCGCCGTTGCCGGCGCGGTCGTGGTCGCGCAGCACATCCACAAGGACCGCGGCGCCCGCGACCAGGGCGACCGCGACCGACACGGCGAGCGCGACGCGGACGCGGACGCGCCGCCCCCGGGGGCGTTCCTGGCGCGGCCCGCCCGCGGCGACGAGTGCCAGGGCGGTGGCGAGCCGGTCCGCGGGCGTCCGCGCGGCCGGCTCCTTCCGCAGCAGGCCCGCGATCACCGGCCCCAGCGGCCCGGCGCTCGTCACTGCGGGCGGTTCCTCGTACACCACCGCCTGGAGCGTGCCGATCGCCGAGGTGCGGCGGAAGGGCGAGCGGCCCTCGACCGCGGCGTAGAGCGTGGCACCCAGCGACCACAGGTCGGACTCGGGCCCCGGGCGGTCGCCACGGGCCCGTTCGGGGGCCAGGTAGTCGACGGAGCCGACGAGTTCGCCGGTGCGCGTGATGGCCGCGTCGCCCTCGACGACGGCGATGCCGAAGTCCGACAGCAACACGCGGCCGTCGCGGGCGAGCAGCACATTGGCCGGTTTCACGTCGCGGTGCAGGACGCCCGCGGCGTGCGCGGCGCGCAGCGCGCCCAGGACGGCGGCGCCGACCCGGGCGGCCTCGCGCGGGACGAGCGGGCCGTCCGCCCGGATCGCCTCCTCCAGGGAGCGGCCGTCGACCAGCTCCATGACGATCCACGGGCGCCCGTCCTGCTCGACGACGTCATGGACGGTGACCACCCCCGGATGGCTGATCCGGGCCGCCGCACGGGCCTCCTGCTGCATGCGGGTCTGCAGCAGCGCCCGGTCCTCCTCGGCGAGATGGGCGCCGAGGGTCAGCTCCTTGACCGCGACGGTGCGCCGCAGCACGACGTCCTGGGCCTCCCACACCCGGCCCATGCCACCGCTGCCGATCAGGTCGCCCAGCCGGTACCGTCCGGCCAGCACGCTGCCGCTGCCGCTCGCGCTTCCGATCATTCCCCTGCCCCCACGGCCTGTTCGACGCCGGACCGTCCCGCTCCGGTTCCGCGCGGCGGGACCGGAGCGGGACGCATCAGGTGCTGTACGTCTCCGCCGCCTTCTCGAAGTACCGCTTCACGTCCGAGCGGCGGTTGTCCGGGCCGACGACCAGCACGACGTGGTACTTGCCGTCCCGGATCATCACCAGGTTGCGCGCGAACAACTGCTGCCCCGAGGCGTCGCTCCAGCTGAACTCCCCCTCCGCGGCCGGGACTCCGCCCATGTCGAGGCGGCGCAGCCCGGAGGCGGAGGACCAGCCGGAGGCGCGGAAGCCGGCCAGTTCCGGCTCGTTGTTCTGGTACGCCATGGGGTCGCTGCCCTTGTCGGCGACGGAGTCGCGGCCGGGGACGACGAGCAACCGGTAGTCCCCGCCGGAGTAGCGGACCTGGCCGTCGCCGTTCGTGCCGCTGCGCTGCCAGCCGTTGGGCACGGCCAGGCGGAAGCCCGCGGGGTCGGTGCGCAGCTGGAAATCGCCGCCGAGACCGGTGGTCACCGTGTTGTCGGGGGACGCGGGCCGGCTGGGCGGGGCGCTGCTCGCCGGGGCGCGGCTCACCGGCGTCCGCGAGGGCGGTGCCTGCGAGGACGGGGCGTGCGAGCCCTGCGGCTTGCCGTCGCCTCCGGGCACCTGCGCGGGCAGGGTGCGTGCGGCGTCCGCGCCGCCCTCGTCGGTGCTGCCGCCGCGGGGCAGGAAGACCACGGCGTAGACCACGGCGGCCGCCAGCAGCGCCATGACCAGGGCGACGAGCACCAACCCCAGTGTGCGCGGCCCCCGTTGGGGCTTGGTGCGCGCCTTGGACCGCTTGTGCCGGCCGTGGGCGAGGGGCGCCGGCACCGGATCGGCGGCGGCCTTGCGGCGCCGGACGAGCTCGCCCCGGCGCCGTACGACGGGCAGCTTGTGCGCGTCGTCGGCGGGCACCGGAACGGTGCGCAGCCCGAGGTCCGGCTCGGGGGCGGAGCGCACGAGGGAGCGCAGCCAGCCGCGCAGTTCCTCCACGTCCGGCCGTTCCTCGGGGTCCTGCCGCAGCAGGGACTCCACGACGGGCCGCAGCGGGCCGCACTCCTCCGCGAACGCGGGGGGCTCGGCGACCACGAGCGCCACCAGCTCGGTCGTCGACTCCTCGGGGAACGGCGGGTGGCCCTGCACACTGCGGAACAGCAGCGAACCCAGCGCCCACAGGTCGGCGGCCGGGCCGACCGGCGGGGCCAGCTGCCAGTTCTCGTGGACCTCGGTGGCCTGCTCCGGCGCCCAGCGTTCGGTGACCGGGCCGACCACGGTGAGCCGGGCCTGCCGGGCACGCTCCAGCTCCAGCACCGAGTGCGGGCCCTCCCAGCTGCCGCCGCCCGCGTCCTCCTCGCCGCCGCCCGTGAGCGCGGGCACCGGCAGCGTGTTGTAGCCGCACAGCGCCTCCTGGGCGGCGCCGACCGCGAGGCCGGACAGCATCGCACGGCCGTCGTCGCAGACCAGCACGGTGCCCGCGGTGACATTGCGGTGGGTCCAGCCGTGGGCGTGCAGCACGCGCAGCGCGGTCAGGACGTCGTTGCCGACCTCGGCGGCCCGGTACGGGCTCAGCCTCTTGTCGGCCAGGAGCGCGGCCAGCGGCCGGGCCGACACCAGCTCGCTCACTATCCAGACGCTGCCGTCCTCGACGAAGATGTCGAAGACCTGCACCAGCCGCGGGTGGTCGGGTATGGATGCCGCCGCACGGGCGGCCTCCAGCGCCCGGCGCGCGGTGTCCCCGCCGTCACCGCGGTACGGCTCCGGCTCGGCGCCGACGACCTCCGGCAGCAGGACCTGGCGTATCAGCACCTCCTGGCCGCTGTAGGTGTCGAAGGCCCGGGTCTCCACCAGCTCGAACTCGTCGGCGGGTGGCCGCGGCAGGCGGTAGCGGTCGGCCAGTACCCGTCCCGCGTAGTCGTCCACCACGCCTCCCCAAAGCGTCAGATCCGGTCCGATCTGGATGCGGACAGTCCGCAATGATTCACGATACGTGCTCGGGCGGCGTCACTTGGCCGGTTTGAAGGTGTTGTAGAGAGACGCCAGCGTCGCCTTGGTCTCCGGGCTGTTCCACTCGGCGTCCGGGGCGGTGAAGAGGATGGCGTAGCCGTGCGTGTCGTCAACGACGAAACCGCGGTTGACCGCCCGCATCTTGGTGCCGTGCGAGGTGAAGGTGAACGTCCAGTCCGCGACGGTGCGGTAACCGCGCCAGGACACCGGGGCGATGGAGATCCGCTGGTAGCCGGGGTACGCACTGCGGGTGCTCGGCTCCTGGTCCCTCCACGCCTTCGCCGCGTCCTTGCCGGGCGTCTTCGTCCAGTCAATCTGGACGCGCGGACTGTGGCTCGCGTTGAATATCAGGCCGCTGCCGTACCCGTTGCCCTTGCTGTTCGCCGCCCAGCCGGCGGGCAGCGCGATCGAGAAGTTCCCCGCCTCGGAGACGTAGGTCTGCCAGCCGGAAGGCACCGAACCGCTGGAGTCGCCCGAGCCGCCGCCGGACCCCTTGCCGGAGCCGGAGGTGTCACCGGACGAGGGTGTGGAGCCGGAGCCCTTGCCGGAGTTGTCGCTCTTGCCGTCGTCCTCGTTCTTGCCCTGGCCGTCACCGGACGTGTCGTCGTCCTTGCCGCCCTTGTCGTCCTGGACGCCGCCGTTGTCACCGGACTTGGTGCTCGACGAGGTCGAAGGGGCCGGGGACGCCCCCGAGCCCGTGCCGTCGTCGCCGCCGCTCGCGAGGACGCCGATGATCGTGCCGAGCACGGCCAGCACGACCACGCCCGCCACGATCAGCAGGGTCCTGCGGTGCCGCTCGTCCCGCAGGAAGGGCGGCAGGGCGAACGGCGCCGGTGCGGCCGCGGTGGCCTGTGCGGGCGCCGGCGCCGGGGCGGGCTTGGTCTTCTTGGCACGCAGCGCGGCCTGGTCGGCGGCGGCCTCGCGGGTCGCGGGCGGCGCGTCGGTGGGGGTCGGCTGCGGATCGGTGGGCAGTGCCATCGCCCGGGTGGCGTCGGGCGCCGGGCCGACGGGCACGGCCGGGGCGCTGGCCACCTCGGTCAGCATCGGCCGCACGGCCGCGTCGTCGAGGCGCTCCCCGGGATCCTTGGCGAGCAGCCCCTGGATCGCGCCGGCCAGCGGGCCCGCGTTGGCGGGGGTCTTGAGCTGCTCGGTCATCACCGCGGTGAGGGTGGCGATGGCCGATCCCCTGTCGTACGGCGGCCGGCCCTCCACGCACGCGTACAGCAGCGCGCCCAGCGACCACAGGTCGGCGGGCGGTCCGGGCTTCTGGCCGCGGGCCCGCTCGGGCGAGATGTAGGAGGGGGCGCCGACGAGCATGCCGGTGGAGGTGACCGAGGGGTCGCCGTCGATCTGGGCGATGCCGAAGTCGCTGAGCACCACCCGGCCGTCCTTGGCGAGCAGCACGTTGGACGGCTTCACGTCGCGGTGGAGGATGCCCTCCTTGTGCGCGGCGCGCAGCACGTCCAGGACGGTCAGGCCCACCTCGGCGGCGCGCTTGGGCGTCAGCGGGCCGTCCTCGCGGATCGCGTCGGACAGCGAGCGGCCCTCGACCAGCTCCATCACGATCCAGGGGCGCTCGTCCTCCTCGACGACGTCGAAGACGGTGATCGCACCGGTGTTGCGGATCCGGGCGGTCGCCTTGGCCTCCCGCAGCGTGCGGGTGACCAGGCGGCGCTTCTCGTCCTCGTCGACATTGCCCGGGAAGCGCAGCTCCTTGACGGCGACGGTACGGCCCAGGGTCTCGTCGACGGCCCGCCACACCGTGCCCATGCCGCCCTTGCCGAGCACGGCACCCAGCCGGTAGCGGCCGGCGAGGAGGCGGTGGTCGGTGTCGGTGTCGTGCGCCTGACCCATGAATTCCCTCTGCAGTCGCTGAAGATGAAGCTCCCTCATCGCCTGGTTACGGCGACCGCGGGATGGAGAGCTCCATCATCCCTGACAATGCCCCGTGGTCCCACCCCGGCCCGGCCCTGTGCTAGTCGTGCAGCACGAGTCCGGCCACGACGTTCTCGAACACCCGCCGGTCAGAGGCCCATTGGGCGGCCGGAGCGGAGAGGTAGACGGCGAACTCCCGCTGTCCGGGATCGCCGAACCCCAGGTCGACGGCGCGGAACGTGCGTGCTTTGCCCTCGAAGGTGAACTCCCATACGGCGGCGGGCCGTCCGCGCCACTGGGTGCTCTGCATCCGCAGCTGCTCGTAGCCGTCCAGCTTGGGGATCGTCTGCGCCTCTTCGTCCTTGAAGTGCTGGAGCGGGCTCGGCCCGGCGAAGTCCAGCGTGCCGATGCGCAGGCCGACCAGCCCGGTGGGGTCGACGTAGATGATCTGCTGGCCGTCGTCGCTGACCTGGCGTGTCCACCCGTCGGGAATGGGCACGGAGAAGCCCCGGTCCGGTTCGTCGACCAGGTGGTAGCCGGCCGGGACGGGGGGCGGGCTGTACGAGGGCGGCGGCGAGGCGGGCGGCGAGGCGGGGGCGGACGGTGTGCTGCTCGACGCCGTCGCGGACGGTCCCGTCGGTCCCGTCGGTCCCGCGCCGGTGTCGTCCACGCCGCCGAAGTGCTGGGCGGCGTACGCCCCGCCCCCGGCGAGGGCCGCGACCAGGACGACGGCGGTGATCCACAGCGGGGCGCGCCGCCGGCGGACGGGCGGCGGAACCGGGGCGGGCGCCGGGGCCGGCGACATCGCGGTGACGGGGGCCGTCACCGGTCCGGCCGGGGGGCGGACGACCGCGGTCGGCCCGGTCAGCGGCTGCTGGTGGGACAGCTCGTCCCGCCGCACACTCGCCGTCGCGGTCTCGGCGGCGAGGCCGCGCAGCATCCGCTCGGCCTCCTGCGCCGGCAGCCGTCGCTCCGGCTCCCTGACCATCAGCCCGGCGATGACCGGACCCAGCGGGCCCGCACGGCCCGCGACGGGCACCTCGTCGGTGGCGATGGCGTACGCGGTCTCGATGGCGGTGTCCCGGCGGAACGGCGAGCGCCCCTCCACCGCCTGGAACAACGTCGCCCCCAGCGCCCACAGGTCCGCCTCGGGACCGGGCGTACCACCCGTCAGCCGCTCCGGCGCCAGGAAGTCGATCGACCCGATCAGCTCGCCGGTGCGCGTCAGCGTCGAGGTCCCCGACGCCTGGGCAATGCCGAAGTCCGTCAGCACCACCCGGCCGGTGTCGGACAGCAGCACATTGCCCGGCTTCACGTCCCGGTGCAGCACGCCCGCGGCGTGCGCGGCACGCAGGGCGGCGATCATGCCGCGGCCGATGCGGGCGGCCTCCTCGGGCGCGACCGGCCCGCGCTCCTTCAGCCGGTCGCCCAGCGTCGTGGCCGGCACGTACTCCATCACGATCGACGGCAGGCCCTCGTCCTCCACCACGTCGTGGACCACCACGACATTGGGGTGGCTGATCCGGGCGGCGCTGCGCGCCTCGCGCCGGGTGCGCTCGAAGAGCGTCTCCAGTTCGTCGTCCTGCAGATGGGGCTGCGGCGGATGCAGCTTCTTCACGGCCACCGGGCGTCCGAGCAGTTCGTCCTCGGCCCGCCACACAGTGCCCATGCCGCCGCGGCCTATCCGCTCGACGAGTCGGTACCGCCCTGCCACCAGGCGTCCGAGGTCGGACATCGCGCGCCCCTTCCTGCGATCTGCCAGAAGGAACGATATCCGGCCCCGTCACGGCACCTGCGGGCGCCGTGGTCCAGGCCACACGGAACGCCCGCCCACCTGCGCTCCCGCGCGCTACAGCGGCACGATGTCCGGGGCGCCCAGACGGGCCGCGTCGGCCGTCTGGTCGTCCGGCTGCCGCTGCGACTCCCGCTCCGCCTCCACCCGCTTCTGGTAGTGCTCGACCTCCTTCTCCACCTGCTCCTTGTCCCAGCCCAGCACGGGCGCCACGAGCTCGGCCGCCTCGCGGGCGCTGAGGGTGCCCCGGTCGAAGGTCTCGATGGAGATGCGGGTACGGCGGGTGAGCACGTCGTCCAAGTGGCGGGCGCCCTCGTACCGGGCGGCGTAGACGATCTCGGCCCGCAAATAATCCTCGGCATTGGCAAGGGGGCTGCCGAGGGACGGGTCGTCCTTGATCAGCGCCAGCACCTCCTCGGTGAGGGAGCCGTAGCGGTTGAGCAGATGCTCGATGCGCGCCACGTGCACGCCGGTGCTCTCCGCCATGCGCGCCCTGGCGTTCCACAGCGCGTGGTAGCCCTCGGCGCCGGCCAGCGGGACGTCCTCCGTGCAGCACTCCGCCACCCGGCGGTCCAGCCCGTGCACGGCGGCGTCCACCGCGTCCTTGGCCATCACCCGGTACGTCGTGTACTTGCCGCCCGCCACGACCACGAGCCCCGGCACGGGATGCGCCACCGTGTGCTCGCGCGACAGCTTGCTGGTCGCCTCCGACTCCCCGGCCAGCAGCGGCCGCAGCCCCGCGTACACGCCCTCGACGTCGTCACGGGTGAGCGGCACCGCGAGGACGGAGTTCACGTGCTCCAGCAGATAGTCGATGTCGGCACTGGACGCGGCCGGGTGCGCCTTGTCCAGGGACCAGTCGGTGTCGGTCGTGCCGACGATCCAGTGCCGGCCCCACGGGATCACGAACAGCACGCTCTTCTCGGTGCGCAGGATCAGCCCGGTCGAGGAGTGGATGCGGTCCTTCGGCACGACCAGGTGGATCCCCTTGGACGCGCGGACGTGGAACTGTCCGCGCTCGCCTATCAGCGCCTGCGTGTCGTCCGTCCACACCCCAGTGGCGTTCACGATCTGCCGGGCCCGCACCTCGTACACACCGCCGCCCTCGACGTCCTCGACCCGGGCGCCGACCACGCGCTCGCCCTCGCGCAGGAAACCGATCACCCGGGCCCGGTTCGCGGCGAGCGCGCCGTACGCGGCGGCCGTCCTGACCAGCGTCATCGTGTAGCGGGCGTCGTCCATCTGCGCGTCGTAGTACTGCAGCGCCCCCACCAGCGCGTCCTTGCGCAGGCACGGAGCCACGCGCAGCGCGCCCTTGCGCGACAGGTGCCGGTGGTGCGGCAGGCCGCGGCTGTGGCCCGACGACAGCGCCATCGTGTCGTACAGCGTCACGCCCGCCCCCGCGTAGAAGCGCTCCCAGCCGCGGTGCTGCAGCGGATACAGGAACGGCACCGGCTTGACCAGGTGCGGGGCCAGCCGCTGGATGAGCAGCCCGCGCTCCTTCAGGGCCTCCCGGACCAGGGCGAAGTCCAGCATCTCCAGATAGCGCAGGCCGCCGTGGATCAGCTTGCTCGACCGGCTCGACGTCCCCGCCGCCCAGTCCCGCGCCTCCACCAGCCCGGTCGACAGTCCGCGGGTCACGGCGTCCAGCGCCGTCCCCGAGCCGACGACACCGCCGCCGACCACGAGCACGTCCAGTTCCTGCTCCGCCATTCGGGCGAGCGCGGAGGCGCGCTCCGCCGGTCCCAATGTCGCCGTCAGCATCCGAGCCTCCCGTGATGATGCGCGGTCGCGCCACAGCGCATTCCCCGTCACCACGATCGTTACCCGCCCCGCCCGCCCCTGCTACCTGTGGGGCCCGGCCCTTTCCCCGCCCTCCCGCCCGTGTGCCCGGCAAGGTCTGGGCGCCCCGACGCCAGTTGTTGGGGGGCCGGGTTCGGGGCCTCCGGGGCTGCCATTCTGGACAGCACATTTAGGTGCCTCAGGGACCCGACTTGATCACTCCGGGTTGTGCACCCAAATATGCTCCAGTGTCCAGAACGCCACCCCTCCGACCCCGCCCCCTCCGTCTCGTCCCGCGCCTGATCCCCGGTGGGTGGTCAGAGACGGCACCGTGCTCGGGCACGCGTTGGCGCAGCGCCAACGACATGCTTCGCCGTCACCGCCAACAGACACCCCACCGGCCGTAAGTCGCCCCAACAGCCCCGGGAGGGGGTGCGCCGGGGTCCGCCCGCAGGGGACGAGCGGCGACCGCAGCACACAAATTGCGGGGGGGGAAACCGCGAGCCCCGAGGACGGACTCCGGAGCGGCGCCGACCCCCACAACGCACGCAGCGCAGGGCCCGCACTTACCGCGCCGGGCACTCGGGCGGGAGGGCGGGGAAAAACCCAGGCACAGCGAAGCGCAGC
The DNA here is from genome assembly GCF_040644455.1 of Streptomyces sp. NPDC046977. Taxonomy (NCBI): domain Bacteria; kingdom Bacillati; phylum Actinomycetota; class Actinomycetes; order Kitasatosporales; family Streptomycetaceae; genus Streptomyces; species Streptomyces sp. NPDC046977. The sequence continues at coordinate 268,505 of NZ_JBEYWO010000003.1, forward strand.
GCGACGCCGCGTGGCGTGCGGTCATATCAGCTACCTGTCTGGTTAGCCTGATTTCGAGCTGTTTGGGTACCGCACGCAGGAAGAGGCCCCCATGCCCGCAGACCTCGCAGTCATCGGACTCGGCCATGCCGGCCTGCCCTTCGCGCAGGCGGCCTGCGCCGCCGGGATCGGGGTGATCGGGTACGACCCGGACGAGGGGGCCGTGGACGCGGTGAACGCGGGCCTGCGCGGACCGTCCGGAGATCTCGCCGCCGCCGACGTCCGCAGGATGCTGGCCGCCGGCTTCCGCGCGACCGCCGACCCTGCCGCGCTGGGCCGCGTCAGGACCGCGGTGATCTGCGCGCCGGTCACCGTCGGCGAGGACCGGGAGCTCGACCTGGCCGCGCTGGAGGAGGCCGGCCGCACGCTGGCCGCGCAGTTGCGCCCGCACACCACCGTGGTGCTGCAGTCGCCGGTCTACCCGGGCACGACGGAGGAGTTCCTGCGGCCGCTGCTGGAGAAGGGCTCGGGCCTGCGCGCGGGCCACGGCTTCCATCTCGCCTACTCCCCCGTCCGCGGCTTCGCCGGCCCCAGGGTGATCGGCGGCCTCACCCCCGCGTGCACGGAGGCCGCCGCCGCGTTCTACGCCCGCTTCGCCGAGCGGATCGTGCGGGCCAGAGGCCTGCGCGAGGCGGAAACCGTGCAGTTGATGGAGACCAACTACCGGCACGTCAACATCGCGCTGGCCAATGAGATGGCCGTCTTCTGCCACGACATCGGCGTCGACGTCTGGGACGTGATCCGCTGCGCCGAGACCCGCCCCTTCGGCTTCCAGGCCTTCCGGCCGGGCCCCGGGGTGGGCGGCCACACGATGCCGCTGGACCCCAACCACCCGCCGTACCAGGGCCGTATGCGCGGTCACCCGCTGCGGCTGGTGGAGTACGCGCAGGAGGTCAACGCGCGCATGCCGCGCTATGTGGTGCAGCGTGCCGCCGCGCTCCTCAACGAGCACGGCAAGTCGCTGCGCGGCGCCCGCGTCCTGCTCCTCGGCGTGACGTACAAGCCCGACCTGCCGGACCAGGAGGGCGCCCCGGCACGGGAGATCGGCGCCCGGCTCATCGAACTCGGCGCGCAGCTCAGCTACCACGACCCCTACGCCCCCGAGTGGCGTGTGCTGGACCGCCCGGTGCCCCGCGCCGACTCGCTGTGGGAGGCCGCGGCGCACGCCGACCTGACCGTGCTCCTCCAGCACCACCGCACCTACGACATGCAGGGCCTCTCCGCCAAGGCCCAGCTCATGCTGGACACCCGCGGCGCCACCCCGGTCGGCGCGGCCGCGCGCCTGTGAGCGCGGCGCAACGCAGACGAAACGGGTTCGTACGGGAGGAGCCGTAGGGGATCCCGCGGCGCTGCTCTAGCATCCGTGGTGTGACTGACGGAACGGAACACCCGGACGGGGCGAACGCCCCTGGCCAGAACGCCTGGAACAGCCCGTCTGCTCCGCAGCCACCCGCGGCGCCGAGCGGTTACGGGTACCCCCAGCAGCACATACCGTACGGGCAGCAGCCCGGATTCGGGCAGCCCACCGGCTATCAGCAGCCTGACTGGCAGGCACTGGCCGACGCCCACGAGGCCGGGCAGCGCCGTCGCCACCGACTCAGAACGGCCGCGATCGTCCTGGTGGCCTGCGTGCTCGGGGTCGGCGCGGGCGCCGTGGTTCTCCACTACGCGAACGGGACGTCCGACGCGGCCGCCCCGTCCCCCTCCCCGAGTCCTACGGTCTCGGCCCCCGTGTCCCCCTCCGCCGGGGCCGATTCACCCACGGTCCCCGGGGACGACCACGCCCTCGCCGACAAGTCCGGACAGAACAATCTCATCCTGGGGCCGGACGCGGGCGTGAACAAAGTCGCCAACGGCTATGTGATCAGGCTCCGGAGCAACAGCAACTCGTTCGCGCAGTCGTCCGCGCAGCTGATCGACGTCACAAAGAGCTTCAGCATCTCGGCCTGGGTCTACAACGAGGCGCCGAACGTCTCCCGTTCCGCGATCAGCCAGGGCGACGGCATCTCCTCCTCGCTCGTCCTGGGCCGGGACGCCTCGGGCGCCGCCCGCAAGTGGGTCTTCAGGGTGCAAACCGCCGACGGCGGGGCGGACAGTACGACGTTCCAGGTCGAGGCCGCCGCGAACGTCAACACGGTCAACGAGTGGGCACTGCTCACGGGCACCTACGACGCCAGGACGAAGACGGTCGCGCTCTATGTGAACGGGAAGCCGGCCGGATCGAGGAAGGTCCCCGGCATCTGGGCCGGCAGGGGCCCGCTGCAGCTCGGCCGGGCGCGGACGCACGGCGCCTGGGGGGACTACTGGGCGGGCGTCCTCGGTCACATCCTGATCTGGGACCAGGCGCTGACACCGGCCCAGGTGGCCGACCTCAAGGACGGCGGGGCGGGCGGGGACGCCAAGCCGATCGCTTCGTGGCTGGTCGGCTGACGATCACTCTCGGCCGTTCGTCATTACAAATCGGTCACACCATCAACAGTGCTAAAAAATATAGGACTACAGTCACGTTGGTTCCGCACGTCGTCGTCCGACCGGTGAACGCGCTCCGGTCGCGGGAGTTCCCACTGCGGCCGCAGGCCGCACGTGGCAGGCCCCTTGCGTACGGACGCACTGCGGAGAAACTCACGAGGGCCGCCGCCCCGTGCGAGCACCCCGGGGGGCATGACACATGAGAGGTCTGTCCGCAGTCGTCCCTGCGCGCGGCGGGGCTCCCCGCCCACCCGACGTCACGGCGTCCGCCGTGATCCGCGAGGCCGCAAGGCGTGAAACCCCATGAACTCCCGTCCCACCGAACCCGGTTCCTCCGCCGGCCACGCTCCGGAACCCGATCCCGATCCGGATCCGGAGCACCCCGCACCCCGCCCGGCGGGTGAGGACCGGGGCCCGGACGGCACACGCCGTCCCCCGCTCCCACCGGTACGGCGGCTCGCGGGTGCGGCCGTCGCCGTCGTGACCGCCGGCGCGCTCGTCGCGGGACTCTGGTCGGTGCCGTCCGTGCGCACGGTGCTGCTGCAGTCCTTCACCCGGCAGTCGGCGCCTTTCACCGAGCTCTACTTCACGGACATGCCGCGCTTCGACGGAGGCGTCCTCATCGTTCCGATCGCCGTGAACGCCCACGGGACGGGAAACGCGCCGTTGCGGCTGAGGATGACCCTGGAGTCGGCCGACGGCAAGGCCGTGGCCACCAAAACGGTGGGGGTCGAGCCCAAGGACGGCCGGCCGGTGCCCGTCGTCACCCGGTTCACGAAGACGTCCGGCACCGCGCTGTTGCGGGTCGCCCTCGTCGGCCACCCGCAGTCCTTGCACTACAGCTTCCTGGCGCCGAAGGCCTCGAAGAGCGATCCGAGTCCAACCCACCCCGACGTACGGGACTGAAGCCTGATGCGACGCACGATTGTGCAGATCACCCCGTACTACCCGCCGCATCTGGGGGGGCTCGAACGTGTGGTGGAGCACCTTGCCCACCAGCTGGGGCAGCGTCACGACGTGCGGGTCATCACCACCGCGCTCGGTGCCGACGGCCGACCGCGCCGTTACGGCGCGGGACGGGTGACCATCCGGCGGCACCGCGCGATCGAGATCGCGCACACCGCGCTCTCGCCGGGCCTGCCGATCTCGCTCGCCGTGCGCGCGCCGCGCGACGCCGTGCTGCACCTGCACTGCGCACACGCCTTCATGCCCGAACTCGTCGCCCTCACCGCCCGCCTGCGGGGACAGCGCTTCATCCTCCACTTCCACTTCGACGTGGACCCCTCCGGACGCTTCGGGCGGCTGCTGCCCGCGTACAAGAAGCACGTGTTCGGGCGGTCGATGCGCGCCGCGGCCGGGGTGATCGTGCTGACCGAGGAGCAGGGCGCCTTCGTGCGCGACACCTACGGCGTACGGGCGGACCGGGTGTTCGTGGTGCCCAACGGCGTGGGGGCGAACTACTTCATGCCGGTGCGCCAGACGGTGCGGCGCCCCCTGCGGCTGCTGTACGTCGGCCGCCTCAGCGCGCAGAAGAACGTCGCCCGGCTGCTGGAGGCGGCCGCCCTGCTCCGGGAGCCGGTGCAGCTGCGGATCGTCGGCGACGGCGAACTGCGGGAGAAGCTGGAGGCGTACGCCGCCGAGCTGGGGCTGAGCAATGTCGAGTTCTCCGGCGGGCTGCTCGGCGAGGACCTGGTGCGGGCCTACGCGGACGCCGACGCCTTTGTGCTTCCCTCGGACCGCGAGGGCATGCCGCTGGTCGTCCTGGAGGCGATGGCCGCCGCCCTGCCGGTGATCGCCACCGACGTTCCCGGCACCGCCGAACTGCTCGACGGGGTGGGCCTGCTGGCCGCTCCCGACCCGGCGGCCCTGGCCGCGGCCGTCGACTCGGTCGCCGCAGACCCGGGTCTGCGGCTGCGCCTCGCCCGGCAGAGCGCCGCGACGGCGCCCGACTACTCCTGGGAAACCGTGGCGGCCCAGGTCGAGCAGGTCTACGCGCAGGTCTACCCGGAGGACGCCGTATGACGTCCCACGACGCGGGGACCACCCGCCGCCCGGGCCGCCGGACTCCGTCATGGGCTGTCGGAGCGGGGACGGAAGCAGACGCGGACGCGGATGCGGCCGGGGCCGAGGACGAGGCCGGGGACGACGTCGTCGTCGGCGGCGGCGGCGGCGATGGATCCGCGCAGGGACAGCGGCCGACGACGGGTCTGCGCGCCCGCGACCTCCTGCGTGGTCGCCTCGCGGTGCTGCTCGGCATCGCGCTGGCCTGTGTCGTGGAGATGCTGCCCGGCGTGCCGGGCGTCCTGCTGACGGCGGCCGGCCTGTGGCTGCTGTTCGGAGCACCGGTCGCGCTGTGGCGCGGCACCGCCTCCCGCGTGGTGTCCACCAGGGACGGTGCTCTCCTGCTCGCCGTCGGCATGGCGGTCATCACGGATCTCGTGATCGCCCTCGGCGTGAACACGGTGCTGCCCCTGGCCGGGGTCGAACGTCCACTGACCCGGGTGTCACTGGCTGGTGCCACAGCGCTCACCCTCATCGTGGTCGGCGCGTTCGTGCCGGAGGAGAAGCGGGCGGAGGAGCGCGGATCGTGGCTCCGCGACGGGTTGCCGCCGGGTGCGATCCCCGTGGCGGCGCTCTGCGGGGTCGCGCTCGTGCTGTCGGTGGCCGGGCCGATCCGGCTGAACAACGGCTACGGCGGCGGGGTGAGCACGGCCGCGCTGATCACCATCGCGGTTCTGCTGGTGCTGCTGATGAGCGGCCGGTCGCGCTACCCGGTCGCCGTCCTGGACACCGGTCTGTTCCTCGGCGCGGCCGCGCTGCTCCTGCTGAACTCGCTGCGCGGCTGGTCCATCACGGGCCACGACATCCAGCGCGAGTACGAGTTCTTCCGGCTGACGCTCGGCGGATCGCTCTGGGACATCTCCACCTATCCCGACGCCTACAACGCCTGTCTGAGCGTCACCCTGCTGCCCGTGAGCGTGTTCCGGCTCACCGCGATCCCCGACATCTGGGTCTTCAAGATCGTGCTGCCGCTGCTGTTCGCCCTCACTCCGGTGCTGGTCCACCGCGCGGTGCGCAATGTCGCGCCGCACCTGGTGGCGATGGTCTCGGCCGTCTTCTTCATGCTCTTCCCCACCTTCCTCTCCGACATGACCTTCCTGGGCCGCCAGGAGGTCGCCTTCGTCCTGCTCGGCTGCGGCATGGTGGTGCTGACCGACGCCGGGCGGCCGCTGCGCGTACGGCGGATCGTGTTCGTGGTGCTGCTGGCCGGCATCACGCTCTCGCACTACGCGACGATCTACGTGCTGATCGCCATCACCGGTGTCGCGGTCGGCACCGACCTGATCTGGCGCGCGGTGGAGCGCTGCAGGGCCTGGGGCCGGCGGCGGGACAAGCACCGACCGGCGGCGGCCGCCTCCTCCTTCCTGACCTGGTGGATCGTGGTGGCGGCCGCGGCCATGGCACTGGTGTGGGCGGGCCCGGTGACGCACACCAGCGGGCAACTGCGCACCACGCTGAGCGGAGTCGTGCAGGAGATCCGCGACCCGGGGCATGCGGGCGGCGGCTCCTCGGACGTCTCGTACAGCCTCTTCGGCGGCGGGCCGTCGCTGACGCCCCAGGAGCGGCTGAGCGCGTACCGCGCCGAGACCGTGCGGGAGACGGCCGCCGACCGGGAAAGGGGAACGTATCTGCCGCTCCGGACGGTGGACGCCTACCCGACGCCCGTCACCCCCGAGCCGAACATGGCCCTCACCGCGGCGGGCCGGTCGCTCAGGGCGGCCGGCCTGGACACGGTCACGGTCAACTCGCTGCTGCGCAGGTTCACCGCGGGCCTTCTGCAAGTCCTGTTGATCATCGGGTTCGTCGTGCTCGTCATCGCGCGGCGGGGAGCCTTCCGCCCACTGCGCGATCAGACCACCCTGACCGTCGGCGCCGTCGCGCTGCTCGGGATGCTGACGGTCGTCCCCCAGCTCTCGGTCGACTACGGCGCGCTCCGCGCCTTCCAGCAGGGACTGTTCTTCTTCGCGCCCTTCATCGCGGCGGGCCTGCTGTCCCTGCTGCGCTGGGCCGGACGGCGCCGGGTGGTGATCGTGTACGCGCTGATGACGGCGCTGTTCCTGGACCTCACCGGCGTGGTTCCCAAACTTCTGGGCGGCTACCCGGCACAGCTCCAGCTCAGCAACGCCGGGCAGTACTACGACATCTACGATCCGAGCACCGAGGAGCGGATCGCCGCCTACTGGCTGGCCCAGCGCTTCGCCGCCGAGGGCAGGCCGTCCCTGGTGCAGACCGACCGCTTCACCTTCAGCCGGCAGCAGACCACGCTCACCGGCCCTGTCGTGGGCGACATCTTCCCGACCAAAGTACGCACCGATTCCTACCTCCTGCTCGGCACCTCGACCGTGCGCACGGGACGGGTGACGTTCTCCTACCGCGGCGACCTCATCACCTTCCGCTATCCCACCGGTCTCCTCGACAACGCGAAGAACGAGATCTACAGCAGCGAGGGGGCGAGGATCTACCGATGAAGGTCCTCCTGGTCGGCCACTACTACCCGCCGCACGTCGGCGGCATCGAGAACGTCGTCCGTATGGAGGCCGTGCACCTCGCCGCCCAGGGCTTCGACGTCACCGTCCTCACCACCGGCGAGCGCGGCACGACCACCCGGCAGGACGGCGTACGCGTGGTGCGCGTCGCGGCGTGGAACGGCGCGGAGCGGGCCGGTGTGCCCTTCCCCGTGCCGTCGCCCCGGCTGCTCTCCGCCGCGCTGCGCTGGGGCCGCCGCGCCGATGTGATCCATGTGCACGACTGCCTGTACCCGACCTCGTGGGCGGCCGGTCTCGCCGCGCTGCTCACCCGCACCCCGCACCTCGTCACCCAGCACGTCGCCCTGGTGCAGCACCCGTCGGCCCTGGTGCGCGGGGTGCAGCGGGTGGTGTACGCCGTCGCCGGGCGCGGACTGCTGCGGCGGGCGCGTACCGTCATCACCCTCAACGCCTCCGTCGCGGACTTCGTCCGCCGCTACGGAGCCCGCGCCGACCGCGCACGTCATCTCGCGAACGGCGTGGACACCGGCCTCTTCCGGCCCGCCGTCTCCGGGGAGGAACGGTCGCTGGCCCGCAAGCGACTCGGCCTGCCCCGGGACCGGCCGCTGGTGCTCTTCGCCGGGCGCTTGGTGCCGAAGAAGGGCTACGACCTGCTGCTGTCGGGCTACGACCCGGCGGCCGGCTACGACCTGGTGTTCGCAGGGGACGGCGACGCCGCCGCACTGGCCGGCCGGCCCGGCGTGCACCACCTGGGGGGCCTGCCGCCGCGGGAACTGGCCGAGGCGTACCGGGCCTGCGACGTCTTCGCCCTCCCGTCGACCGCCGAGGGCTTCCCCCTCACGGTCCAGGAGGCCATGGCCTCCGGCCTGCCCGTCGTCACCACCGACGACCCGGGCTACGCGCCCTACCGCCTCGACCGCTCCCGCGTCACCCTGCTGGAACGGAACGCGGCCACCATCCGCACCGCGCTGTCCGCCCTCGCCGGGGACGAGCCGCGGCGCGCGGCCATGGGCCGGTACTCCCGCGAGCTCGCGGAGACGGCCTTCTCCTGGGAGGAGCACGTGAACACGCTGGCCCAGTACTACCGGGACGCTGCGGGACCGGACGCCGGTGTCTGAGGACAAGGGCGGGCACGCCCGGGCCCAGGAGCGGGAGCGGGACCATGTGTACCGCAGTTCCTTCTTCCTGATGGCCTCCACGGCGACCACGGCCGGACTGGGCTTCGTCTTCTGGGTGGTGGTGGCGCGTTTCTACAGTCCGGAGCAGGTCGGACTGGCCACCTCGCTCATCTCGGCGACCTCGCTGATCTCCTACCTGAGCCTGTTCGGGCTCAACAGCACCCTGATCCGCTTCCCGGCGCCGGCCCCCGCCCGCAACGGGCAGCTCACCCAGTCGATCTCCCTCGTCGGGGCGGTCTCCTTCATGATCGCCGCGGCCTACCTGCTCTGCCTGCCGCTGTACGCGCCGAAACTGGTCTTCGTCCGCGACCACCTGCCGGCGGCCACGGCCTTCGTGGTGTTCTGCATCTGCGCCGCGGTGAGCCAGCTGACCTTCTCGGTCTTCGTCAGCGCCCGCCTCGCCCATCAGAACGCGCTGGTCTACGGCCTGCTCCAGGGACTGGTCAAACTGGCCCTGCCGGTGGCCCTGGTCGGCTACGGCTCGGTCGGCATTCTCGGCTCCACCGGCGGCGGGTTCGCGGTGACCGCACTGGTCTCGCTGTTCCTGATGCACCGCCGGCTCGGCTTCCGATTCGACTTCCGCACCCGGGGCACGCGGCTGCGCGAGCAACTGCGCTTCTCCGTCGCGAACTATGTCACCAGCCTGCTCAACCTGGTGCCGCAGCTGGCGATCCCGCTCATCGTGCTGCACCAGCTGGGCGCGGCGGCCGCCGGCTACTACTACGTCGCCTTCCAGATCGCCAGTCTGCTCAATTCGGTGTCCTTCTCCATCGGAGAGGCCCTGTTCGCGGAGGGCTCCAACGACCCGTCCCGGATCGGCCCCCTCCTGCGGAAGACCGCCCTGGTCACCGCCGGGCTCATGGTTCCCGCCGCAGCGGTCGTGGCAGCAGCCGGCGGGCTGATCCTGAGACTCTTCGGCGGCAGCTACGCCGCCGAGGCACGACCGCTGCTCATCGCCTTCGCGCTCGGTGCGCTGGCGGTCGCCCTGTCCAGCTGGTCGAACTTCGCTCTCAAACTGACGCGCCAGATCGGCCAGTTGATCATCAACAACTCCGTCCACGCGACCGTGTCGATCTCGCTCGCCTTCCTGTGGGCGCCGCGCGGCCTGGTCTGGATCGGCTGGGCCTGGGGAGCGGGCAACCTCGCGTCCGGACTCGTCGCTCTGGGGGCCTTGCTCACACACCGGCGCCGGAGTCCCGCCGCGGCACAGGAGCCGGAACCAGGGCCGGACCCGAGCCCGTCCCGAGCCATGGAGACGAACAGATGAAGATCCTTCAGGTGGTGAACATCGGCTTCGAGGCAGGAGGGGCCGAGAAGAGCGTCCGGCTGATCACCGAGGGACTGCGCGAGCGGGGCCACACCGTCGAGGTCGTCGCCACCGACCGGCTGGCGGAGGGCCGCGCACTGTTCGCCGACCACGTCGTCCCCGCGATCGACGGCGGCGCCGCGACCCGACTGCTCGGCTACTTCTGGCACCACCGCGCCTACCGGCAGATGAAGCGGATCCTCGCGGAGTTCCGGCCGGACGTGGTGCACCTGCACACCATCGGCGAGTTCAGCCCCGCCGTTCTGGCGGCCACGCGCGGCCACCCGCGGCTCCTCACCGCGCGGGGCCCCGAGGACTGGACGCTGAAACTGCTGCGCTGGAACCTGGCCACCGCGACCAACGGCGGCAGGCTCAGTACGACCGACACCCTGCGCTACCTCTACCTGCGGTTCATGCAGCGTCCCGCATATCTGCTGTGGCTCCGGGGCATCGACCGGATGCTGGCCCTCAGCCAGTACATGGCCGACACCGTCCGAGAAGACGCGGGCAAGGTCCCGGTCTTCGTCGTGCCCAACAGCGCGGAGAGCGGCTTCGGCCCGTCACCGATCACCGACGCCGACAGCGTGCTCTTCACCGGCCGTCTGGAGCGGGTCAAGGGCGTGGACGTGCTCATCGAGGCCTTCCGGAAGGCCTCCGTGAAGCACCCGGGAGCACGGCTGACCGTCGTCGGCGACGGCGCCGACCGCGCCCGCCTGGAGGCGATGGCCGCCGACCTCGTGGCCGAGGGCCGGGTGGTCTTCCGCGGCCGGCTCGACACGACCGAGGTCGCCCGGTGCCTGAAGTCGGCCGCGGTCGTCGTGGTGCCCTCCCTCTGGCCCGAGATCTTCGGACGCGTCGTCCTGGAGGCGTTCCAGACCGGACGCCCGGTGGTGGCCTCCCGGACCGGCGGACTGCCCGAGCTGGTCTCCGAGGACAACGGCCGGCTGGCCGACCCGGGTGACGTCGACCAGTTCGCGGCCGCGCTGACGGACCTGCTCGGCGACCGGGCCACCCTGGAGCGGCTCGGCAAGGGCGCGGTGAAGTCCGCGGAGCGCTACGGCGCCGACGCGATCATCGACGCCCACGAGGAGCACTACCGGGCCGTCCTGTCGGGCCGCCGATGAAGCCCGCACCCGGCGGCGAGCGCACCGTGGCCGTCGTCGCCCCCTACTACCCGCCCAAGGTGGGCGGCGTGGAGAACTACACGGCCCGGATCGCCCGCGCCGTCGCCGAGGCCCCCGGGCTGCGGCCGGTCGTCATCACGACCCGGCTGTCGGGACTGCGCACCACGGTGGACACCGAGGAGGGGGTGCAGGTCGTCCGGCTCGGCGCCTGGCTGCGGCTGTCCAACACACCGCTCAGCCCCCTGTGGCCGCTGCAACTGCGCCGCTGGCTGCGGCGGACCGGCGCCGAGGTGGTCAACGCCCACGCGCCCGTCCCCGGCCTGCCCGACCTGGCGGTCGCCCTCTCAGGGAAGCGGCCCGCCGTCCTGACCTACCACGCGGGCTCGATGCACAAGGGCGAGCCCGGCAGCGGCGCGGCGGACCGGCTCATCGGCATGTACGAACGGCGCGTGCTGCCACGGGTGTTCCGGCGGGCCCGGACGCTCGTGGCGGTCTCCCCGGTCTCGCTGGCCGCCGGGCACCCGCACGCGGTCGGGATCAGCCCCGGCGTCGACATCGGGCGGTTCACCCCCGGCCGCCCGGCCTCGCAGCGTCCCCGCACCGTCGTCTACGTCGGGCGCATGGACCGTTCGTCGGCCTGGAAGGGCGTCGACGTCCTGGTGACGGCCTTCGCCGAGCTGGCGGCCGACGTGCCCGGCGTACGGCTGCGCCTGGTGGGCGGCGGTGACGCCGTAGGGGACCATCTGCGGCTCGCGGCGGAACTCGGCGTCGCCGACCGCGTCGAGGCGGCCGGGGAGCTCACCGGGGACGCCCTGGTCGAAGCGGTGCGGACGGCCGCCCTCGCGGTGCTGCCGTCGCGCACCGAGGCCGAGTCCTTCGGCATGGTGCTCGTCGAGGCGATGGCCTGCGGCACCCCGGTGGTCGGTTCCGCCGTGGGCGGCATCCCGCACGTCGTGACGGACGGCGGGACCGGGCTCCTGGTCCCGCCGGGGGACCACGCCGCACTGGCCGCCGCCTGCCGCACCGTACTGACCGACGGCGCGCTCGCCGACCGGCTGGGCGCACGGGGCCGGCAGGAGGCCGAACGGCGCTTCGCCTGGGACGGCCTGATGGAGCGCTACATCACGCTGTTCCGGGCGCTGTGAGGCCCGCCGCGGGGGATCTCCCGCGGCGGGGCCTCACCCCTTCTCGTGCTCGTAGCCGGTGATCGCCTGCCTGAGCGCGTCGAAGGACGGTTTCTTCGTCCCGTCGAAGCGGCGCATCCCGTAGTACAGCGCCCGCTCCTTCTTCTGCTCCGCGGGCGCCAGGTCCTGGTCCGTGTACCAGAACATCGCGGCCACGTGCGAGTTCGCGACCACCGTCGGGATCGTGTCGGCGGCGATCTCCGCCTGGCGGGCCTCGGTCACGTGCGTGGTGTTCGCGGGGACGGTCCTGCCGTCCGAGACGGCACCGGGGCCACTGGTCGGCGCCCCCGTCTCGGTCAGCCAGATCGGGGTGCCGGGGGTTCCGTACTTGCCCAGGACGGCCACCAGGTTGTCCCGGGCGCTGCTGATGCGCTCGAAGGGCGTTCCGGTGCCGGGCGTGGCGCTGGGCAGCGTCGGGTAGTTGAAGGGGTGGTAGCCGACGGCGTCGACGTACTTGTTGCCGCCCAGCTTGGAGACGGCGTCCAGGAAGTCGGTCGGCGACATGTTGCGGTCCGTGGTCCCGGACACCGCGAGACCGCCCATCACCACGTACGCCTTCGGGTCGGCGGCCCGCAGGGCCTGGCTCGTCACCCGCAGCAGTTCGGTGTAGGCCTTCGGATCGGCCGCCGGCTTCCAGAAGCCGATGTTCTCCTCGTTCCACACCTCCCACGTGTGGATGCCCATGGGGGCGTACCGCTCGGCCACCATCTTGGCGAACGCGGCGAAGATGTCGGGATCGGCGGGCGCGCAGTTCTGGCTGGAGGTGCACCCGGACACCCGCGCCCACTTCGGGGTGTAGGCGATCACCGGGAGCACGTTCAGCCCACGGGCCCTCGCGGCCTTGGCGACCCGGTCGAAACGCTGCCACTCGTACCCGTAGGGCGAGTCCGGCTGGATGTTGTTCCACGACAGGTCCATCCGGACCCACTTGGCGCCGATCGCGACCGCGTCGTTCAGGCCCCGCGCCAGGTCGGCGTCCGACTTCCAGGTCAGGGTGTCGCCGTACGAGACGCCCATGCGCACGTCGCGCACACTGCTCGTGTGCGACGCGGACGGCGTCGGGGTCCGGCCGCCGGCGGCGTGCGGGGCGGACGGTGAGGATGCCGACGGCAGGGAAGCGGCGACGATGGTCGCGACCCCTGACACCACGAACGCCACGAGCGCGACGAGAAAGCGCTGCCGTCTACTGGTTTCCTTCACCATGCCGCCCAGCGTAGGCCAATCCCTGACAGGGTGTTCGATCCCCCCACGCCCCCTCAGACAGGGGACCGCCCGGCCTCCATCGGCCCCCAATCCGTGTACTGCGGCGCACAGTCCGGGGTGACCGGCTGCCGCTGCGCGGGCATCAAGGGAGCCGGTTCGGGTCGCGTGGAGCGCTCGTACCACTGGGCCCGGGTCTCGGTGCGCAGCGCGTTGTCCCGGAGCCGGTGGCGGAACAGCTGTGCCAGGTTGGACACCCCGTCGGACAGCGCGTTGAGCTTCACCTCACCGCCGCGGGGCCGGTACTCGATCGGCACCTCCATGCAGCGGAAACCCTCCCGCACAGCGGCGTTCTTGATCTCCTGGGAGAAGCCCATGCCGTGGGAAGTGACCTTCAGGGTCTCCCAGATGTAGCGGCGGAACACCCACATGCCGCTCTGGGAGTCCTGGATGTCGTTCTTGAAGAGCACCCGGCTGACCAGACTCAGGGCGCGGTTGGCGACCGCGTGGGAGGGCTTCATCGCCGCACGGTTCTCACGGCCGAGCCGGTTGGTGTTGAGGAACTCGACCTGGTGCTCGTCGACGATGTGCAGCAGCCTGGGGAGGTCGTCGAAGGGGTAGGTGCAGTCGGCGTCGCCCGTGGCGATCACGTCGCCGCTCGCCGCCGCGATCCCCGCCTTGTAGGCGTTGCCGTAGCCCCGCAGCGGCTGGTGGACCACCCGCGCCCCGTACGTCCGCGCGAGCTCCCCCGTGCCGTCCGTGGAACCGTTGTCCGCGACGACGACCTCGACGCCCCAGCCCTCCGAGGTGAGCTCCTCGAGCGGGATCGTCGCGAAGACGTGCGGCAGGTTCTCGGCTTCGTTGAGGGCGGGTATGACGATGGATAAGGTCGACACGGCAGGCTCCCCCCAGCTGGTGGTCAACGCAGACGCCGCGGCACGAGGCCCGGCACTGCGCCCTCACACCCCCGCCCAAGTCTCCGATCGCATCGATCACAGTAGGCGGCAATTAGCACAGGAGAACCGCGGATATGGGATTGTAATCGAAAATCCTCAGTTCACTCATGGCACTTAACCACCCGAACTCACGCGATTCACCAAAAGATCTCCCGTCCTGATCACAATTGACGGGTTTTTAGTGCAACCGCAACCCGCCGACACGTCCCGGCACGCGCCAGGGGCCCGCCCCGCCGGCGGCGGTGCGGGCCCCTGGGGGGTGAACGGGCGTCAGCGGTGGTGCGTCGGCGAGACCGTGACCTCGACCCGCTGGAACTCCTTGAGCTCCGAGTAGCCCGTGGTGGCCATCGCCCGGCGCAGCGCGCCGAAGAAGTTCATCGAGCCGTCCGGCGCGTGCGAGGGGCCGAGCAGGATCTGCTCGGTCGTGCCGGCGGTGCCGAGGTTCATCCGCTTGCCGCGCGGCAGCTCCTCGTGGGTGGCCTCCATGCCCCAGTGGAAGCCGCGGCCGGGGGCGTCCGTGGCGCGCGCGAGCGGGGAGCCCATCATCACCGAGTCGGCGCCGCAGGCGATCGCCTTCGGCAGGTCGCCGCTGGAGCCGAAGCCGCCGTCGGCGATGACGTGCACGTAGCGGCCGCCGGACTCGTCCATGTAGTCACGGCGGGCCGCCGCGACGTCCGCCACGGCGGTGGCCATCGGCACCTGGATGCCGAGCACGCTGCGCGTGGTGTGGGCGGCGCCGCCGCCGAACCCGACCAGGACGCCCGCGGCGCCGGTGCGCATCAGGTGGAGCGCGGCGGTGTAGGTGGCGCAGCCGCCGACGATCACCGGGACGTCGAGCTCGTAGATGAACTGCTTGAGGTTGAGCGGCTCGTGCGAGCCGGAGACGTGCTCGGCGGAGACCGTCGTGCCGCGGATCACGAAGATGTCGACACCGGCGTCGACGACGGCCTTGGAGAACTGCGCGGTGCGCTGCGGGGAGAGCGCGGCGGCGGTGACCACGCCGGCGTCGCGCACCTCCTTGATGCGCTGCCCGATCAGCTCCTCCTTGATCGGCGCCGCGTAGAGCTCCTGCATGCGCCGGGTCACGGAGGCGTCGTCCAGCTCGGCGATCTCGGCGAGCAGCGGCTCCGGGTCCTCGTAGCGGGTCCACAGGCCCTCGAGGTTGAGGACGCCGAGGCCGCCGAGGTTGCCGATGCGGATCGCGGTCTCCGGGGAGACCACCGAGTCCATCGGCGCCGCCAGGAACGGCAGCTCGAAGCGGTAGGCGTCGATCTGCCACGCGATCGAGACCTCCTTCGGGTCCCGCGTACGGCGGCTCGGGACGACGGCGATGTCGTCGAATGCGTACGCCCTGCGGCCGCGCTTGCCCCGCCCGATCTCGATCTCAGTCACTGTCGCTATGCCTTTCCTCGTGTCCTGCCCGACCAGTATCCCAGCCAGGGCAGGCGAAAGCCCGCGACCGTGGAAGGCCGCGGGCTCCGCCGTGTCCGCGCCGTACGCGCACCGCGCGCCGGTCGCGGATCAGCGCCCGTGGTAGTTGGGCGCCTCGGTCGTCATCTGGATGTCGTGCGGGTGGCTCTCCTTGAGGCCGGCCGCGGTGATCCGCACGAAGCGGCCCTTCTCCTTCAGCTCCGGGATCGTGGCCGAGCCGACGTAGCCCATGGAGGAGCGCAGACCGCCGATGAGCTGGTGGGCCACCGCGGCGAGCGGGCCGCGGTAGGGGACCTGGCCCTCGATGCCCTCGGGGACGAGCTTGTCCTCGGAGAGCACGTTGTCCTGGAAGTAGCGGTCCTTGGAGTACGACTTGGCCTGGCCGCGCGACTGCATCGCGCCGAGCGACCCCATGCCGCGGTACGACTTGAACTGCTTGCCGTTGATGAACATCAGCTCGCCCGGCGACTCCTCGCAGCCCGCGAGCAGGCTGCCCAGCATCACCGTGTCGGCGCCGGCGGCGATCGCCTTGGCGATGTCGCCGGAGTACTGCAGACCGCCGTCGCCGATCAGCGGCACGCCGGCCGGGCCGGCGGCCAGCGAGGCCTCGTAGATCGCGGTGACCTGCGGGGCGCCCACGCCGGCGACCACGCGCGTGGTGCAGATGGAGCCGGGGCCGACACCGACCTTGATACCGTCGGCACCGGCGTCGATCAGCGCCTGGGCGCCGTCGCGGGTGGCGACGTTGCCGGCCACCACGTCGATCCTGATGTTGGCCTTGACCTTGGCGACCATGTCGAGGATGCCGCGGCTGTGGCCGTGGGCGCTGTCGATCACCAGGAAGTCGGCACCGGCCTCCACCAGCCGCTGGGCGCGCAGGAACGCCTCGTCGCCGACACCGACCGCCGCGCCGACCAGGAGGCGGCCCTCGGCGTCCTTGGCGGCGTTGGGGTACTTCTCCGCCTTGACGAAGTCCTTGACCGTGATGAGGCCCTTGAGCCGGCCCTCGTCGTCGACCAGCGGAAGCTTCTCGATCTTGTGCTTGCGCAGCAGCTCCATCGCCTCGATGCCGGAGATCCCGACCTTGCCGGTGACCAGCGGCATCGGCGTCATGACCTCGCGGACCTGGCGGGAGCGGTCGCTCTCGAAGGCCATGTCGCGGTTGGTGACGATGCCCAGCAGCTTGCCGGCGCCGTCGGTGACCGGGACGCCGCTGATGCGGAACTTGCCGCACAGCGCGTCGGCCTCGGCGAGGGTCGCGTCCGGGTGCACGGTGATGGGGTCGGTCACCATGCCGGACTCGGAGCGCTTGACCAGGTCGACCTGGTTGACCTGGTCGTCGACCGACAGATTGCGGTGCAGCACGCCCACGCCGCCCTGGCGGGCCATCGCGATGGCCATCCGGGCCTCGGTGACCTTGTCCATCGCGGCGGACATCAGCGGGATGTTCACGCGGACGTTGCGGGTGACCCGGGAGCTGGTGTCGACCTGGTTCGGCACGACGTCCGAGGGCCCTGGGAGGAGGAGCACGTCGTCGTAGGTCAGTCCGAGCAGTCCGAACTTCTCGGCTACTCCGTCGGCGTTCAGCGTCATGACACCTTCCCCATGGTCTTGCCCAGCGAGATGTTCAATGCTAATGGCTCTCGCGGGAAACCTTTTCCGGTCCTGATCGCGGCCCGCGGGGCCGGTGTTTCCGGCGGGGCCCCGCCGGGGACCGGAGCGAGGGGCTAGGCGCTCAGCCCGCGGGCTCCCGCGGCTTCCTCGGCGAGCGCGCGCAGCCGGGACAGCGCCCGGTGCTGCGCCACCCGAACGGCCCCCGGGGACATCCCGAGCACCTGTCCGGTCTCCTCGGCGGTGAGCCCGACGGCGACCCGCAGCAGCACCAGCTCCCGCTGGTGCTCCGGCAGATTCGCCAGCAGGCCCTTCGCCCATTCGGCGTCGCTGCTGAGCAGCGCCCGCTCCTCCGGCCCGAGCGAGTCGTCGGGCTGCTCGGGCATCTCGTCGGAGGGGACCGCCGTCGAGCCGGGGCCGCGCATGGCCGCCCGTTGCAGATCGGCGACCTTGTGCGCGGCGATGCCGAACACGAAGGCCTCGAAGGGCCGGCCCTGGTCGCGATAGCGCGGCAGCGCGCACAGCACCGCGAGGCACACCTCTTGGGCGAGGTCGTCCACGAAGTGGCGCGCGTCACCGGGCAGTCGCGACAGCCGGGTGCGGCAATAGCGTTCGGCGAGGGGGTGCACATGGGCGAGCAGGTCGTGGGTCGCCTGCTCGTCGCCCTCGACGGCTCGACGTACGAGAGCCCCTATGGCTGTCTCTGTGCCGGTGGCCTCGTCGCGCATCCATCCATAGTGCCTCGCCGAGGCGCGCTCCGTGGCCTCGGCGGGGTTGTTGTGGTCCGAAGCGTTATGCGAAGCGCCCTGCGGCGCGTTCCGAGGGACCGCACCGGCCGTAGTCATGTCATGCACCCGCCGCCCCGCCCGCCCGTGTCCCCGAGAGTCCATGCCTCAAGCATGCGCCCTCGGAACGGAAACCGGTACGAGCGGGGCAGCCGCACAGTCGCCCCACGGCCCATCGGCCCCTCGCCGCTCAACTCGACGGCCTAGCGCACCAGGCCCCAGCGGAAGCCGAGCGCCACCGCGTGGGCCCGGTCCGAGGCGCCGAGTTTCTTGAACAGACGTCGCGCGTGCGTCTTGACGGTGTCCTCGGACAGGAAGAGCTCGCGTCCGATCTCGGCGTTGGAGCGGCCGTGGCTCATGCCCTCCAGCACCTGGATCTCGCGGGCGGTGAGTGTCGGTGCGGCGCCCATCTCGGCGGAGCGCAGCCGGCGCGGTGCGAGCCGCCACGTCGGGTCGGCGAGGGCCTGGGTGACCGTGGCCCGCAGTTCGGCGCGCGAGGCGTCCTTGTGCAGGTATCCGCGGGCACCGGCGGCGACGGCGAGCGCCACCCCGTCCAGGTCCTCGGCGACCGTGAGCATGATGATGCGGGCCCCCGGATCGGCGGACAGCAGCCGCCGTACGGTCTCGACACCGCCGAGTCCGGGCATCCGGACGTCCATGAGAATGAGGTCCGAGCGGTCGGCGCCCCAGCGGCGGAGGACTTCCTCGCCGTTGGCCGCGGTCGTTACGCGCTCGACACCGGGCACGGTCGCGACCGCGCGGCGCAGCGCCTCTCGGGCGAGCGGGGAGTCGTCGCAGACGAGAACGGAAGTCATGACCGTCCTCCGCAGCTGATCCGCGTCACGTTGAGCCTCCAGGCTGTACGAATCGTCACTGGTGGGGTCGACGGCCCCGGGCACCTGCCCGTTGCGTTCGGCCGCCAACCACTTCCGCACCTTCAACGACCCTCACTCGAAAGAGTTACGGAGTTTGCGGACGCTCTCCCGCACGCTGCGTGCCCGGCTCGCCACGCACCAGCAACACCGCAGGTCGTGACCGTGGGACCGGATACGGAATGAAGGACATCGGGCGCCCGGTTGCAGGACACCCACCCGCCGACCGGGGGGTCAATGTCAGATTTTGCCTGTTTGGCGGCTTTTTACCCGCATGGCGGGAGTTCGTTGGCGATTTTGTGATGAATCATATTTACATCTACTTGGACAGTAGATGTACCGTCGACATCACCTCCCGCAGAGCGTCTGGAGCGTCGCCTGGGAGGCAGTCCCGTGCAGCCCACCTCTCGAGGAGATGAGCAATGGCAGACTTCTCCCGCCTCCCGGGCCCCAACGCCGACCTCTGGGACTGGCAGCTGATCGCCGCGTGCCGTGGTGTGGACAGCTCGCTGTTCTTCCATCCGGAGGGAGAGCGCGGTGCGGCGCGGAGCGCGCGTGAAGCGGCCGCCAAGGAGGTGTGCATGCGCTGTCCTGTGCGCGCCGAGTGCGCGACCCACGCCCTGACGGTTCGCGAGCCCTACGGGGTCTGGGGCGGGCTCACCGAGGACGAGCGCGAGGAGATGATGGGCCGGTCCCGCAACCGGGTCATGAGCTCGCACGCCGCCGGCGGACACTGAACGCCGGGCTTCACCCACTGAGGAAACGTTTCCCCCTCCCCGTACCGCGGGGAACCGGACCGGGCGCCCGAGCGGCGCCCCTGCCCTGCCGGGCCCCCGAGCCGCTCTCGGGCCCGCCCGGATCCGCCGGACCGCAACCGCACCCCCGCGTCACGGCCGCCCGCCGTGCCGGGGCGACACCGGCACCGCACCTCCCCCATGGACTTCGCGCAGCTCTGGGCCCAGGCTGAGGAGCCATGGACCTCACCGGGGAATTCACGCTCGATGCCGGCATCACCTACCTGAACACCGCGTCGGCGGGCGTCGGCCCGCGCCGGGCCGCCGACGTACTGCGCACCGCCGTGACCGCCTGGTCCGACGGCAGCGACGACTGGGTGCGCAACGAGGCCGTCCTGAACACCACCCGCGCCACCTACGCCCGGCTGACCGGCGTGCCGGCCGACCGGGTCGCCGTCGGCTCGTCGGTCACCACGCATGTCGGGATGATCGCCGCGGGCCTTCCGGCGGGTGCCGAAGTCGTGCTCGCGGAGGGCGACTTCAGTTCCCTGGTCAACCCCTTCGCCTCCCGCCCCGACCTCGCTGTCCGCACCGTGCCCCTGGAGGGCGTGGCCGACGCCGTCCGTCCCGGCACCGCGCTGGTCGCCGTCAGCGCGGTGCAGTCCGCGGACGGCCGCGTCGCCGACCTCGCCGCGGTCCGCGAGGCCGCCGGCCGGCACGGCGCCCGCGTGCTGGTCGACGCCACACAGGCGGTCGGCTGGCTGCCACTGACCGCCGGGGCCTACGACTACGTGGTGTGCGGCGGCTACAAGTGGCTGCTCGCCCCCCGCGGCGTCTCCTTCCTGACCGTGCGGGAAGGCGCCGAGGACGGCCTGTCCCCGCACTTCGCCGGGTGGTACGCGGCCGAGGACCCCTGGGGCGACTGCTACGGGCCGGTGGCCCGGCTCGCCCGCTCCGCGCGGCGCTTCGACGTCCTGCCCCCGTTCCTGCCGTACCTGGCCGGCGCGGCCTCCCTCGGGCTGATCGAGGAAGTGGGCGTCGGGGTGATCGGCGCCCACGACACCGCGCTGGCCGAGCGCTTCCGGGCGGGACTGCGCGAACTCGGCCACAAGGCCGTGCCGCCGGGTGCGCACGACTCGGCGATCGTCGCCGTCCCGGGCCTGGGGGACGCGGCGGAACGGCTGGCCGCGGCCGGCATCCGCCTCTCGGTCCGCGCCGGGAACCTGCGGGCGGCGTTCCACCTGTACAACACCGAGGCGGACGTGGACCTGCTGCTGCGCGTGCTCGCGCGCTGAGCGGCCGGAAATCGCGTCGCCCCGCCGCGGGCGGCCGCCGTACGGTCGCGGGATGAGAGTGCTCTCGGTCAACGTGGGACGTCCCCGGCCGAACCCGTGGAAGGACACGGGCGTCACGGGCATCGACAAGCGGCCCGTGACGGGTCCGGTGGCCGTGACCGCGCCGGGCCCCAAGGGCACCGGCGCGGTGGGCCTGGCCGGCGACCGGGCGTACGACGTACGCCACCACGGCGGCCCCGACCAGGCCGTCTACGCCTACGCCCGCGAGGACCTGGACGGCTGGGAGCGCGAACTCGGCCGGGACCTGCGCGACGGCATGTTCGGGGAGAACCTCACCACCCTCGGCGTGGACGTCAACGGGGCGCTGATCGGCGAACGTTGGCGGATCGGCGGCCCGGCGGGCGCGGTCCTGGAGGTGTCCTGCCCGCGCATTCCCTGCGGCACCTTCCAGGGCTGGCTGGACGAGGCCGGCTGGCTCCGGCGGTTCACCCGCGCCGCACTGCCGGGCGCCTACCTGCGGGTGGCCGAACCGGGCGGGATCCGCGCGGGCGACCCGGTGGAGGTCGTCCACCGCCCCGGCCACGCGGTGACCGTCGCCCTGGTCTTCCGGGCGGTCACCCTGGAACCCGGCCTGCTCCCGGCTCTGTTGGCGGCGGACGCGCTCCCGGAGGAGATCCGCGCCGCGGCGCGCGGGCGCACACCGTCCCACTAGCCTTTCGGGGCATGACGACTTCACTCATCACGGGAGCCACCGCGGGCCTCGGCGCGGCCTTCGCCCGCCGGCTCGCGAGCGACGGCCACGCCCTCGTCCTCGTCGCGCGCGACGAGCAGCGACTGGAGGAACGCGCCGCCGAGCTGCGCCGCACCTACGCGGTGACCGTGGAGGTGCTGCCCGCCGACCTTTCGACGGACAAGGGCATCGAGGCGGTGGAGAGCCGGCTGGGCGACCGCGAGCGCCCGGTCGGCGTACTGGTCAACAACGCGGGCTTCGGCAACCGCGGTGCCTTCGGCGACGTCCCCATGGCCGAGGAGCTGACCATGCTCAAGGTGCACTGCGAGGCCGTGCTGCGGCTGACCGGCGCGGCGGCCGCGGCCATGAAGGAGCGCCGCCGCGGGTTCATCGTCAACGTGGCCTCGGTGGCGGCCTTCGTGCCGCGCGGCACGTACGGCGCGAGCAAGGCGTGGGTGGTCAGCTTCACCCGGGGCGCGGCCCGCGAACTGTCCGGCAGCGGGGTGCGGCTGATGGCGCTGTGCCCGGGCTTCGTCCGCACCGAGTTCCACGAGCGGGCCGGCCTGGACACCTCCGGCATCCCCTCCTGGGCGTGGCTCGACGCCGACAAGGTGGTCGCCGCCGCCATCCGCGACCTGGCCCGCGGCCGCACGCTCAGCGTGCCCGACCCGCGCTACAAGGCCGCGGCGCTCGCCGCCAAGTTCGCCCCGAGCGGCGCCATGGGCTCGGTCTCCGCGTCGGCGGGACGCCGCTTCGGTCCTCTCTACCCCCGGGACTGACGCGGCCGGAAGGCTCACCGGGCATGCCGAAGGCCCCCGTTCCCGCACCGGGAACGGGGGCCTTCGGGCGCACTCAGTGGGAGTGGCCGTGACCGTGGCCGTGACCGGCCTCGGCGGGCTCCTCCTCCTTCTTCTCCACCACGAGGGTCTCGGTGGTGAGAAGCAGGGAGGCGATGGAGGCGGCGTTCTCCAGGGCGGAGCGGGTGACCTTGACCGGGTCGATGACGCCGGCCTTCACCAGGTCGCCGTACTCGCCGGTCGCGGCGTTGAAGCCGTGGCCCTTCTCCAGCTCGGCGACCTTGGAGGTGATGACGTAGCCCTCCAGGCCGGCGTTCTCGGCGATCCAGCGCAGCGGCTCGACCGCGGCGCGGCGGACGACCGCGACACCGGTGGCCTCGTCGCCGGACTTGCCGAGGTTGTCCTCCAGCACCTTGACGGCGTGGACGAGCGCGGAGCCACCACCGGAGACGATGCCCTCCTCGACCGCGGCGCGGGTCGCGGAGATGGCGTCCTCCAGACGGTGCTTCTTCTCCTTGAGCTCGACCTCGGTGGCCGCGCCGACGCGGATGACGCA
This sequence comes from Streptomyces sp. NPDC046977, assembly GCF_040644455.1. NCBI lineage: Bacteria > Bacillati > Actinomycetota > Actinomycetes > Kitasatosporales > Streptomycetaceae > Streptomyces > Streptomyces sp. NPDC046977. The sequence continues at coordinate 291,319 of NZ_JBEYWO010000003.1, forward strand.
CACGCCGCCGGCCAGCTTGGCGAGGCGCTCCTGGAGCTTCTCGCGGTCCCAGTCGGAGTCCGTGGTGGTGATCTCGCCCTTGATCTGGTTGATCCGGCCCTCGATCTCCGAGGAGTCGCCCGAACCGTCGACGACGGTGGTCTCGTCCTTGGTGACGGTCACGCGGCGGGCGTTGCCGAGCACGTCCAGGCCGACCTGGTCGAGCTTGAGGCCGACCTCCTCGGCGACGACGGTCGCGCCGGTGAGGGCGGCGATGTCGCCCAGCATGGCCTTGCGGCGGTCGCCGAAGCCGGGGGCCTTGACCGCGACCGCGTTGAAGGTGCCGCGGATCTTGTTGACCACCAGGGTGGACAGGGCCTCGCCCTCGACGTCCTCGGCGATGATCAGCAGGGGCTTGGAGGCGCCGGCCTGCAGCACCTTCTCCAGCAGCGGGAGCAGGTCCTGGATGGAGGCGATCTTGCCCTGGGTGATGAGGATGTACGGGTCCTCCAGGACGGCTTCCTGGCGCTCCGGGTCCGTCACGAAGTACGGCGACAGGTAGCCCTTGTCGAAGGCCATGCCCTCGGTGAAGTCCAGCTCCAGACCGAAGGTGTTGGACTCCTCGACGGTGATGACACCGTCCTTGCCGACCTTGTCGATCGCCTCGGCGATCAGCTCGCCGACCTGCTTGTCCTGGGCGGACAGCGCGGCGACGGCGGCGACGTCGTCCTTGCCCTCGATCGGGCGGGCCGAGGCGAGCAGCTCGTCCGAGACGGCCTTGACGGCGGCGTCGATGCCCTTCTTCAGGGAGGCCGGGGAGGCGCCGGCGGCGACGTTGCGCAGACCCTCGCGCACGAGCGCCTGGGCGAGCACGGTGGCGGTGGTGGTGCCGTCACCCGCGATGTCGTTGGTCTTGGTCGCCACCTCCTTCACCAGCTGCGCGCCGAGGTTCTCGTACGGGTCGTCGATCTCGACCTCACGGGCGATGGTCACGCCGTCGTTGGTGATGGTCGGGGCGCCGAACTTCTTGTCGATGACGACGTTGCGGCCCTTGGGGCCGATCGTCACCTTCACGGTGTCGGCGAGCTTGTTGACTCCACGCTCAAGGGCGCGACGGGCGTCCTCGTCGAACTTCAGGATCTTGGCCATACCGGCGGAATTCCTCGTCTTTGGGTTCTCGTCAAAGACCGCGCCCCGGGCCCCCGGTCCGTGCTTGGACTCGGTGTGCCCGGGGCGTGGTCACGGCATTTCTCGGTTACGAGCGGCGCCGGATTTACTTCTCGACGATCGCGAGGACGTCGCGAGCCGAGAGGACGAGGTACTCCTCGCCGCTGTACTTGACCTCGGTGCCGCCGTACTTGCTGTACAGCACGATGTCGCCGACCTTGACGTCGAGCGGGATGCGGTTGCCGTCCTCGAAGCGACCCGGGCCGACAGCCAGGACGACGCCCTCCTGGGGCTTCTCCTTGGCGGTGTCCGGGATGACCAGGCCGGAGGCGGTGGTCTGCTCGGCATCCAGCGGCTGGACCACGATGCGGTCCTCGAGCGGCTTGATGGCAACCTTGGTGCTGGCGGTCGTCACGATCCGACCTCCCCCTTCAAAGGGCTCACGGGAGTGTCTGTCTGGGGTGGCGACCTGGTAGGCCCGTCGTCGCGGGTGCCGGACCTGCCCGTCGCTTTGTTATTGGCACTCGGCAGGGCTGAGTGCCAGGTCTGAGATTATGACGCGCTTAGCACTCGGTCAAGCGGAGTGCCAACGCCGCGCCGTACGCGGTCGCCCGGGACCGGGGCAGCGACCGCGGCGCGGGACAATGGACGACGTGGATCTCGACGCGTTCTCCGCCCTGCTGACCGACGAGGGGCAGCGGCTGCTGGCCGCCCTCCGCGACTACGACCCCGCGGACGAGATCGCCACCGCGACCCGCCTGCGGCGCGAGCACGACGCGGCCCTGGTCTCCGCGGCGCTCACCCAGGCGCGGCTGCGGCAGCGGGCCGAGGCGAAGTTCGGCGAGGACGCGTACGCGATGTACTTCACGCCCCACGGAGTGGAGCAGTCGACGCGGGCATCGGTGGCCCGGCACCGCGCGGAACGGTTCGCGGCCCTCGGCGTGCGGCGGCTGGCCGACCTGTGCTGCGGCATCGGCGGCGACGCGATCCCGCTGGCGCGGGCCGGCGTGGACGTGCTGGCCGTCGACCGCGATCCGCTGACCTGCGCGGTGACCCGGGCCAATGCGCGGGCGCTGGGGCTCTCCGAACGCATCGAGGTGCGCTGCGCCGACGTCACCGAGGTGGCCGCGGACGGCTTCGACGCGGTGTTCGTGGACCCCGCCCGGCGCGGGGGCCGCGGCAGGATCTTCGACCCCGAGGCGTACTCCCCGCCGCTGTCGTGGGCCGTCGCGGCCGCACGAAAGGCGCCGCTGGCCGCGCTCAAGGTCGCGCCGGGCATCCCCCACGAGGCGGTGCCGCAGGACGCGGAGGCGGAGTGGGTCTCCGACCGCGGCGACGTGAAGGAGGCCGTGCTCTGGTTCGGCACGGCCGCGGGCACCCGCCGGGCGACCCTGCTGCCCTCCGGCGCCTCCCTGCCCGCCGCGGGCCTCCCCGACCCCGCGGTGCGCCCGGTCGGGCGCTGGCTCTACGAACCCGACGGCGCCGTCATCCGGGCCCACCTCGTCGCGGACGTCGCGGCGCAGGTCGGGGGCGGGCTCATCGACGAGACCATCGCGTACGTCACCTCCGACGAAGTACGGGCGACGCCGTGGGCGACCGCGTACGAGATCACCGACGTGCTGCCGTTCAGCCTCAAGCGGCTCAAGGCGCTGCTGCGGGAACGGGAGGTGGGCGTGCTCACGGTCAAGAAGCGCGGCTCGGCCGTCGAGCCGGAGGAGTTGCGCCGCAGGGTCAGGGCCCAGGGGCCCAATGCGGTGACGGTCTTCCTGACCCGGGTCGCGGGTGCGCCCAGCATGCTGCTCGGCTCACCTGTTCCCCCGCCCTCCCGCCCGTGTGCCCTGTGAAGTCAGGTGCCCCGACGCCAGTCGTTGGGGGGCCGGGTGCGGGCCCTCCGGGGCTGCCATTCTGGACAGCACATTTAGGTGCCTCAAGCACTCTCGGCTGCGTACCCCGGGTCACGCACCCAAATATGCTCCACAGTCCAGAACGCCACCCCTACGACCCCGCCCCCTCCGTAGTCTCCGCGCCTGATCCCCGGTGGGTGGGCGAAGAGGCGGTCCGGGGTCGACGCAAGTGCCCATCCGACCCCCCACCGGCCGTAAGCCGCCCCTACCGGCCCGGGAGGGGGTGTGGCGGGGTGCGCCCGCTGGGGGCACCTCCCAGCGGTAGCTGGGGGAGACGAGCGGAGACCGCGGTACACGAATCGAGGGGGTAACCCGCGAGCGCTGTGGGGGTCCCCCCGGCCGAAGGTTGGGGGAGGGCGGGAGGGCGGGGGAAAAACCCAGGCACAGCGAAGCGCAGCGCACCTCAGGCCACAGACTCGAAGCGCCAGCGGTGGACACCCCGCCGGCACAGCGCCTCCGGCGGATCCGGCAGTTCGGGGAGTTCCGCGTCGTACGCGGCATCCCACCAGGTGATGACCAGCACCCGGTCCTGCGGGGCCGAGAAGCTCTCCCGGCGCACCGGGGCGGGCGTCAGCGTCCGGGCGCGGACCCACGCGAGGAGTTCGGGCCCGCCGCCCTCCACGGCGCGGGCCTCCCACATCAGGGCGACCGTCATGACGAGTAGAGGTTGTCCTTGCTGAGCTCGTGCACGTGGTCGTGGTCGTGGGTGTGCCCGGGCACGGACACGTCGGTGACCAGCAGCGAGGAGTCCGCCGGGAGGTCCCACGTCGAGGACGGGCGGTTGCGGGCGACCATCTCCGCGCCGAGTGCCGCCACCATCGCGCCGTTGTCGGTGCACAGCTTGGGCCGCGGTACGCGCAGCACGATGCCCGCGTCGTCGCAGCGCTCCTGCGCGAGCGAGCGCAGCCGGCTGTTGGCGGCGACACCGCCGCCGATCATGAGGTGGTCGACGCCGTTGTCCTTGCAGGCGCGGATGGCCTTGCGGGTCAGCACGTCGGCCACGGCCTCCTGGAAGGAGGCGGCGACGTCGGCGACGGGCACGTTCTCGCCCTCGCGGCGCTTGGACTCGATCCAGCGGGCCACGGCCGTCTTCAGCCCGGAGAAGGAGAAGTCGTACAGCGGGTCCCGGCCGCCTGTGAGGCCGCGGGGGAAGCGGATGGCGGCCCGGTCGCCCTCGCGCGCGACGCGGTCGATGGCGGGGCCGCCGGGGAAGCCGAGGCCCAGCACGCGGGCGACCTTGTCGAAGGCCTCGCCCGCCGCGTCGTCGATGGTGGCGCCGAGCGGCCGGACGTCGCCGGTGATGTCGGGTGCCAGCAGCAGCGAGGAGTGCCCGCCGGAGACCAGCAGCGCCATCGTGGGTTCGGGGAGGGCGCCGTGCTCCAGCTGGTCGACGCAGATGTGGGAGGCGAGGTGGTTCACGCCGTACAGCGGCTTGCCGAGGGCGTAGGCGTACGCCTTGGCGGCCGAGACGCCGACCAGCAGCGCGCCCGCCAGGCCGGGTCCGGCGGTGACGGCGATGCCGTCGAGGTCGGAGGCGGCGACGCCGGCCTCCTTCAGCGCGCGCCGGATGGTGGGGACCATCGCCTCCAGGTGGGCGCGGCTGGCGACCTCGGGGACGACGCCGCCGAATCGGGCGTGCTCGTCCACGCTGGACGCGATCGCGTCGGCCAGCAGCGTGTGTCCGCGCACGATGCCGACACCGGTCTCGTCGCAGGACGTCTCGATGCCGAGGACAAGGGGCTCGTCAGCCATGGGTCGTCTCAGTTCCTTGTAGACCTGGTGCTTCTCGTGTGTCCGCCGTCAGATCGCCGAGCCGCATGACCAGGGCGTCGACGTTGCCGGGCTGGTAGTAGCCGCGCCGGAATCCGATCGGCTCGAAGCCGAAGCGCTCGTACAGCCGCTGGGCGCGGATGTTGTCGACCCGCACCTCCAGCAGCACCTCGTGGCACTCGAACGACGTGGCCTGGTGGAGCAGTTCGCGCAGCAGGCGGGCGCCGAGGCCGGTGCCCCACTGGTCGCGGGCGGCGGCGATGGTCTGCACGTCGCCGGTGCCGGCCACGGCGGCCAGACCGGCGTAGCCCACCAGGCGCCCGTCCTTCTCGGCGACGACGTAGTGCCGGGTCGCGGCCGGGTGCCGGGCGTCGGCGAGCTCGGACCAGAACATGCCGCGCGACCAGGCGTCGTCGGGGAAGAGCAGGTGCTCCAGCTCCATCACCGGCTCCAGGTCCCACCAGCGCATCTCGCGCAGGACGGCGGTCACTGCGGCAGGACCGCCTTGTATCCGGCCGGCACCTGCGCGTCGGGGCGGCGCAGGTAGAGCGGAAGCGGGGGGAGGAAGTCCTCGCCCTCGGCCAGCTTCGCCGCGGCGAGCGCGGCGAGCGCGCCGGCGGACTGGTCGGCGGGCGGGCGGACGTCGGTGAAGACGCCCGGGTACAGCGCGGCGCCCGCGCCCACCGCGGGCAGGCCCGCGACGTGTTCGGCGATCTCGGCCGGGTGGTCCACCGCCGGGTCGCCGACGCGGTCGCGCGGGCCCTCGTAGCGGGCCCAGTAGACCTCCTTGCGGCGGGCGTCGGTGGCCACGACGAAGGGACCGTCGATCCCGGCGGCGTAGGCCAGGCCGTCCAGCGTGCACAGTCCGTGCACGGGCACCCCGAGGACGTCCCCGAAGGCGGCGGCGGTCACCAGGCCCACGCGCAGGCCGGTGTAGGGACCGGGGCCGACGCCGACCACCAGTCCGGTCAGGTCGGCCGGCTCGGTGCCCGCCTCCCGCAGCACGCGGTCCACGGCGGGCATGAGCAGTTCGCCGTGCCGGCGCGCGTCGATCTCCGTCGACTCGGCGAGCACGCGCTGCCCGTCGTGCAGGGCGACGGTCACGGCGGGGGTGGCGGTGTCGAAGGCAAGCAGCAGCACGCGTTCAGCCTACGGCGTTCACCGGGGCGGCCCTGCCGCCACCGGGGTCCCCGCCGGTACGGGGGCGGCGCTCGGGTCCCGCCCGCACCGGCTGCTAACGTCAACCTGAGTCTGACGCCCCCACTTCCGGAGGACCCCGTGGCAAGGATCGGTTCAGGGACGATCGTGGCCGGACTGACCGCAGCCGCCCTGGCCGCCGTCGGCGTGCTCGCCGTCCAGGCCTCCAGCTCCGCCACGGAGGTGACCGCGGGCGGCGCGGCGGTGTCCACGGACGACGGCACCTCGCCCTCGGGCACCACGTCCCCCTCCGCGGGAAAGAAGCTCCTGCTGCCCGCCGCCTCCGGCAGCGGCCGCCGCGTGGTGTACTCCCTGCGCCAGGACCGCGTCTGGCTGGTGGGCGACGCGGGCACGGTGAGCCGCACCTACGTCGTCGTGCCGGGCACGGTGGACCCGGACCCGGGGACGTACGACGTGACGACGCGCAGCGCCAGCGGCACCGGCGGCGACGGGGTCCCGATCGAGCACGTGGTGCGTTTCGCGTCGGTGGACAACGTGATCGTCGGCTTCAGCGCCGCCCGTGACGGCTCGCTGCCCAAGCCGGACCCCTCGCAGCAGACGGGCGGCATCCGCGAGAAGCGCCCGGACGGCATGGCCCTGTGGAAGTTCGCCACGATCGACACCAAGGTCGTCGTCGTCCGCTGAGCCCGCACGCCGGCGCCAGGGAATCACCCGACCGAGTGAACGACTTAGGCCGCGTCCGCCTCGGGGGCCGTCCTTTCGGGGGCCTGCTGGTCCGGGGCGCCGGGCTCCGCCGGCTGCTCCGGCGGCGTAGGGGGCGTACTGACCGCGTTCGCCGCGGCACACGCGGCGAGCAGTGCCTCCACCGAGTAGCCCGGCTCCGGCTCCGGCACCTTGTGGGCCGACATGGTTGCCTCCTGGGGCGGGGGGCGGTGTGGTCCGAGGGGCTGGAGGTTAGGCAGCCCTAACTTCTCCTCGCACCTCCAGAAGAACACGTGACCCGTGCCCGGCGCAACATCTTCCCGACAGCTTGTCGGAACGGTTACGCCCCCAGCGCCACCAGGTTCTCCCCGGCCCAGCGGGCGCCGACCCCGGTGACGACCACCTCGCGCACGTCGTGGTCCTCCTGCCCGTTCCCCGACGCGATCTCGCCCACCGCACGGTGGATCACCAGCTGGAGGCGGTCCTCGGACAGCTCCTCGACCTTGCCCTCGCCCCATTCGACGACCACGACCGACTCCGGGAGCGAGACGTCCAGGTCCAGGTCCTCCATCTCGTCCAGGCCGCCGGCGAGCCGGTACGCGTCGACGTGCACCAGCGCCGGACCGCCGGTCAGCGACGGATGGACCCGCGCGATCACGAAGGTCGGCGACGTCACCGCGCCGCGCACGCCCATGGCCTCGCCCAGGCCGCGGGTCAGTGTCGTCTTGCCCGCGCCCAAATCCCCGCTGAGCAGGACGAGATCACCCGCCCGCAGCAGTGGTGCGAGGCGCCGCCCCAGCTCCCGCATCTGCTCGGGGGTCCTGACGACGACCCGGATCGCTTCCCTGCCGATGGCTTCCATGCCCATGGGCCCGAATGCTACGCGCCGCCGGTGACCGTCCGGTCGGACCGGCCCTGCTGCCGCGGCACCGCCGGCCGCGCCGCGGCCAGCTCGCGCAGCGCCTGCGGCACGGGCGCGCGCGAGGCGTCCGCCGCCTCGGCGAGGACCGCGGCGAGATGCGTGTTGACCAGGTCCGGCTGCTCAAGCATCACCAGGTGGCCGGCGCCGGGGACGACGACCAGCTCGGTGTCGGGCAGCCGCTCGGCGATGGCCCGGCTGTGCTCACTGGGCGTCAGCAGGTCCTTGTCCCCGGCGAGCACCAGTCCGGGCAGGCCGTCCAGGACGTCCAGCGCCTCGCTCTTCTCGTGCTCGGTGAAGGCCGGGTAGAACTCGGCGACCACGTCGATCGGCGTCGACTCGATCATCCGCTCGGCGAACCGCGCGACCGCCGGGTCGACGTCCGAGCCGAACGAGTAGCGCTTGATGATCCCGGCGAAGAGATCGGCCGTCGCCCGGCGCCCCCGCTCCACCAGGTCCACCTGGGTGCCCAGGATGCGCAGCACCCCCGGCGCCAGCGCCCGCAGCGCCCGCGCGCCCACCGCCGGCAGGCCCAGCGTCACACTGGCGAGCTTGCCGGAGGACGTGCCCACGAAGGCAAAGCCCACGACGCGCTCCCGGACAAACTCGGGGAACTGGTCGGCCAGCGCCATGACCGTCATGCCGCCCATGGAGTGCCCGACGAGCACCACCGGGCCCTCCGGCACGGCGGCGTCGACGACCCGCATCAGGTCGCGGCCGAGCTGGTCGATGGTGGCCCGCTCGCCGCCCGCCTGGTCGGTACCGCGGGCGGAGCGGCCGTGGCTGCGCTGGTCCCAGTACACGGCGCGCACCGCGCCGCGCAGGGCCGCGCGCTGGAAGTGCCAGGAGTCCTGGTTGAGGCAGTAGCCGTGGCTGAAGACCACGGTGAGCGGGGCGCTCTGCCCGGGGCGCCGGAACAGGCCCCAGCGGCGGGCCGGCGCGACCGGGTCGGCGACGGCCGGATCGGCCTCCTCGACCTCGTAGTACAGCTCGGTGCCGTCCTCGGCGGCCACCCGCCCCGGCATCCCGCGCAGCGACCCGTAGGGCCCGGACACGTCGAGGGCCAGCCGTGCGCGCCGGCGCATGCTGCGGCCGACGGTGACGCGCTCCAGGGCCACGCCCGCGGCGGCACCCGCCGCCACGACGCCGATGGCCGCGCCCGCTATCCCCGCGCTGCGCCAGCGGCCGGACGACAGCACACCGCCCGAACCACCCGTCACGGCCTCCGCGACCGCCTCGGCGGCCCCGGCCACCGCCTCGGCCGCCTCCACCGCTCTCCCCGCCGTACTACCGCTCTCGGACCCGCTCATGTCGTCTTCGCTGCTTCCCCTCGGCTACGCGGTTACGTACCCACGTAGACGCGCGGCACCCGGCTCCCGATCCGGGTGACGATCTCGTACGCGATGGTGCCGGCGGCACGTGCCCAGTCCTCGGCGGTCGGCTCGCCCCGGTCGCCGGGGCCGAACAGCACGGCCTCGTCGCCGGCCTCGGCGTGGTCGCCGCCGAGGTCCACGACGAACTGGTCCATCGCCACCCGGCCCGCGGCGGTCCGCCACTTGCCCGCCACCAGCACCGGTCCGGTGCCCGAGGCGTGCCGCGGGACACCGTCCGCGTAGCCGAGCGGGACGAGGGCGAGGGTGGTGTCGCCGGGCGTCGTGTAGTGGTGCCCGTAGCTGACGCCGTGTCCGCCGGGCACCCGCTTGACCGAGGCCAGCCGGGCGGAGAGCGTCATCACCGGCCGCAGCCCGAACTCCGCCGGGCCGCCGACCTGCGGGACCGGCGAGATCCCGTACATCGCGACACCGGTCCGCACGAGGTCGAAGTGCGCCTCGGGCAGGGTGAGCGTCGCCGGGGAGTTGGCCATGTGCCGCACCTCGGGGCGCAGCCCGGCGCGTTCGGCGGTCTCCAGCGCGGTGCGGAAGACGGCCAGCTGAGCGGCGATGGAGGGGTGCCCGGGCTCGTCGGCGCACGCGAAGTGCGACCACAGGCCGGTCACCTTGACCAGGCCGGCCTCCTCGGCGGCGCGGGCGGCGGTCACCAGGTCCGCCCAGTCGGCGGGCTGGGCGCCGTTGCGGCCCAGCCCGGTGTCCGCCTTGAGCTGCACCCGGGCGGTGCGGCCGGCGGCCTCGGCCGCCGCGGCCGCCGCGCGCAGCGCCCACAGCCCGCTGACCGTCACGTCGAGGCCCGCCTCGACCGCGTCGCGCCACGGCCCGTTCGGCGTCCACAGCCAGCACAGCACCGGGGCGGTGATCCCCGCGGCCCGCAGCGCCAGCGCCTCCTCGGGGGTGGCGGCGCCGAGCCAGGCGGCGCCGGCCTCCAGCGCCGCCCGGGCGGCCGGGACCATGCCGTGGCCATAGGCGTCCGCCTTGACCACGGCCATCAGCCCGGAACGGGGCGCACGGGCGCGCAGCGCCGCGACGTTCGACCGCAGAGCGGCGAGATCGATCGTGGCCTGGGCACGCAGATTCGTCTCATCCATCGCGCCCAGTGTCTCAGGCCCGCCCGGTGCCCCCGTCACGTGCCGGACTTGTGCCCAAAGACATGCACCTGGTCATGGAGCTTCATGATGTTCCACAGCCGGCCCGCGTCGGGCGTGGACAGGTTCACGCAGCCGTGCGAACCCGGCGGGCGGTAGACGCTGCCGGTGATGGCGTGCAGGGCCTGGCCGCCGCTGAAGAACTGGCTGAAGGGCATGGGCGCGTCGTAGAGGTCGGACACGTGGTCGCGGTGGCGCCAGTAGACCTTGAAGCGCCCCGTGCGGGTCGCGAAGCCCGTACGCCCGCTGCGCATGGAGACCGGCCCGAAGACCACGTTCGACGCACTGGTCTGCACCCACACGATCTGCCGGGTCAGGTCCACGCACGCGACGCGCTGCCCCTTGGCCGGGGTCATGCACTGGCGGCCCGCGTTCGGGCCCTGGCGGATGGCCAGGTCCAGGCGCAGGTGGCCGAAGGTGGTGGGCCCGGCGAACCCGGTGTCGGGCAGGATCTCGCTCTCCTGCTGGTAGCGCTGGATGGCGTAGCAGTCGTCCTCGGACTGCTTGCCGTCCACCGGCAGCCCCAGCAGCCTCTCCACGTCCCGCTGGTACGGGCCGGCGAGCGGGGTGCAGTACGGCGACAGACGGCCGGCGGCGGCCTCGTCGGGCGGCAGCCACTCGACCTGCTGCGGGTCGATGGGCGCCTGCTCCTCCTCCGCCTCCTCCTCGTCGTAGTCGCCGCGGTTCTCCTCGGCGTCGTGCGAGTGGTCCACGTGCTTGGGCGGCAGCCCCTGGTCCGGGGTGTCGGCGGGCCCCGGCAGGTCGTACTGCTGGAACGGGACCCCGGCGACGTAGTCTTCCAGCTTCACGGGGTGGTGATCATCGGCGGAGGCCGTCGTCTCTGCGCCCAGGGCGGACAGGACGACCAGGGCGGCGGTGCACAACCGCGCCCCCCGGCAGGCGTACGTTCTTCCCATGCCTTGACGGATAGACGCGACGCCGCCCGCCGGAACACTCCGCGCGCGGACTCCACCCGTTTCGCCCAGCTACGATCTGACGCTCCGCCAGGCATCGGGAACCGCGTCGGCCACGTCGTGCGCCGCGACCGGCGCCCCCACCGCCCCGGCGGCGACGCGCGCCGCGAGACCGTGCAGATACGCGCCGGCCGACGCGGCGTCACGCGCCGCGAGGCCCGCGGCGAGCAGCGAACCGGTGATGCCGGAGAGCACGTCCCCACTGCCGGCCGTGGCCAGCCAGGGCGTCCCCGTCGGATTGACCCGCACCGGCACGCCCGGCTCCGGGTCCGCCACCAGCGTCGTCGAGCCCTTCAGCAACGCCGTCGCGCCGAACTCCGCCGCCAGCCGCCGCACAAAGACCAGCCGGGACGCCTCGACCTCCTCCCGGGCCACGCCCAGCAGCGCCGCCGCCTCCCCCGCGTGCGGGGTCAGCACGGTGGGCGCGGAACGCCCGCGCACGGCCGCGCGGTCCAGCAGCCGCAGCCCGTCGGCGTCCACCAGCACCGGGACGTCCGAGGCGACCACGTCCGCCACGGACTGCCGCGCCTCCGTGCCGTCGCCGAGCCCCGGGCCGACCACCCACGCCTGCACCCGGCCCGCCTTGTGCGGCGGCCCCGCCGACACCAGCGCCTCCGGGAAGCGCGCGACCACCGCCCGCGCGCCCGGGCCCACGTACCGCACGGCCCCCGCGCCGGCACGCAGCGCGCCCGCCACCGCCAGCACGGCCGCGCCGGGGTAGCGCTCCGACCCCGCGACCACGCCGACCACCCCGCGGCGGTACTTGTCGCTCTCCGCCGACGGATGCGGCAGCAGCGCCGCCACGTCCGCGTGCTGCAACGCCTCCAGGTCCGGGGCGGGCGGCTCCAGACCGATGCCGATCAGGCGCAGGGCGCCCGCGTACTCGGCGGCGGGGTCGATCAGCAGGCCCGGCTTGTACGTGCCGAACGTCACCGTCATGTCGGCCCGTACCGCCGCGCCGCGGACCTCACCGGTGTCCGCGTCCACACCGCTGGGCAGGTCGACGGCCACCACGATCGCGGGCGCCGCGTGCGCGGCCTCCGCCAGCGGCACCGCCTCCGGGCGCAGACCACCCTTGCCGCCGATGCCCACGATGCCGTCCAGGACGAGGTCGGCGCGGTGGATCAGCGCCTCGGCGTCCACGTCCGCCGCGGTCACGGCCCGGCCGCCGGCCGCGCGCAGGGCGGCCAGCCCGCCGGGGTGCGTCTTCTCCGGGGAGAGCAGCAGCGCCGTCACGCCCGCCCCGCGCCGGGCGAGCCGCGCGCCCGCGTACAGGGCGTCGCCGCCGTTGTCCCCGCTGCCCGTCAGCACGACGACGCGGGCGCCGTACGCGCCACCGCCGAGCGCTGTCGCGCAGGCGGCGGCGAGGCCTGCGGCGGCACGCTGCATCAATGTGCCGTCCGGCAGGCGGGACATGAGCTCGCGCTCGGCGGCCCTGACGGTGTTCACGTTGTGCGCAACCCGCATGAGGCCCATGTTCCCATCCCCCCGCGCATGTTGCTGCCCAGGTTCTCCCCCGCCCTCCCTCCCGTGTGCCCTGTGAAGTCACGCGCCCCGACGCCAGTTGTTGGGGGGCCGGGTGCGGGCCCTCCGGGGCTGCCATTCTGGACAGCACATTTAGGTGCCTCAGGCACTGTCGGCTGCGTGCCCCGGGTCACGCACCCAAATATGCTCCACAGTCCAGAACACCACCCCTACAACCCCGCCCCCTCCGTAGCTGCAAGCGCCTGATCCCCGGTGGGTGGTCTGAAGCGGCACCGTGCTCGGGCACCCGTAGGCGCCGCGCCGTCCAAGTGCGCAGCCGTCGCCGCCCACAGACACCCCACCGGCCGTAAGTCGCCCCAACCGGCCCGGGAGGGGGTGTGGCGGGGTGCGCCCGCTGGGGGCACCTCCCAGCGGTAGCTGGGGGAGACGAGCGGAGACCGCGGTACACGAATCGCGGGGGTGACCCGCGAGCGCTGTGGGGGTCCCCCCGGCCGAAGGCTGGGGGAGTACCCCGGCGCGGCACCGACCCCACAGGCAACAGAGCGGGGCCCGCACTTACCGCGCCGGGCTGGGGGCACCCCCGGCCGAAGGTTGGGGGAGGGCGGGCGGGCGGGGAAAAAACCCAGGCACAGCGAAAGCGTCAGCCCTCTGCGACCACCATCGCCGACGCGACCCCCGCGTCATGACTGAGCGACACGTGCCACACCCGCACCCCCAGCGCCTCCGCCGCCGCCGCGACCGTCCCCCGTACGACGAGACGGGGCCGCCCGGAGTCCTCCGTGACGACCTCCGCGTCCGCCCAGTGGAGCCCCCCCGGGGCTCCCAGCGCCTTCGCGACGGCCTCCTTCGCGGCGAAGCGCGCCGCGAGGGAGGCGGTGCCGCGGCGCGCCCCGCTGGGGAGGTGGAGTTCGCCGGGGAGGAAGAGGCGTTCGGCCAGGCCGGGGGTGCGCTCCAGGGACTCGCCGAAGCGGTCGATCTCGGCGACGTCGATGCCGACCCCGATGATCACGTGACCCCCCGGCTCATTCGACGGTGACGGACTTCGCGAGGTTGCGCGGCTGGTCCACCTCGTTGCCGCGGGCCGTGGCGAGTTCGCAGGCGAAGACCTGCAGCGGCACGGTGGCGACCAGCGGCTGGAGCAGGGTCAGCGTCTGCGGTACGCGGATGAGGTGGTCGGCGTAGGGGACGACGGACTCGTCGCCCTCCTCCGCGATGACGATCGTGCGGGCGCCGCGCGCCCGGATCTCCTGGATGTTGGAGACGATCTTGTCGTGGAGCACGGACCGCCCGCGCGGGGAGGGGACGACCACGACGACCGGCAGGTCGTCCTCGATGAGCGCGATGGGCCCGTGCTTGAGCTCGCCGGCGGCGAAGCCCTCCGCGTGCATGTAGGCGAGCTCCTTGAGCTTGAGCGCGCCTTCGAGGGCGACGGGGTAGCCGACGTGGCGGCCGAGGAAGAGGACGGTGTTCTTGTCCGCCAGGGAGCGGGCGAGTTCGCGCACCGGCTCCATGGTCTCCAGGACCTGCTCGACCTGCCGGGAGATGTGCGAGAGCTCGCGGATGACGGCGTTGACCTCGTCGCCCCACTTCGTGCCGCGGACCTGCCCGAGGTAGAGGGCGACGAGGTAGCAGGCCACCACCTGGGTGAGGAACGCCTTGGTGGAGGCGACGGCGACCTCGGGGCCGGCGTGGGTGTACAGGACCGCGTCGGACTCGCGGGGGATGGTGGAGCCGTTGGTGTTGCAGATCGCGAGCACCTTGGAGCCCTGTTCCCGGGCGTGCCGCAGGGCCATGAGGGTGTCCATGGTCTCGCCGGACTGGCTGATGGCCACGACGAGGCTGCGCGAGTCGAGGATCGGGTCGCGGTAGCGGAACTCGCTGGCGAGCTCGACCTCGCAGGGCACGCGGGTCCAGTGCTCGATCGCGTACTTGGCGATCATGCCGGCGTGGAAGGCGGTGCCGCAGGCGACGATCACGATCTTGTCGATCTCGCGCAGCACGGAGGCGGGGATGCGGACCTCGTCGAGCGTGAGCTGGCCGCTCGCGTCGATCCGGCCGAGCAGCGTGTCGGCGACGGCCTTGGGCTGCTCGGCGATCTCCTTGAGCATGAAGTAGTCGTAGCCGCCCTTCTCGGCGGCGGAGGCGTCCCAGTCGATGTGGTACGGCCGGACCTCGGCGGGCTTGCCCTCGAAGTCGGTGACGGTGACGCCCTCCCGGCGCAGCTCGACGACCTGGTCCTGGCCGAGCTCGATCGCCTCGCGGGTGTGCTCGATGAAGGCCGACACGTCGGAGGCGAGGAAGTTCTCGCCGTCGCCGACGCCCACGACGAGCGGGGAGTTGCGGCGGGCGCCGACCACGACGTCCGGCTCGTCGGCGTGGACGGCCACGAGGGTGAAGGCGCCCTCCAGGCGGCCGCACACCTGGCGCATGGCCTCGGTGAGGTCGCCGGTGGAGGAGTAGGCCTCGGCGAGCAGGTGGGAGACGGCCTCGGTGTCGGTCTCGGAGTGCAGGTCGTGGCCGCGCTCGGCGAGCTCCGCGCGCAGGGCAGCGAAGTTCTCGATGATGCCGTTGTGGACGACGGCGACCCGGCCCGCGTTGTCCAGGTGGGGGTGCGCGTTGGCGTCGGTGGGACCGCCGTGGGTGGCCCAGCGGGTGTGGCCGATGCCGGCCGGGCCGGTCGGCAGCGGGCGCTCGTCGAGCAGCTTCTCCAGGTTGGCGAGCTTGCCCGCCTTCTTGGCGGCCGCCATGCCCCCGTCCGCCAGGACGGCGACGCCGGCGGAGTCGTAACCCCGGTACTCCAGGCGCTTGAGCCCTGCGATGACCACGTCGAGAGCGGACTGCCCGCCCACGTATCCCACGATTCCGCACATGAGGAGAACTCTAAGCGGCGAAGCCGGAGCGGGGCGCCCGGATGCCCGGGAGGCCGGGCATCCGGGGCATCGGGAGGCGCTCGGTCAGGTCCGCGCGCGGTAGGCGCGCATCACCAGCGGGACGAACACCACGGCGATTCCGGCGGCCCACAGCAGCGACCACATCACCGGGCCGGCGACCTCGCCGGTGCCGGTCGTCAGGGCCCGTACCGCGTCGGCCAGACGGGTGACGGGATTGACGTCGGCCCAGGCCTTGAGCCAGCCCGGCATCGTGTCGGCCCGTACGAAGGCGCTGGAGGTGAAGGTCAGCGGCATCACGAGCACGAAGCCGAAGGTCATCACCTTCTCCGGCTCGGAGACCAGCATCCCGATGAGCAGCGTCATCCACGACATCGCCAGGGCGAAGAGCAGCAGCAGGCCCGCCGCGCCGAGCACCCCGGGGACGCCGCCGTCGACGTCGAAGCCCATCAGCATGCCGAGGCCGAGCATCAGCAGCAGCGACCAGAGCTGCTTGCCGAGGTCGGCGACGACGCGGCCCATGAGCGGGGCGGAGCGCGCGATCGGCAGGGAGCGCAGCCGGTCCAGGACGCCCTTGGTGAGGTCGATGTTCAGGCCCATCGCGGTGTTCATCGTGGCGAACAGCGCGTTCTGCACGATGATCCCGGGGAGCGCGTACTGCAGGTAGGCGTCCGGCGACCCGGCCATCTGGCCGCCGAAGACGTAGGTGAACAGCAGGACGAACATGATGGGCTGGACGCTGAGGTCCATCAGTTCCATCGGGTTGTGCTTGATCTGCACCAGGTTGCGCCAGGCGAGGGTGCCGGTCTGCTGCAGCCCGTCCCAGGGCCGCACCTTGGCGGCCGGCGGCGTCACGTCCAGGGTCACGGCGGTCATACCAGTGCCTCCGTCCTGTCCTCGTCGGTCGTCGTGCCGTCCATCGCGCGGTGCCCGGTCAGGGACAGGAACACCTCGTCGAGGCTGGAGCGGCGCAGGGTGAGCTCGCCCACCTGCACACCGGCCTCGTCCAGCCGCCGGACGACGGCGGGCATCAGCTCCGGGTCGTTCACCGGGGCGGTGACCGCGCCGTTCTCCACGGTGGCGGCAGGGCCGGCGATCACCGAGACCATGGCGTGCACCTTGGGCAGTTCGTCCGCGTTCATCGGCCGCACCTGGAGCACCTGGCCGCCGACCTGCTCCTTGAGGCCGTCGGGGGTGCCCTCGGCGATCACGCGGCCGCGGTCGATGACGGCGATGTCGTCGGCGAGCTGGTCGGCCTCCTCCAGGTACTGCGTGGTCAGCAGGACGGTCGTGCCGTCCCCGACCAGGGTGCGGACGATGTCCCACAGCTCGTTGCGGCTGTGCGGGTCCAGGCCGGTGGTGGGCTCGTCGAGGAAGAGGATGCGGGGCCGGCCGACGAGGCTCGCGGCGAGGTCGAGGCGGCGGCGCATGCCGCCGGAGTACGTCTTGGCGGCCCGGCCGCCCGCGTCCGACAGCCGGAAGTCCTCCAGCAGGCCGGTCGCCCTGGCCCGGGCCTCGCGCCGGGGCAGGCCGAGCAGGCGGGCGATCATCAGCAGGTTCTCGTGGCCGGTGAGCATCTCGTCCACCGCGGCGTACTGCCCGGTGAGCCCGACCAGGGCGCGCACCGCGCCCGCCTCCCGTACGACGTCGTGGCCGCCGACCAGGGCGCGGCCGGCGTCGGGCCGCAGCAGGGTGGCGAGGATGCGCACCGCGGTGGTCTTGCCGGCCCCGTTGGGGCCGAGCACACCGAGCACGGTGCCGGTCCGGGCGGCCAGGTCCACGCCGGACAGGGCCTCCGTCTCCTTGAAGCGTTTGACCAGGCCCTCCGCCTGGATCGCGTAACTCATCCGCGATGTCCTCCCCGTGCCGGTTCCTGTGGTCTTCGTGCGATGCGCACCACTGTCCTCTCCCCCACTGACAACGGGCTGACAGGCGGCTGACAGCCGGTGGGGCCGCAGCCGGCGACCCCGCCGCGAACCCCGTTCATCCCGGCGCAACAATGAGTCCGTGCCGCCGACGACTTCGCCCCACCCCATGCGCCGCCGCGCCGAGCCGACCCCGTACGTCGACCTGACCCGGGCGGAGTGGAGCGCGCTGCGCGACCGCACCCCGCTGCCGCTGTCGGCCGAGGAGGTCGAGCGGCTGCGGGGCCTCGGCGACGTCATCGACCTGGACGAGGTGATCGACGTCTACCTGCCGCTGTCGCGGCTGCTGAACCTGTACGTCGGCGCCACCCACGGCCTGCGCGGCGCGGTCAACACCTTCCTGGACGACTCCGCGGGCGGGCACGGCGCCCAGCC
Source organism: Streptomyces sp. NPDC046977 (assembly GCF_040644455.1). Taxonomy (NCBI): domain Bacteria; kingdom Bacillati; phylum Actinomycetota; class Actinomycetes; order Kitasatosporales; family Streptomycetaceae; genus Streptomyces; species Streptomyces sp. NPDC046977. Next base: position 309,101 of record NZ_JBEYWO010000003.1, read on the forward strand.
GGGCACGCCCTTCGTCATCGGGGTCGCGGGCAGCGTGGCGGTCGGCAAGTCCACCACCGCCCGTATCCTCCAGGCGCTGCTGGCCCGCTGGCCGGAGCACCCGCGGGTGGAACTCGTCACGACCGACGGCTTCCTGCTGCCCAAGGCCGAGCTGCAGCGCCGCGGGCTGATGTCCCGCAAGGGCTTCCCCGAGTCGTACGACCGGCGGGCGCTGACGCGTTTCGTCGCGGATGTGAAGGCCGGCAAGGACGAGGTGCGGGCGCCGGTCTACTCGCACCTGATCTACGACATCGTGCCCGGCGAGGAGCTGGTGGTCCGGCGCCCGGACATCCTCATCGTCGAGGGGCTCAACGTCCTCCAGCCGGCCCTGCCCGGCAAGGACGGCCGCACGCGCGTGGCACTGGCCGACTACTTCGACTTCAGCGTGTACGTGGACGCACGCACCGAGGACATCGAGCAGTGGTACCTGGCGCGCTTCCGCAAGCTGCGCGAGACCGCCTTCCAGAACCCGCGGTCGTACTTCCACCGGTACACCGAGGTCTCCGAGGAGGAGGCCATGGAGTACGGCCGGCACACCTGGCGCGCCATCAACCAGCCGAACCTGCTGGAGAACGTGCTGCCGACCCGCGGCCGGGCCACCCTGGTGCTGCGCAAGGGCGCCGACCACAAGGTGCAGAAGCTGTCCCTGCGCAAGCTCTAGGGGGGCGCCGGGCCCGGTAGCCTGCGCGCATGCTGCATCTTCGGATGATCGTCCCGGAGGCCGACACCGACCGGGTGGTCTCGCTCGTGGAACGGACCGTGGGCACCGCCCACGTGGCCGTGCTGGCCGGCGCCGCGCGCAACCCGCGCGGCGACGTCGTGCTGTGCGACGTGGCCCGCGAGTCCGCCGATGAACTGCTGCACGGTCTGCGGGGCCTCGGCATCGCCGACACCGGCGCGATCACGGTCGAGCAGATCGACCTCACGCTCTCCCGGCGGGCCGACAAGGCCGAGCAGGAGGCACCGGGCGAGGGCGCGGACGCCGTGCTGTGGGAGTCGCTGACCGAGGCGACGCACGAGGAGTCCACGCTCACCGTCACCTACCTGGCGTTCCTGTCGGTCGCCACGATGCTGGCCGCCTGCGGCGTGATGCTGGACAGCGCGATCCTCATCGTGGGCGCGATGGTCGTCGGCCCCGAGTTCGGCCCGCTGGCCGGAGTGTGCACGGGGCTGGTACGGGGGCGGCTCGCGCTGGCCCGGCGCTCACTGGTCGCGCTGCTGGTCGGCTTCCCGCTCGCAATGGTGCTCACGGGCGGCTTCAACTACCTGATGGACGTGCTCGGGGTCTTCAGCGAGGCGGACTTCACCGCGCCCCACCCGTCCACCGAGTTCATCTGGCAGCCGGACCTGAGCTCCCTCGTGGTGGCGCTGCTCGCCGGGGTCGCCGGCATCCTCTCGCTGACCTCCGCCAAGTCCGGGGCGCTGGTCGGGGTGGCGATCTCGGTAACGACCGTCCCGGCCGCCGCGAACGCCGCCCTGGCGCTGAGCTACGGCGACTACCGCGAGCTGTGGGGCTCGTCGGCCCAGCTGGGTGTGAACCTGGCGGGCATCGTCATCGCGGGCGTCCTGACGCTGCTCGCCCAGAAGGGCTTCTGGGCGGTGCAGCGCAGGCGGCGTACGGAACCGGGGTCGTTCGCGGTCTAGGGCCTGTTTCGAAAGTAGCGTCGGCCGCCCGGAGGGCGGGTCCCGCGGCTCCCCCAGCTACCGCTGGGGGTACCCCCAGGTGCGGTGCATCGCAAGGCGGAGAGTCGTCCTTGTGGTCGGCGTAGTCGGGCTACTCGGACGATTCGACAACGCAGCGTGGGGGCACCCCCGGCCGAAGGCTGGGGGAGTGCCGTGCCTGGGGGCACCTCCCAGCGAAGCTGGGGGAGCGTCGCGGGATGGGGGCACCTCCCAGCGGTAGCTGGGGGAGGGACTTTCGAAACAGGCCCTAGCCGAGCGCGGACTTCACCGCGTCGGCGAGCCGGCCGGCGACCGAGCGGGCGTGGTCGATGTCGGAGGCCTCGACCATGACGCGCACCAGCGGCTCGGTGCCCGAGGAGCGCAGCAGGACGCGCCCGGTGGTGCCGAGCTCGGCCTCGGCCTCGGCGACGGCGGCGGTGAGCTCGGGCGAGGAGTGCACGCGGTGCTTGTCGACGTCGCGGACGTTGATCAGCACCTGCGGCAGCCGCTCCATGACCTGCGCCAGTTCGGCCAGCGTGCGGCCGGTGGAGCTGATCCGGGCGGCCAGCATGAGGCCGGTCAGGGTGCCGTCGCCGGTGGTGGCGTGGTCGAGGATGATCACGTGCCCGGACTGCTCGCCGCCGAGCGCGTAGCCGTGCTCCTTCATGGACTCCAGCACGTAGCGGTCGCCCACGGCGGTCTGGATCAGGTCGATCCCCTCGCGCTCCATGGCGAGCTTGAAGCCCAGGTTGGACATGACGGTGCCGACGACGGTGTTCTTGCGCAGCCGGTCCGCCTCGCGCAGGGCGAGCGCCAGGACGGCCAGGATCTGGTCGCCGTCGACCTCGTTGCCGAGGTGGTCCACGGCCAGGCAGCGGTCGGCGTCGCCGTCGTGGGCGATGCCGAGGTCCGCGTGGTGCTCGATGACGGCGGCCTTGAGCAGTTCCATGTGGGTGGAGCCGCAGCCGTCGTTGATGTTGAGGCCGTCCGGCTGGGCGCCGATGGTGATCACTTCGGCGCCGGCCCGGGCGAAGGCCTCGGGCGAGACGCGGGCGGCCGCGCCGTGCGCCTCGTCCAGGACGATCGTCAGTCCGTCGAGGCGGTTGGGCAGCACGGCGATCAGGTGGGCGACGTACTGGTCGAAGCCCTCGTCGTAGTCCCGGACCCGGCCGACGCCGGCGCCCGTCGGGCGGTCCCAGGGGGCGCCGGTGCGGTGCTCCTCGTAGACGGACTCGATGCGGTCCTCCAGCTCGTCGGCGAGCTTGTGGCCGCCCCGGGCGAAGAACTTCACGCCGTTGTCGGGCATCGGGTTGTGGCTCGCGGAGAGCATCACGCCGAGGTCCGCGCCGAGCGCCCCGGTGAGATACGCCACAGCCGGGGTCGGCAGCACGCCCACCCGCAGGACGTCCACGCCGGCGCTGGCGAGTCCCGCCACCACGGCCGCTTCCAGGAACTCTCCGGACGCCCGGGGATCACGCCCCACCACGGCCACCGGCCTGTGGCCCTCGAACGTGCCCGCCTCGGCCAGCACGTGCGCTGCCGCGACCGACAGCCCGAGCGCCAGCTCGGCCGTCAGGTCGGCGTTCGCGACGCCGCGCACACCGTCCGTACCGAAGAGTCGTCCCACAGTATTTCCTCCGAGATGTTGCCGTGCCTCGCCCCGTGTTCAGCGGGCGTTCATCCGGTTATACGCCACTATCCCCCGAAACACGTACGCCCCGGAGACGCAGAAAGTGTCTCCGGGGCGTACGCGCAGTGCAGCACGCGGGTTGATCAGCGCTTGCTGTACTGAGGCGCCTTGCGGGCCTTCTTCAGACCGGCCTTCTTCCGCTCGATCTCGCGAGCGTCGCGGGTCAGGAAGCCGGCCTTCTTGAGCGGGCCGCGGTTGTTGTCCACGTCCGCCTCGTTCAGCGCACGGGCCACGCCCAGGCGCAGCGCACCGGCCTGGCCGGAGATGCCGCCGCCGTTGATGCGGGCGATGACGTCGTAACGGCCGTCGAGCTCAAGGATCTTGAACGGCTCGTTGACTTCCTGCTGGTGCACCTTGTTGGGGAAGTACTCCTCAAGGGTGCGACCGTTGATGGTCCACTTGCCGGAGCCCGGGATGATCCGGACGCGGGCGACGGACTCCTTGCGGCGGCCCGTGCCGGCGGCCGGCTGGGGCTCGCCGAAGCGGGATGCGAGGGACTCGGAGGTGTACTCCTCCGGGATCTCGATGGTCTCCACGATCTCGCCGTCCTCGACGAGAGGGGTCTCAGCGGTGGTCTCGGCCACGATTCTCCTCAGATGCTTTCTGTGTTGACGGTGGCCGGGACTAGCCCTGCGCGACCTGGCTGATCTCGAACGGAACCGGCTGCTGAGCGCCGTGCGGGTGCTCGGCACCCGCGTAGACCTTCAGCTTCGAGAGCATCTGGCGGCCCAGGCTGTTCTTGGGCAGCATGCCCCGGACGGCCTTCTCGATGGCCTTCTCCGGGTTCTTGTCGAGCAGCTCGTCGTAACGAACGGAGCGCAGACCGCCGGGGAAGCCGGAGTGGCGGTAGGCGAGCTTCTGCTGCTTCTTGTTGCCGGACAGGTGCACCTTGTCGGCGTTGATGATGATGACGAAGTCACCAGTGTCAACGTGAGGCGCGTACACCGGCTTGTGCTTGCCCCGGAGGAGGGACGCGGTGTGGGCCGCCAGTCGGCCCAGGACGACGTCCTGCGCGTCAATGACGTGCCACTGGCGCTGGACATCGCCGGGCTTGGGGCTGAACGTACGCACGGTCGTAGCCTTCGCTTCTTCAGTGAGTGGGTACTGACAAGGCCACCCGGACGATCACGACAGCCCTGTCGTCCTGCGGCGACGCAACCGCTGGACGAACGCTGGTCATCGGCCCGGTGGACCGGCGTAGCGGCCTCTCACGTGAGAACGAGCAAGCCAATACGCATAACGAACCTGCAGAATACCCGCGCCGCCCTGTTCGGGTCAAAACGCGCCGCCGACGCCGTGTGCGGGCCCCTCCGCACACGGCGTACGCGCCGGTCACCCGGCCGTTCCGGCGGCTAGCGCTCCCGTGCCACGCGTGTCTCGTCCCACACCGGCTCCGGCACCTCCCGGACGACCCCGTCCGACCCGAAGACCAGGAAGCGGTCGAAGCTGCGCGCGAACCAGCGGTCGTGCGTCACCGCGAGCACGGTCCCGTCGAACGCCTCCAGGCCCTCCTGGAGGGCCTCGGCCGACTCCAGGTCCAGGTTGTCCGTCGGCTCGTCCAGCAGCAGCGCCGTGGTGCCCGACAGCTCCAGCAGCAGGATCTGGAAGCGGGCCTGCTGCCCGCCGGACAGCTGGTCGAAGCGCTGGTCGCCCTGGCGGTCCAGCTCGTACCGGCGCAGGGCGGACATCGCCTTGCCCCGGTCGCGGGCGTGCTCCGTCCACAGGATGTCGACGAGCGTGCGCCCGAGCAGCTCCGGGTGCGCGTGGGTCTGCGCGAAGTGCCCCGGCACGACCCGCGCGCCCAGCTTCCACTGCCCCGTGTGCCGGACCCCGGCGTCCCCCGCCAGCAGCCGCAGGAAGTGCGACTTGCCGGAGCCGTTCGAGCCCAGCACCGCGACCCGCTCGCCGTAGAAGACCTCCAGGTCGAACGGCTTCATCAGCCCGGTCAGCTCCAGGCGCTCGCAGGTGACGGCGCGCACGCCGGTGCGCCCGCCGGACAGCCGCATGCGGATGTCCTGCTCGCGCGGCGGCTCCTGCGGCGGGCCCGCGTCCTCGAACCTCTTCAGCCGGGTCTGCGCGGCCCGGTAGCGGGACGCCATGTCGGGGCTGATCGCCGCCTGCTGACGCAATGTCAGCACCAGCTTCTTCAGCTTGGCGTGCTCCTCCTCCCAGCGCCGCCGCAGCTCCTCGAAGCGGGCGAAGCGCTCGCGGCGCGCCTCGTGGTACGTGGCGAAGCCGCTGCCGTGCACCCACACGTCCGACCCCGCCGGACCCGGCTCGACGGAGACGATCTTCTCGGCGGAGCGGGCCAGCAGCTCGCGGTCGTGGGAGACGAAGAGCACCGTCTTGCGGGTCTGCCGCAGCTGCTCCTCCAGCCAGCGCTTGCCGGGAACGTCCAGGTAGTTGTCCGGCTCGTCGAGCAGCAGCACTTCGTCGGTGCCGCGCAGCAGCGCCTCCAGGACGAGGCGTTTCTGCTCGCCGCCCGACAGCGTCCGCACCTCGCGCCACTGCGCGCGCTCGTACGGGACGCCGAGGGCGGCCATGGTGCACATGTCCCAGACCGTCTCGGCCTCGTAGCCGCGCGCCTCGGCCCAGTCGCTCAGCGCCTGCGCGTACGCGAGCTGAGCGGCCTCGTCGTCCTGCGCCATGATCTCCAGCTCGGCGGCGTCGACCGCCGCGGCCGCCTCGCGGATGCGCGGCGCGGAGACCGACACCAGCAGGTCGCGCACGGTGCGGTCGTCCCGTACCGAGCCGACGAACTGCGGCATCACGCCGAGTCCGCCGCCGACGGTGACCGTGCCGCCGTGCGGCTTCAAGTCCCCCGAGATCAGGCGCAGCAGCGTGGTCTTGCCCGCGCCGTTCGCCCCCACGAGGGCCACCGCGGCGCCCTCGCCCACCCGGAACGAGACATCGCCGAGCAGCACCCGCCCGTCCGGCAGGTAGTACTCCAGATGTGCAACGTCGACATGTCCCATGTCCTGGATTCTCGTTGCGCGGCCGCCCGCCGCCAAACGGGTTTTCTCCTCTATAGAATCCGCGCCATGACTGAAGGGCCGCAGCAGCCGTACCACCCGGACCGGGGACGGACCGCGCCACCGGGGCAGCACAGCGCGTCCCGGACACCCGCGGGAGAGCGCCCGGCCCTGCGCGGCGACCTCGCCGGCGGCCCCGGCCTCCCGGCCCCGCGGCCCGACTGGGCGGCGCTGGCGGAGCGGGCGGAGTACCGCGCCCGGCGCCGCAGGCTCGCCCTCACGGGCGGCGGCGTCCTCGCCGTCGCCGCCGTCACGGGGATCGTCGCCACCGCCGTGGCCGGCTCGTCCGCCCCCTCCCGGGTGGCGCTGCCGCCGCGGCCCTCGTCCTCCGGGGTCTCCGCGCCGCCGCTCGACCCGCTGGCCTACATCTCCGACCGGGGAAAGGACACCGCCCCGCTGACGGTGGCGGGTCTGTTCCCCGGCAGGCACCTCGTGCGGGACGGCCGCACGTACACCAGGGCAGGCGCCCAGGAGGGCGACTGCTCCTCCGCGGCCTCGGCCGAACTCGCCGCCGTGCTGCGCAGGAACGGCTGCGGCAAGCTCCTGCGCGTCACCTACGCTGACGGCAGGGCCGCCGTCACCGTCGGTGTGGCCGTCTTCGGCGACCCGTCCGCGGCCGGCCGGACCAAGTCGCAGGCCAAGGGGTACGTCAAGCCGCTGGCCGGCGGCGGTGCGGGCACCTTCTGCCGGGCCACCTCGTGCCGTACGACCACCAACGCCACGGGCCGCTACGCGTACTTCACCATCGCCGGCCTGAAGAACAACGCACGCGTCACCGCCTCCGACACCGTTGCCAGGCAGGCGGGCACGGACGGCTCCGACCACGCCTTCCACCGGATCGTCCAGCGCGGAAGGTCCCAGGCCGCCGCCGCGGCGACCTCCGCCACGGCCTCCCCGGACAACTGACCCGCCCCTCCCCCGCGACCCGGACCGGAACGGCATGCCCTCCTTGCGAACGCTGCTGACCCTCCCGCGCATGCTCCGCCACGGCACCGCCGTCGGCGCGGGGCTGCCGCCGGACGAGGCCGTCGTGCTCGACGTGCCCGGCGCCCCGCTGCGCGCCGCGCTCGCCGCGGCGGGCACCGGCGACCACGCCCCGGCCCGGGACCTGCTGTCGGCGACCCGGCTGGGCTGCGAGTGGGAGCGGCGGGACGTGTACGTGGCGGAGATGGCGCAGTTCGCGCTGCACAACCCCGGCTGGCTCGACGCCTGGCTGGCGGCCTCCCCCGCCGACCCGGACGCGACCCTGGTCAAGGCCGACCTGTCCATCCTCCAGGCCTGGGAGATACGCAGCGGCGCCCGCGCCCAGGACGTCGAACCCGAGCAGTTCAAGGCCTTCTTCGCCCTGCTCAAGGACGCCGTCCCGGTGATCGGCAGCGCCGCCGAGCTCAACCCCTCCGACCCCGTGCCGTGGCGCATCGCGCTCACCCACGCCCGCGGCATCCAGGCCTCCCGCGAGATCTTCGACGCCTACTGGTCCGAGGCCGTCGAACGCTCCCCCCACCACTACGGCTGCCACGCCACCGCCATGCAGTACCTGTGCGCGAAGTGGTACGGCTCCCACGAGGAGATGTTCGACTTCGCCGAGCAGGCCGCCGAGGAGGCGCTGCCCGGCTCATTGATCAACTCCCTGCCGCTGCTGGCCGCCGTCGAGTACGACATCGTCGCCGGCGGTGCCCCCGACGACGGCGAGGACGTCATCGACCCGGCCCGGATCGCCGCCGCCGTCGACCGCGCCCTGGAACTGTCCACCTGGTACGAGCCCGGCGACCCGGAGGCCGCGGGCTTCCGCAACCACCTCGCCCTCATGCTGCTGCGGACGAGCCGCTGGGACGAGGCACTGGCCGTCTTCCGGGACATCGGCGTCCACGCCACCAGCCTCCCCTGGGCGTACCTGGGCGCCGACCCGCTCCAGGAGTTCCTGGACTTCCGCACCGGCGTGCGCATGCAGGTCGCCATCCGGACCCGCTTCTTCCACGCCCCGCCGCGGCCGCCGGCCCCGGCCAGTCCGCCGGAGTGGGCGCCGCGCGCCCTCGCGGTGGCCGCGGCGCCGCTGCCCGCCGTCGCCCAGGCCGCGCTGCTCTGCCGCACGGGGCTGCGGCTGGCGCCCGCCGGGGGGCGCTTCACGTACGTGGAACTGACCGGCGAGGGCAGCCTCGCGGGTGTGGTCGATCTCTTCACGGCGGGCGAGAAATGGCCGGCCGTCGTGCTCCAGCGGTCCGGCGACCGCTACGGGATCACGCTCTCCTCCCGCGGCAGGAGACTGGCCGCCCACGAATGGGCGCCCGGCGCGCCCGTCCCCTCCCTCGACAGGGCCGGCTCCACCGCCGCGGCCCTCGCGGCCGCCTTCGGCATACCCGACCCGCGGCCCCTGACGTCCCTGCTGCGCGGCACGGACGCCCCCGCACGGCGCCTCGCGGACACCGCCGCGGCCCTGGGCCTGCCGGCCCTCCCCGAGGGCTTCGGGGACCATCCGGGCGTCCTCGACGGGCTGCCCGGCGCGCGAATACTGGCCCAGCGGGGCTTCCTGACCGGCGTCAAGGACTCGCTCACCACGGACGAGAGCGCCCTGGCGTTCCCCGCGCCCGGCACCCCCGTCCGGCTGCCCCATGGCTGGTGGCTGCTGCGCGCGCTCTACCTGTTGTTCCTGCTGCCGGGGGCCGCGTTCAGCTGGTACAGCGCCTTCCACGGGCATGTGCGGACGGTTCCGCTCGTGGTGACGTCGCTGGGCGCGGCGTACGTGCTGGCGCAAGTGGGGGTGGCGCTGCGCCGCCGGTAGGCCGGAGACGGCTGTGCGCGGTCGGCCTGCGTGCGTCCGGCGCGGGTCCGCCGGGGCTGATCGCGCAGTTCCCGGCACCCCTGGGCCGGCCTGCGTCCATTCGGCGCGGGTCCGCTTGGGCTGGGCGCGCAGTTCCCCGCGCCCCTGAGGAACACGTTCAGGCACCACGCCTGGCCCCCGGCACGGTTACCCGTGGGCTGAGCTGCGTGGGCCCGTAGCGGGTCCGCTCGGGCTGGGCGCGCAGTTCCCCGCGCCCCTGGGGAGCACGCTCAGGCGCCACGCCTCGCCGCCGGCAGGGTTACCCGTGGGCTGAGCTGCGTGAGCCCGTAGCGGGTCCGCTCGGGCTGATCGCGCAGTTCCCCGCGCCCCTGGGGGGGCACGCTCACGCGTTGTTCGCGCAGGGGAGGGTGCGGAGGTTGCGGGCTTCGAGGTTGCGGGCGGCGAGGAGGTCGTCCGCGGGGTAGCCGACCTCCTCCAGGGTGAGGCCGTGCGGCCGTACGACGTTGACGGCCGAGTGCCGGACGCGGCCGGCCAGGACCTCGCCGGGGAAGCCCTCGGGGCGGTGTCCGTCGCCGACCAGCAGCATGGCCCCGACCAGGGCGCGCACCATGTTGTGGCAGAACGCGTCCGCGCGGACGGTCGCCACCGCCAGCCCCGAGGCGTCCCGCTCCCAGTGCAGTTCCAGCAGGGTGCGGATGGTCGTCGCGCCCTCGCGCTTCTTGCAGTAGGCCGCGAAGTCGTGCTCCCCCAGCAGCCTCTCGGCGGCCGCGTTCATGAGGTCGACGTCCACCGGCCGGTCGTGCCACAGCACGTGGCCCCGCAGCAGCGGGTCGACCCCGCCCTGGTGGTCGCCGACCCGGTAGGCGTAGCGGCGCCAGATCGCGGAGAAGCGCGCGTTGAAGCCGGCGGGGGCCCGCGAGACCTTCCACACCCGTACGTCCCAGGGCAGCCGTCCGGCCAGCCGGCGCAGCAGCTTGTCGCCCTCCGCCGTCCAGGCCTCCTCCGGCAGGTCCACGTGCGCGACCTGTCCGCGGGCGTGCACGCCCGCGTCCGTGCGTCCGGCCACGGTCAGTTCGACCGGGCCGGGCAGCCGCAGCACGGTCCGGAGGGCCGACTCCAGCTCGCCCTGCACGGTCCGCCGGCTGCGCTGCTTCGCCCACCCGGAGAACTCGGCGCCGTCGTACGCCAGGTCCAGCCGCACCCGGACAAAGCCGGGAGCCACCTCGTCACTCACCCGTCACTCCACCTGTCCTCAAACGGAACGGGCCCGCCCCCAGATTCCTGGGTGCGGGCCCGTCCGAGTACGCCTTACGCGTCCTTGGACTCCTCGGCCGGAGCCTCGGCAGCCTCGGCCTTGTCCTCGACCTCGGCCGGAGCCTCGGTCTTGGTCTCGGCCTCCTTGACCGCGCGCTTGGTCGCGGCCTCCGCCTCGCCCGTGGCCTGCTGGGCCACGGTCAGCGCCTCCACCAGCTCGATGACCGCCATCGGCGCGTTGTCGCCGCGACGGTTGCCGATCTTGGTGATGCGGGTGTAACCACCCGGGCGGTTCTCGTACCGCGGGGCGATCTCGGTGAAGAGCGTGTGGACGATGCTCTTGTCCGTGATCGTCTGCAGCACCAGGCGACGGTTGTGGATGTCGCCCTTCTTCGCCTTGGTGATCAGGCGCTCCGCGACCGGACGCAGACGGCGCGCCTTGGCCTCGGTGGTGGTGATGCGACCGTGCTCGAACAGCGACTTCGCGAGGTTCGCGAGAAGCAGACGCTCGTGCGCGGCGCTGCCGCCCAGACGGGCACCCTTGGCGGGCTTCGGCATGGTGTTTCTCCTCAATCTCTGCACCGGCCGTGTCAGGTACCGGTGTCAGGGCCCCCCAAGCGGGCGCCTGGGGGCAGTCAGATCAGTACTGCTCGGTCTCGACGAAGCCGGCGTCGACGTCGTCGTCCGCGCCGAAGGCGTCGGCGGCGGCGGTCGGGTCGAATCCGGGCGGGCTGTCCTTGAGGGCCAGGCCCATGCCGGCCAGCTTCGCCTTGACCTCGTCGATCGACTTCGCACCGAAGTTGCGGATGTCGAGCAGGTCGGCCTCGGAGCGCGCCACGAGCTCACCCACGGAGTGGATGCCCTCGCGCTTGAGGCAGTTGTAGGAACGGACGGTGAGCTCGAGCTCCTCGATCGGGAGCGCGAGGTCGGCCGCCAGGGCGGCGTCCGTCGGGGACGGGCCCATGTCGATGCCCTCGGCGTCGACGTTCAGCTCGCGGGCGAGGCCGAACAGCTCGACGAGGGTCTTGCCCGCCGACGCCACGGCGTCGCGGGGACGCATGGCCGGCTTGGTCTCGACGTCGACGATCAGCTTGTCGAAGTCGGTGCGCTGCTCGACACGGGTCGCCTCGACCTTGTAGCTGACCTTGAGCACCGGGCTGTAGATGGAGTCGACCGGGATGCGGCCGATCTCCTGGCCCTGCTGCTTGTTCTGCACGGCGGAGACGTAGCCGCGACCGCGCTCGACGGTCAGCTCCATCTCCAGCTTGCCCTTGCCGTTCAGCGTGGCCAGGACGAGGTCGGGGTTGTGCACCTCGACACCGGCCGGGGGCGCGATGTCGGCGGCGGTGACCACACCGGGGCCCTGCTTGCGCAGGTACATCACGACCGGCTCGTCGTGCTCCGAGGAGACGACCAGCTGCTTGATGTTGAGGATGAGGTCGGTGACGTCCTCCTTGACGCCCGGCACGGTGGTGAACTCGTGCAGGACACCGTCGATCCGGATCGAGGTGACGGCGGCACCCGGGATCGAGGAGAGGAGCGTGCGGCGGAGCGAGTTGCCGAGGGTGTAGCCGAAGCCCGGCTCCAGCGGCTCGATCACGAACCGGGAGCGGAATTCGTCGACTACCTCTTCGGTCAACGAGGGGCGCTGAGCGATCAGCATGGATGAAGCCTTCCAGTCATCGGCACCCGCTATTTGATGCCGAGCCGCCGGGCGTGTGCCCGATATCGATACTGCAAGGGTACGGGCGGTGCGGCGCGTGAAGCGCTGCACCGCCCGGAACCCTCGTGATCAGCCGGCGCCAGGCGCCGGCACACCACTGGTCAGACGCGCCGGCGCTTCGGCGGGCGGCATCCGTTGTGCGGGGTGGGCGTGACGTCCTGGATCGAGCCGACCTCCAGGCCGGTGGCCTGGAGCGAGCGGATCGCGGTCTCACGGCCGGAGCCCGGGCCCTTGACGAACACATCGACCTTGCGCATGCCGTGCTCCTGCGCACGACGCGCGGCCGACTCGGCGGCCATCTGCGCGGCGAACGGGGTCGACTTGCGCGAGCCCTTGAAGCCGACGTGGCCGGCGGAGGCCCAGGAGATCACGTTGCCGGACGGGTCCGTGATCGAGACGATGGTGTTGTTGAACGTGCTCTTGATGTGCGCGTGGCCGTGAGCGACGTTCTTCTTTTCCTTGCGGCGCACCTTCTTGGCAGCGCCCTGACGACCCTTGGGGGGCATCTACTAACTCCTACGGGAGGTGGTCGGTCCTACAGCGAAGACCGCTGACGAGCGTCCGCTGAGGACTACTTCTTGCCCGGCTTCTTCTTGCCGGCGATGGCGCGACGCGGGCCCTTGCGGGTGCGGGCGTTGGTGTGGGTGCGCTGGCCGTGGACCGGCAGGCCGCGACGGTGGCGCAGGCCCTGGTAGCAGCCGATCTCGACCTTGCGACGGATGTCCGCCTGGATCTCGCGACGGAGGTCACCCTCGGTCTTGATGTTGGCGTCCACGTACTCGCGGATCTTGACCAGGTCCTCTTCGTCCAGGTCGCGAACGCGGGTGTTCGGGTTCACGCCCGTGGCGGCGAGGGTCTCCTGGGCCAGGGTGCGGCCGATGCCGAAGACGTAGGTGAGGGCAACCTCCACGCGCTTTTCGCGCGGGATGTCAACACCTGAAACGCGTGCCATTCAATGGCTCCTGTTGGTGTTCGGGGGTCTTCCGCAGCCCCACTCCTGACCGCCGTACGAGGTACGGATCAGGTCCCCGGCCCCCGGCCGGAGGTGTCGTCAGCCGCGAGGGGCTCGACGGGCGCTGCGTATGTACGAGTTGCTTGCGTCGCGCGAAGAACTGCGAAGTGCAGGTCGGTGTGCGTCAGCCCTGGCGCTGCTTGTGGCGCAGGTTGTCGCAGATGACCATGACCCGACCGTGACGGCGGATCACCTTGCACTTGTCGCAGATCTTCTTGACGCTCGGCTTGACCTTCATGGGATGTCAGGTTCTCCGGGTCGTGAGATCTACTTGTAGCGGTAGACGATCCGTCCGCGCGTGAGGTCGTAGGGAGACAGCTCCACAACGACTCGGTCATCCGGGAGGATACGGATGTAGTGCATCCGCATCTTGCCGCTGATGTGCGCGAGGACCTTGTGACCGTTCTGCAGCTCCACCTTGAACATAGCGTTCGGCAGAGATTCGATCACAGTGCCTTCGATCTCAATGGCGCCTTGCTTCTTGGCCATGTCCTGCTTTCGGGATCGGCTACCTTGGTCGGCTTTTGGCATGCCTGAAGACATACGTGAGCCGACGTGTCAGTCTACGCCAGGCATCCGCGAAAGACGAATCCGGGGTGTATGCCCCCGATTGAAGATCATTAAGCAAGCGGGTCGGGTGCCGCCGTGACCCCGTGCTCCGCCAGCTTGGCCTTGCCGCCGTCCTCGGCGGTCAGGACCAGCGGGCCCTGCTCGGTCAGGGCGACCGAGTGCTCCCAGTGCGAGGCCCAGGTGCCGTCGGTGGTGACCACCGTCCACTGGTCCTCGAGCACCCGGGTGTGCGGGGTGCCCAGGCTGACCATCGGCTCGATGGCCAGGCACATGCCCGGCACCAGCTTCGGCCCGCGGCCCCGGCCGCGCTCGACGTAGTTCAGCACGTGCGGCTCCATGTGCATGGCAGAGCCGATGCCGTGGCCGCCGTATCCCTCGACGATCCCGTACTTGCCCTTGGAGGGGAGCGGCTGCCGGCGGATGTAGGACTCCACTCCGCGGCTGATGTCCTGCAGCCGGTTGTTCTTCTTCACCTGCGCGATGCCGGACCACATCGAGCCCTCGGTGGTCGCGCTGAGCTGCAGCAGTTCCGGAGCGACCGCACCGACCGGGACGGTGATCGCGGCGTCGCCGTGCCAGCCGTCGACGATCGCGCCGCAGTCGATGGAGATCAGATCGCCCTCCTGCAGCACCCGCCCGCCGGGGATGCCGTGCACGACCTCGTCGTTCACCGACGCGCAGATGACCCCGGGGAACCACAGACCGCCGTGGTCCGCCTTGAAGTTGGAGGTGGCACCGTGGTCGGCGATCACCTTGGCCGCGATCTCGTCCAGATCGCCGGTGCTCACCCCGGGCGCGACCGCGTCGCGGCACGCCTTGAGCGCCGCCGCGACGACCAGCCCCGCGGCGCGCATCTTCGCGATCTGCTCGGGGGTCTTGATCTCCACCATCGGCTCTGGCCTTCCTCAGTGCAGCGGTTAGCTCAACGTTACGGCCGCGGCGTCCTCCCGGACACCGCGGCCGTAACGGACTTCTACGGGTTCAGGCGGCGCTGTCGCCCGTGGTCTTCTTGACGCCCAGGGCTTCCATCGCCCGCTGGGTGACCTCGGAGACCTTGCCCAGGGCCGAGATCGTGCGGACCAGGCCCTGCTGCTTGTAGTAGTCGATGATCGGCTCGGTCTTGCTGTGGTACTCCTCGAGCCGGACCCTGACCTTCTCCTCGGTGTCGTCCGAGCGCTGGTAGAGCTCGCCACCGCACTGGTCGCAGACACCTTCGACGGCCGGAGGGCTGTACACCACGTGGAAGACGTGGCCGCCGTCCTTGCGGCACAGCCGGCGACCGGCGATCCGCTTGACGACCTCTTCCTCGGGCACTTCGAGGTCCAGGACGGCGTCCAGCGCTATCCCGTTCTCGGCGAGGATCTTGTCGAGCGCCTGGGCCTGGCCGACGTTCCGCGGGAAGCCGTCGAGGAGGAAGCCGTTCGTGGCGTCCGCCTGCAGCATGCGGTCCTTGGCCATGCCGATGGTGATCTCGTCGGGGACCAGCCGGCCGGCGTCCGTGTACTCCCGGGCCTTGAGGCCCAGCTCGGTGCCCTGGCTGATGTTCGCCCGGAAGAGGTCGCCCGTGGAGATGTGCGGGATCGACAGGTTCCTGGCAAGGTACGCGGCCTGCGTACCCTTGCCGGCCCCGGGGGGCCCGACGAGGACAATGCGCATCAGCGGAGGAACCCTTCGTAGTTACGCTGCTGAAGCTGGCTCTCGATCTGCTTCACGGTTTCCAGGCCGACACCCACGATGATCAGGATGCTCGTCCCGCCGAACGGGAAGTTCTGGTTCGCGTTGAACAGCACCAGCGCCACAGTGGGCACCAGGGCGATCAGACCCAGGTACATCGCGCCCGGCCACGTGATGCGGTTGAGCACGTAGCTGAGGTACTCCGCGGTGGGTCGACCAGCCCGGATGCCCGGGATGAACCCACCATACTTCTTCATGTTGTCCGCGACTTCCTCGGGGTTGAACGAGATGGCCACGTAGAAGAAGGCGAAGAAGACGATCAGCAGGAAGTACGTGACGATGTAGACCGGGTGATCGCCCTTGACCAGGTTGTCCCTGACCCAGTTTGCCCACGTTGAGGTGGATCCGCTGAACTGGACGACCAGTGACGGGATGTACAGGAGCGATGACGCGAAGATGACGGGAATCACACCCGCCTGGTTCACCTTCAGCGGGATGTAGGTGGACGTACCGCCGTAGGAACGCCGGCCGATCATGCGCTTGGCGTACTGCACGGGGACCCGGCGCTGCGCCTGCTCCACGAAGACCACCAGGGCCACCATCGCCAGGCCGACGAGGATGACCGCGCCGAACTCGACCCAGCCGTCCGCGATCTTGCCGGACTTCTTGATCGCCCAGAGGGCGCCGGGGAAGCCGGCCGCGATGGACAGGAACATCAGGATCGACATGCCGTTGCCGATACCGCGATCGGTGATCAGCTCGCCCAGCCACATGATGAACGCGGTGCCCGCGGTCATCGTGATGACCATCGTGACCGTCGTGAAGATCGACTGGTTCGGGACGATGCTGAAGCGCTCGGTGCATCCCTGGAACAGGCTGCCGGAGCGAGCGGTCGCCACCAGGCCGGTGCCCTGCAGGACCGCGAGGGCCACCGTCAGATAACGGGTGTACTGCGTGATCTTGGTCTGGCCGGCCTGACCCTCCTTCTTGAGGGCCTCGAGCCGGGGGATGACCACGGTCAGCAGCTGCAGGATGATGCTCGCCGTGATGTACGGCATGATCCCGAGCGCGAAGATGGTCAGCTGAAGGAGCGCGCCGCCGCTGAAGAGGTTCACCAGGCCGAAGAGACCCTGGCTACCCTGCACCTCCTTGATGCACTGGTTCACGACCTGGTAGTCGATCCCCGGGATCGGGATGTGCGCACCCAGCCGGAACAGCACCATGATGCCCAGCGTGAACAGCAGCTTCTTGCGCAGGTCGGGCGTCCTGAACGCCCGGGCGAACGCGGTGAGCACGGTGCCTCCTGCGCCCCCCGCTTCTTGGGCGGGAGGTAACGGTTGAACAGCAACGAATACGAGTGTGGTCCCAGACCCGCGTCAGCACACAGGCTTCACGAGACTAGCAGCGTCTGCCACCTTACCGGCGCAGGACCATCGCTTGGAATGAACAACCGGGGATGCTCCGCACAATGTGCGGAACATCCCCGGTCGGGTGTTGCATCAATCTCAGACGAGCTCGGTGACCGAGCCGCCCGCAGCGGTGATCTTCTCCTTGGCGGAGCCGGAGACCGCGTCAACGGAAACCTGCAGCGCCACGGAGATCTCGCCGGTGCCGAGCACCTTGACGAGCTGGTTCTTGCGCACCGCGCCCTTGGCGACCAGATCGGCCACCGTGACCTCGCCACCCTCGGGGTAGAGCGCGGCCAGCTTGTCCAGGTTCACGACCTGGAACTCGGTGCGGAAGGGGTTCTTGAAGCCCTTCAGCTTCGGGAGACGCATGTGGAGGGGCATCTGCCCACCCTCGAAGCGCTCCGGAACCTGGTAGCGGGCCTTCGTGCCCTTCGTACCACGACCGGCCGTCTTGCCCTTGGACGCCTCACCACGACCCACGCGGGTCTTGGCGGTCTTGGCGCCGGGGGCCGGACGGAGGTTGTGGATCTTCAGCGGGTTCGACGTGTTGTCGGTTCCCATGTCAGTCAACCTCCTCGACCGTGACGAGGTGGCGGACAGTGTGGACCATGCCGCGGATCTCCGGGCGGTCCTCCTTGACCACAACGTCGTTCAGCCGCTTCAGGCCGAGCGACCGCAGGGTGTCACGGTGGTTCTGCTTGCTGCCGATGTAGGACTTGACCTGCGTGACCTTGAGGCGAGCCATTACGCACCCACCCCAGCACGCGCCCGGAGCAGGGCCGCGGGAGCAACGTCCTCGAGGGGCAGGCCACGACGGGCGGCGATCTCCTCGGGGCGCTGGAGCCCCTGGAGCGCCTCCACCGTGGCGTGCACGATGTTGATCGCGTTGTCGGAGCCGAGCGACTTCGACAGGACGTCGTGGATGCCGGCGCACTCCAGAACGGCGCGCACCGGACCACCGGCGATCACACCCGTACCGGGGGAAGCAGGCTTGAGCAGGACGACGCCCGCGGCCTTCTCGCCCTGGATGGGGTGGGGGATGGTGCCCTGGATACGGGGGACCTTGAAGAAGTGCTTCTTGGCCTCCTCAACACCCTTGGCGATGGCGGCCGGCACCTCCTTGGCCTTGCCGTAACCGACACCCAC
This sequence comes from Streptomyces sp. NPDC046977, assembly GCF_040644455.1. Lineage (NCBI taxonomy): Bacteria > Bacillati > Actinomycetota > Actinomycetes > Kitasatosporales > Streptomycetaceae > Streptomyces > Streptomyces sp. NPDC046977. Next base: position 327,091 of record NZ_JBEYWO010000003.1, read on the forward strand.
GGTGCCGTCACCGTCGCCCACCACGACCAGCGCGGTGAAGCTGAAGCGACGACCACCCTTCACAACCTTGGCGACGCGGTTGATCGCGACAACGCGCTCAACGTACGCGGTCTTCTCGGCAGCAGCTGCGCCGCCGTCACGGCCCTTCCGGTCCCGCCGCTCGCCGCCACCGGCACCGCCACCGCGGCGCTGGGGTCCAGCCATTGGATTACCTCTCTCTGTTTCCGCTAGCTACGGAACCGGCTCAGAAACCGAGCCCGGCTTCGCGGGCGGCGTCGGCAAGGGCGGCAATGCGCCCGGCGTACCGGTTGCCACCACGGTCGAACACGACGGTCTCGACACCGGCCGCCTTGGCGCGCTCGGCGACCAGCTGGCCGACCTTCTTCGCCTGCTCGGTCTTGTCGCCCTCGACACCACGGATCGAGGTGTCCAGGTGCGACGCCGAGGCCACCGTGTGGCCCTTGAGGTCGTCGATGACCTGCGCCGTGATACCGCGGTTGGACCGGGTCACGACCAGGCGCGGACGCGCCTCGGTGCCCGAGACACGCTTGCGGACCCGGATGTGGCGGCGCTTCTTGGCCGCGCCCTTGTAAGCATCGCCCTTGGCGATCTTCACACCGTATGCCATGGCTTACTTACCAGCCTTTCCGACCTTGCGGCGGATGACTTCGCCCTCGTACTTGACGCCCTTGGCCTTGTACGGGTCGGGCTTCCGCAGCTTGCGGATGTTCGCGGCGACCTCGCCGACCTTCTGCTTGTCGATGCCCTCGACCGAGAACCGGGTCGGGTTCTCGACCTTGAAGGAGATGCCCTCGGGGGCCTCGACGAGGATCGGGTGGCTGTAGCCCAGGGCGAACTCCAGGTTGGAGCCCTTCGCCTGGACGCGGTAGCCGACACCGCTGATCTCGAGCTTCTTCACGTAGCCCGCGGTCACGCCGGTGATCATGTTCGCCACCAGCGTGCGGGACAGGCCGTGCAGGGCCTTGTTCTGACGCTCGTCGTTCGGGCGCGACACCACGAGAGTGCCGTCCTCGCCCTTGGCGATGTCGATCGGCGCGGCAACGGTGTGGGTCAGGGAACCCTTGGGGCCCTTCACCGAGACCGTCCGGCCATCGATGGTGACGTCCACGCCGGCGGGAACCGGGATGGGCAGCCGTCCAATTCGCGACATGGCTTTACCTCCGTTTCCCGACTACCAGACGTAGGCGAGGACTTCCCCACCCACGCCCTTCTTGTTCGCCTGCTTGTCGGTGAGGAGCCCGTGGGAGGTGGAGATGATCGCCACGCCCAGGCCGCCGAGCACCTTCGGCAGGTTGGTGGACTTTGCGTAGACCCGCAGACCGGGCTTGCTGATGCGCTTGATGCCGGCGATCGAGCGCTCGCGGTTCGGACCGAACTTCAGCTCGAGAACGAGGTTCTTGCCGACCTCGGCGTCCTCGACCTTCCAGCCGGTGATGTAACCCTCCTGCTGGAGGATTTCCGCGATGTGCGACTTGATCTTGCTGAACGGCATGGTGACGTCATCGTGGTACGCGGAGTTCGCGTTCCGCAGACGTGTCAGCATGTCTGCGATCGGGTCAGTCATGGTCATGTGATGGCCTTAGGCCTCTCTCGCCGGGGTTTCCTATATGCGCCATCCCTCTCCCCCATCAGACTGGGGACGGGTGCGGCGCGGGGACCTACGGCGTAGTAAGACGGTCATGGGCGGCGAGCGCCCAACCCTTCTACCTTACGGTATGCGGGGCTGGGCTCCCGCCGTCCTTGATGCTCACCGAGAGTCCGGCACAACCCAGAAGGGTTGTTACCAGGAGCTCTTGGTCACGCCCGGCAGCTCGCCGCGGTGCGCCATCTCACGAAGGCACACACGGCACAGGCCGAACTTGCGGTACACGGAGTGCGGACGGCCGCAGCGCTGGCAGCGCGTGTAGCCACGCACGCCGAACTTGGGCTTGCGGGCGGCCTTCGCGATAAGAGCCTTCTTCGCCACGGCTCACGCCTCCTTGAACGGGAAGCCGAGGTGACGAAGGAGCGCACGGCCCTCAGCGTCGTTGGTCGCCGTGGTCACCACGGTGATGTCCATACCCCGGGTGCGGTCGATCTTGTCCTGGTCGATCTCGTGGAACATGACCTGCTCCGTGAGACCGAAGGTGTAGTTGCCACGGCCGTCGAACTGCTTCGGCGACAGGCCGCGGAAGTCGCGGATGCGCGGGAGCGCGAGCGACAGCAGCCGGTCCAGGAACTCCCACATGCGGTCACCGCGGAGGGTGACGTGGGCGCCGATCGGCTGACCCTCACGCAGCTTGAACTGCGCGATGGACTTGCGGGCCTTGGTGACGGCCGGCTTCTGGCCGGTGATCGTGGTGAGGTCGCGGATCGCGCCCTCGATCAGCTTGGAGTCGCGGGCGGCGTCGCCCACACCCATGTTGACCACGATCTTGGTGAGACCGGGGATCTGCATGACGTTCTCGTACTGGAACTCGTCACGCATCTTGCCCGCGATCTCCTCGCGGTAGCGCGCCTTCAGACGCGGCTTCACGTGCGTCGTGTCGGTGGTAGTCATCAGATGTCCTCACCGGTCCGCTTCGCAACGCGGATCTTGTTGCCCTCGTCGTCGAAGCGGTAGCCGACGCGAGTCACGACCTTGTTGCCGTCCTTCTCCACGACCAGCTGGACGTTGGAGACGTGGACGGGGGCCTCGGTCGTGATGATGCCGCCGGTCTTCGAACCGCGGTCCGTCTGGCCGGCCTTCGTGTGCTTCTTGACCCGGTTGACACCCTCGACCAGGACACGGTCCTCAGTGGGGTAGGCCGCGATGACCTTGCCCTGCTTGCCCTTGTCCTTGCCGGTGATGACCTGGACCAGGTCGCCCTTCTTGATCTTCATCGGTTACAGCACCTCCGGCGCGAGCGAGATGATCTTCATGAACTTCTTCTCGCGCAGCTCCCGGCCCACCGGGCCGAAGATGCGGGTGCCGCGGGGGTCACCGTCGTTCTTGAGGATGACGGCCGCGTTCTCGTCGAAGCGGATGTACGAGCCGTCGGCACGGCGGCGCTCCTTGACGGTGCGCACGACGACCGCCTTGACGACGTCGCCCTTCTTCACGTTGCCACCGGGGATCGCGTCCTTGACGGTGGCGACGATGACATCACCGATTCCCGCGTAGCGGCGACCTGAGCCGCCGAGCACACGGATGCAAAGGATTTCCTTCGCACCAGTGTTGTCGGCGATGCGGAGTCGCGACTCCTGCTGGATCACGTCTATCTCCTGATCGTCTGCCGGTTCCCGCAGGATCCTTGCGGATCACTCTGCGAGCCTGGCGGAACCGTCCTGCGGGATGTTCCCCGCAGGAATTGCTGACCGGCTCCGGACCGGCCGCGTGCGAACACGCGGCCGATCCGGCTGCCGGCGGGTGTTACTTGGCCTTCTCGAGGATCTCGACGACGCGCCAGCGCTTGCTCGCGGACAGCGGCCGGGTCTCCATGAGGAGGACACGGTCGCCGACGCCCGCGGCGTTCTGCTCGTCGTGCGCCTTGAGCTTGTTGGTGCGGCGGATGACCTTGCCGTAGAGGGCGTGCTTGACACGGTCCTCGACGGCGACCACGACGGTCTTGTCCATCTTGTCGCTCACCACGAGGCCCTCACGGGTCTTGCGGTCGCCGCGCTGCTCGCTGCTCTCAGTCACATTCTTCTCGCTCATCAGGCGTTCTCCACCGTCTCGATGCCGAGCTCACGCTCACGCATGAGGGTGTAGATCCGGGCGATGTCCTTGCGGACGATCTTCAGCCGGGAGTTGTTCTCGAGCTGTCCGGTGGCCGCCTGGAAGCGGAGGTTGAACAGCTCCTCCTTGGCCTCACGCAGCTTGCCGACGAGTTCCTCGTCGCCCAGCTGACGCAGCTCGGTCGCCTTGGTACCGGCCGCCATCACAGCTCACCTGCCTCGCGCCGGACGATCCGGCACTTCATCGGAAGCTTGTGGGCAGCTCGGGTGAGCGCCTCACGCGCAACCTTCTCGTTCGGGAAGGACAGCTCGAACATCACCCGACCGGGCTTGACGTTCGCGATCCACCACTCAGGGGAGCCCTTACCGGAACCCATGCGGGTTTCGGCCGGCTTCTTCGTGAGGGGACGGTCCGGGTAGATGTTGATCCAGACCTTGCCGCCACGGCGGATGTGACGGGTGATGGCGATACGAGCGGACTCGATCTGCCGGTTCGTCACGTAGGCCGGGGTCAGTGCCTGGATGCCGTACTCACCGAACGCCAGCTCGGTGCCACCCTTGGCCATGCCATCGCGGTTGGGGTGGTGCTGCTTACGGTGCTTGACCCGACGGGGGATCAGCATGGGGGTCAGGCCTCCGTTCCAGTGGTCTCCGCGGCCGGAGCCTCAGAGGTGGTCGCCTCGGCCTTGGGGGCCTGGGCGTCACCCTGAGGACGACGGCCGCGGCCGCCGCGCTCGCCGCCGCGACGCTGCGGGCGGTCGCTGCCGCCACCGCCGCCGGCGCCGCCACGGGCCGGGCGGTTGCCGGCACGGGCAGCGGCGTTGTCCGCGCGGACCTCGGCGATGTTCTTGACATTGCCCTTGTAGATCCAGACCTTCACGCCGATGCGGCCGAAGGTCGTCTTGGCCTCGAAGAAGCCGTAGTCGACGTTGGCGCGCAGCGTGTGCAGCGGAACGCGACCCTCGCGGTAGAACTCCGAGCGGGACATCTCGGCGCCGCCGAGACGGCCACCGCACTGGATCTTGATGCCCTTGGCGCCGGCCTTCATCGTGCTCTGCATGCTCTTGCGCATGGCACGACGGAAGGAGACGCGGGAGGACAGCTGCTCGGCGACGGCCTGGGCCACCAGCTGAGCGTCCGTCTCCGGGTTCTTGACCTCGAGGATGTTCAGCTGGACCTGCTTGCCGGTCAGCTTCTCCAGGTCGCCGCGGATGCGGTCGGCCTCCGCGCCGCGACGGCCGATGACGATGCCCGGCCGGGCGGTGTGGATGTCGACGCGGACGCGGTCACGGGTGCGCTCGATCTCGACCTTCGAGATGCCCGCCCGCTCCATGCCCTGCGTCATCATCTTGCGGATGGCGACGTCTTCCTTGACGTAGTCCTTGTACAGCTTGTCGGCGTACCACCGGGACTTGAAGTCCGTGGTGATGCCGAGACGGAACCCGTACGGGTTAACCTTCTGGCCCATTACCGGGTTCCTTCCTTGCTGCTGACGACCACGGTGATGTGGCTGGTCCGCTTACGGATCCGGTAGGCACGACCCTGCGCACGCGGACGGAACCGCTTCAGGGTCGGGCCCTCGTCCACGAACGCCTCGCTGATGTACAGCGACTCGGCATCGGTGTGGTCGTAGTTGTGCGCGGCGTTGGCAATGGCGCTGTCGAGCACCTTGCCCACCGGCACGCTCGCGGCCTGCGGGGCGAAACGCAGGACCGCCTGAGCCTCCGTGGCACTCATGCCACGGATGAGGTCCACCACGCGGCGGGCCTTCATGGGCGTGACGCGGATGTACCGCGCCTGGGCCCTGGCTTCCATGGTTGTCCCTTCGGTGTCTGTCTTTGTCGTCACTGTTCCGCTCCGCAGGTCAGCGACGACGCGACTTGCGGTCGTCCTTCTCGTGGCCGCGGAAGGTGCGGGTCGGCGCGAACTCGCCGAGCTTGTGGCCGACCATCGACTCGGTGACAAACACCGGGACGTGCTTACGGCCGTCGTGCACCGCGATCGTGTGGCCCAGCATCGCCGGGATGATCATCGAGCGGCGGGACCAGGTCTTGATGACGTTGTGGGTACCGGCCTCGTTCTGAACGTCCACCTTCTTGATCAGGTGGTCGTCGACGAAGGGCCCCTTCTTGAGACTGCGCGGCATCTAAACCCGCTCCTAGCGCTTCTTGTTCGTCTTGCGGCGGCGGACGATGTACTTGCTGCTGGCCTTCTTCGGCGAGCGAGTACGACCCTCCTTCTGACCCCACGGGCTGACCGGGTGGCGACCACCGGAGGTCTTGCCCTCACCACCACCGTGCGGGTGGTCGACGGGGTTCATGGCCACACCGCGGACGGTCGGGCGGACGCCCTTCCAGCGCATACGGCCGGCCTTGCCCCAGTTGATGTTCGACTGCTCGGCGTTGCCGACCTCGCCGATGGTGGCGCGGCAGCGGACGTCGACCAGGCGGACTTCACCGGACGGCATGCGAAGGGTGGCCATGGAGCCCTCCTTCGCCAGCAGCTGCACCGAAGAACCCGCGGAACGGGAGATCTTCGCGCCGCCACCGGGACGCAGCTCGATGGCGTGCACCGTCGTACCGACGGGGATGTAGCGCAGCGGCAGGTTGTTGCCCGGCTTGATGTCGGCCCCGGGGCCGTTCTCGATCCGGTCGCCCTGGCTCAGCTTGGCCGGCGCGAGGATGTAGCGCTTCTCGCCGTCCGCGTAGTGCAGGAGCGCGATGCGCGCGGTGCGGTTGGGGTCGTACTCGATGTGCGCGACCTTGGCCGGCACGCCGTCCTTGTCGTGACGACGGAAGTCGATCACGCGGTAGGCGCGCTTGTGGCCACCACCCTGGTGGCGAACGGTCACACGACCGGCGTTGTTACGGCCGCCCTTGCTGTGCAGGGGGCGGACCAGCGACTTCTCCGGCGTGGACCGCGTGACCTCGACAAAGTCGGCGACGCTGGAGCCACGACGGCCCGGGGTCGTCGGCTTGTACTTGCGGATACCCATTTCTCAGTCCTCGGAATATTCCGGACTTCGACACGTACCGGTCCCCGTTAGGAGACCGGGCCGCCGAAGATGTCGATGCGGTCGCCCTCGGCGAGGGTCACGATGGCGCGCTTGGTGTCCTTGCGCTTGCCGAAACCGGTCTTGGTGCGCTTGCGCTTACCCTGACGGTTGATCGTGTTGACCCCGGTGACCTTGACCGAGAAGACCGCCTCGACGGCCTGCTTGATCTGGGTCTTGTTCGCGCGCGGGTCGACGACGAACGTGTACTTGTTCTCGTCCAGCAGCGCGTAGCTCTTCTCGGAGACCACCGGCTTGACCAGGATGTCACGGTGGTCCGTGAAGGTCCGGCTGGTGATCGCGGTCTGCTCGGCCATCAGGCGTCGCTCCCTTCGGTCTCGGCGGCGCCGTTACCGATGAAGCGGTCGAAGGCGGCCTTGGTGAAGACCACGTCGTCGGAGACGAGCACGTCGTACGTGTTCAGCTGGCCGGCCTCCAGGATGTGCACCTGGGGCAGGTTGCGCGCGGACAGCCACGCGGCCTCTTCGGCGCGGTCGGCGACGAGCAGCACGTTCTTGCGGTCGCTGATCTTGCCCAGCAGCACCTTGGCGGCCTTCGTCGACGGGGACTCGCCCTCGATGACGCCGGTCACGACGTGGATGCGGTTGTGACGCGCCCGGTCGGTGAGGGCACCGCGCAGGGCGGCGGCCTTCATCTTCTTCGGGGTCCGCTGCGAGTAGTCACGCGGCACGGGACCGTGCACGACGCCACCACCGGCGAACTGCGGGGCGCGGGTCGAACCCTGACGGGCGCGGCCGGTGCCCTTCTGGCGGTACGGCTTCTTGCCACCACCGCGGACCTCGCCACGCGTCTTGACCTTGTGCGTGCCCTGACGGGCCGCGGCCAGCTGCGCCACGACGACCTGGTGGATCAGCGGGATGCTGACCTTCGCGTCGAAGATCTCGCCCGGGAGCTCAAGCGTCCCGGCCTTGTCGCCCGCGGGCGACAGAATGTCAATGGTGCTCATATCCTCAGGCCCCCTTGGCCGCGGTGCGGACCAGGACGAGGCCGCCGTTCGGGCCGGGAACCGCGCCCTTGATGAGCAGCAGGCCCTTCTCCGCGTCAACGGCGTGGACGGTCAGGTTCTGGGTGGTGACCCGCTCGTTGCCCATGCGGCCCGCCATGCGCAGACCCTTGAACACACGGCCCGGGGTGGCGCAGCCACCGATGGAGCCGGGAGAGCGGTGCTTGCGCTGGGTGCCGTGACCGGCGCCGAGGCCCTTGAAGTTGTGACGCTTCATGACACCGGCGAAGCCCTTGCCCTTGCTCTTGCCGGTGACGTCCACCTTCACGCCGGCCTCGAAGACCTCAGCGGTGATCTCCTGGCCGAGGCTGTACTCGGCGGCGTCGGAGGTGCGGAGCTCCACCAGGTGGCGGCGGGGGGTCACGTCGGCCTTGGCGAAGTGGCCCTTGAGGGGCTTGTTCACCTTGCGCGGGTCGATCTCGCCGAAGGCGATCTGGACCGACTCGTAACCGTCGACCTCGTTCGTACGGACCTGGGTCACGACGTTCGGACCGGCCTTGACCACGGTCACCGGGACGACACGGTTGTTCTCGTCCCAGACCTGGGTCATGCCGAGCTTCTCGCCCAGGATGCCCTTGATCTGCTTAGCCATCTGTTCCGCGCCTCTCAGAGCTTGATCTCGATGTCGACGCCGGCCGGAAGGTCCAGGCGCATCAACGAGTCAACGGTCTTGGGCGTCGGGTCGAGGATGTCGATCAGGCGCTTGTGCGTGCGCATCTCGAAGTGCTCGCGCGAGTCCTTGTACTTGTGCGGCGACTTGATGACGCAGTACACGTTCTTCTCAGTGGGCAGCGGCACCGGGCCCGCGACCTGCGCACCAGTACGCGTCACCGTCTCGACGATCTTCTTCGCCGAGGAGTCGATGACCTCGTGGTCGTAGGCCTTGAGCCGGATGCGGATCTTCTGTCCCGCCATGGCTACTTCGTAGTCCTGTCTAGTAGTAACGCTCTGGAACTCGGTGGTTCGACCGTCTTCTCCGACCCACGCGGTCGGGCGTGTCGCACCCCTTCTTGTAAATCTCCGCATGGCGGAGACCCTCAGGGAGGGGATACGTGGGAGAAGACACCCACCGAGCGCCTGGTGAGCACCCCGCTGACGCTTCCCGGAAGATTCCCGTACGTCCGCCACCCCGCCTGGGCGGTACGTGACGACGAGTACTGTGGGACTCGCTTCCGGTCCTCCCGACGGGAGGCGCGCAACATCGGCGCTCGACCGAGCAACCCGGCTAGTCTGCCATACCGGACGTGCCGGACGCCAATCGGGCCGGGTAGCTTACCCCGCCCGTGCCGGACTCCAAACCCGCCCCCGGGCCTGGGTCACAGGCCCCCGGTGTACAGCAGCAGCCGCGGTGTCCCGGCGGGCAGCTGGGCGGGAACGTCCGGCGTGGCGTTCGCGGTGAGCCAGGCGGCCAGGGCGGCCGTCGGCACGTCGCCGTAGGTGTCCTTGTAGAGCGCCGCGACCCCGGTGACATGGGGCGCCGCCATGGACGTGCCGCTCATCCTGGTGAAGCCGCCGCCCCGGGCGGCCGAGGTGATGTTCGTGCCCGGCGCGTTGATGTCCACGCACGGACCCCAGTTGCTGAACTCCGCCTTGTGGTCGGACTCGTCGACGGCGGCGACGGTGTAGCCGTCCGGGGCCCCCGCCGGCGAGGTGTCGCAGGCGTCGGTGTCGCCGTTGCCGGCGGCGACGGCCGGGAAGACCCCGGCCGCGGCCAGCCCCTCGACCGCCCGCTCCGAGGCCTCCGTGTGCGGCCCGCCGACGGACAGGTTCGCGACGGCCGGTTTCACGGCGTGCGCCGCCACCCAGTTGACGCCCGCCACGACCGAGGCGATCGAACCGCTCCCGTCGCAGCCCAGCACCCGCACCGACACCAGGCGGGTGCCGCGGGCCACGCCCGAGTGCGCGCCGCCGACCGTCCCGGCGACATGGGTGCCGTGGCCGTTGCAGTCCACGCCGTCCCGGCCGTCCCCCACGACGTCGTAGCCGGACACCGCCCGCCCGCCGAACTCCTCGTGCCCGAAGTCGATACCGGTGTCGATGATGTACGAGGTGACCTTGGCGCCGGTCGCCCGCACCGAGAAGCCGGTCGCGCCCGCCTCCCGGTGGTTGATCCGGGCCAGGCCCCACGAGACGTCGTCCGCGAAGGTCGTCACCGCCCGCGGCCGGGGCACCGTCACCACCGCGTCCTGCTCCACCGCCCGCACACCGGGCACCGTGCGCAGTTCGGTGACCTGCCGGTCGGTCAGCCTGGCCGCGAAGCCCAACAGGGCACTGGTGTACGTGAACATGGGCGCCGCGCCCACCTCCCGCACGACCGACCGCGGGTCCGTGCCGGCTGCCAGGGTCACCAGGTACTGCCCCGCGATACCGCCCTCCGCGGCCATCCTGAGCGGCGCCGGGGCCGGGGGCGGCGCCACCGCCCCGGAGGTGCCTGCCAGGACGGTGAGAGAGGCCGTGAGGGCTGCGGCGACGGCCGCGAGCCGGCGCGGGGATATGCGCATGCGGAGGGCTCCAGGACTCGTACGGGTGTGCACCGAACGCAATCATTCGTAACACCCGGTCACCGGACCCCGCCCGCCCGGAGCGCCATTGGTGGTACCCGGCCGGCGCCGGCCGGCGGCACAACGCCGAGGGCCCCGGCCCACCGCTCACGCGGTGGGCCGGGGCCCTCGTACAGCTCGCCTACGGCAAGCGGCGGATCGCCGGGATCCTTACTTCAGGATCTTGGTGACCTGGCCGGCGCCGACGGTCCGGCCACCCTCGCGGATGGCGAACTTCAGGCCCTCCTCCATGGCGATCGGCTGGATCAGCGCGACCGTCATGGCGGTGTTGTCGCCCGGCATGACCATCTCGGTGCCCTCGGGGAGGGTCACGACGCCGGTCACGTCCGTGGTACGGAAGTAGAACTGCGGGCGGTAGTTGTTGAAGAACGGGGTGTGACGGCCACCCTCGTCCTTCGACAGGATGTAGGCCTGGGCCTCGAAGTCGGTGTGCGGCGTGACCGAACCCGGCTTGATGATGACCTGGCCGCGCTCGACGTCCTCGCGCTTGATGCCGCGGAGCAGCAGACCGACGTTCTCACCGGCCTGGCCCTCGTCGAGCAGCTTGCGGAACATCTCGATGCCGGTGACCGTGGTGGTGGTCTTCTCGGTCTTGATGCCGATGATGTCGACGGTCTCGTTGACCTTGAGGACACCACGCTCGATGCGGCCGGTGACGACGGTGCCACGACCGGTGATCGTGAAGACGTCCTCGATCGGCATCAGGAACGGCTTGTCGACGTCGCGCTCGGGGGTGGGGATGGCCTCGTCCACGGCGGACATGAGGCCGAGGAGCTTCTCGCCCCACTCCTTGTCGCCCTCGAGGGCCTTGAGCGCGGAGACGCGCACGACCGGCAGGTCGTCGCCCGGGAACTCGTACTCGGAGAGCAGCTCGCGGACCTCGAGCTCGACGAGCTCCAGGATCTCCTCGTCGTCCACCATGTCGGCCTTGTTCAGGGCGACGACGATGTAGGGAACGCCGACCTGGCGGGCCAGGAGCACGTGCTCCTTGGTCTGCGGCATCGGGCCGTCGGTGGCGGCGACCACGAGGATGGCGCCGTCCATCTGCGCGGCACCGGTGATCATGTTCTTGATGTAGTCCGCGTGACCCGGGCAGTCGACGTGGGCGTAGTGACGCGCCTCGGTCTGGTACTCGACGTGCGCGATGGAGATGGTGATACCGCGCTGGCGCTCCTCGGGAGCCTTGTCGATCTGGTCGAAGGCCGAGGCCTCGTTCAGGTCCGGGTACGCGTCGTGCAGCACCTTGGTAATGGCGGCCGTGAGGGTCGTCTTACCGTGGTCGATGTGACCGATGGTGCCGATGTTGACGTGCGGCTTAGTCCGCTCGAACTTCGCCTTCGCCACTGGGGTCCTCCTGTGAAGTGGTTCTGGTACGCCTTACTTCATCGGCGCCAGGTGATCTTTGCTGGGTTGCGGGCGGCCGGGGTACCCGACGCTCCCCTTGCGGTTTGCGGCGGAATACCCCGAAGCCTCCCGGTCAAGCCTACGGCGTGTGCGCAGCGTGAAGAACTGCGGTTACTCGCCCTTGGCCTTCGCGATGATCTCCTCGGCGACGTTCTTGGGAACCTCGGCGTAGGAGTCGAACTGCATCGAGTAGCTTGCGCGACCCGACGTCTTGCTGCGGAGGTCGCCGACGTAGCCGAACATCTCCGACAGCGGGACCAGGGCCTTGACGACGCGGGCGCCGGCGCGCTCCTCCATGGCCTGGATCTGGCCACGGCGGGAGTTGATGTCGCCGATGACGTCGCCCATGGACTCCTCGGGCGTGGTGACCTCGACGGCCATCATCGGCTCGAGCAGCACGGGGCTCGCCTTGCGCGCGCCCTCCTTGAAGGCCTGCGAACCGGCGATCTTGAACGCCAGCTCGGAGGAGTCGACCTCGTGGTAGGCACCGTCGAGAAGGATGATGCGAACGCCCACCATCTCGTAGCCGGCCAGGATGCCGAACTTCATGGCCTCCTGCGCACCCGCGTCAACCGACGGGATGTACTCGCGGGGGATGCGGCCACCGGTGACCTGGTTGACGAACTCGTAGTTGGCGTCGCCACCCTCGAGAGGCTCGATGGCGATCTGGACCTTCGCGAACTGGCCCGTACCACCGGTCTGCTTCTTGTGGGTGTAGTCGATCCGCTCGACCTTCTTGCGAATGGTCTCGCGGTACGCCACCTGCGGCTTGCCGACGTTGGCCTCGACCTTGAACTCACGGCGCATGCGGTCGACCAGCACCTCGAGGTGCAGTTCGCCCATACCGCCGATGATGGTCTGGCCGGTCTCCTCGTCCGAGTGGACCTGGAAGGAGGGGTCCTCCTCCGCGAGACGCTGGATGGCGACACCCAGCTTCTCCTGGTCGCCCTTGGACTTGGGCTCGATCGCGACCTGGATGACCGGCGCCGGGAAGTCCATGGACTCCAGGATCACCGGGTGCTTCTCGTCGCTCAGCGTCTCACCGGTGGTGGTCTGCTTCAGGCCCATGACGGCGACGATGTCGCCGGCGCCCACCGACTCGATCTCCTCACGCTTGTTCGCGTGCATGCGGTAGATCTTGCCGATGCGCTCCTTGCGGCCCTTCACGGAGTTCAGCACGGCGGTGCCGGACTCCAGACGGCCGGAGTACACGCGGACGAAGGTGAGCTTGCCGAGGTGCGGGTCGCTCATGATCTTGAACGCCAGCGCCGACAGCGGCTCCTCGTCGGACGGCTTGCGCTTGACGATCTCCTCCGCGTTGCCGACCGCGTGGCCCTCGATGGCCTCGACGTCCAGCGGGGAGGGGAGGTAGCGCACGACCGCGTCGAGCAGGGGCTGCACGCCCTTGTTCTTGAAGGCGGTGCCGCAGAAGACCGGGGTGACGGTGACGCCGTCGCCCTTGCCGGAGTTGATGGTGACGCGGCGGATGGCCGCGTACAGCTGCTCCTCGGTGGGCTCGGTGCCCTCCAGGTACAGCTCCATCATCTCTTCGTCGTTCTCGGCGACGGCCTCGAGCATCTTGCCGCGCCACTCGTCGGCCGCTTCGGTGTGCGTGGCCGGGATGTCGACGACGTCGTACATCTCGCCCTTGGTCGCTTCCGCGGACCAGACCAGGGCCTTCATGCGGACCAGGTCCACAACGCCCTTGAAGTCGGCCTCGGCACCGATCGGCAGCTGCATGACGATCGCCGTCGCGCCCAGCCGGTCCTTGATCATGTCGACGCAGCGGTGGAACTCCGCGCCGGTACGGTCAAGCTTGTTGACGAAGCAGATACGCGGCACGCCGTAGCGGTCCGCCTGACGCCACACGGTCTCGGACTGCGGCTCGACACCGGCGACACCGTCGAACACCGTCACGGCACCGTCGAGCACGCGCAGCGAACGCTCCACCTCGACGGTGAAGTCGACGTGGCCCGGCGTGTCGATGATGTTGATCGTGTGGTCGACGTTGTCCATCGGCCAGTGACAGGTGGTCGCGGCAGACGTGATCGTGATGCCGCGCTCCTGCTCCTGCTCCATCCAGTCCATCGTGGCAGCGCCGTCGTGGACCTCACCGATCTTGTACGAGACACCGGTGTAGAACAGGATCCGCTCGGTGGTCGTCGTCTTGCCCGCGTCGATGTGGGCCATGATCCCGATATTGCGGACCCTGGCCAGGTCAAGTGAAGTGGTAGCCATAAGGCTTCAGTCTTCTCTCGGTTCTCGATGGGGTAGCGACTACCAGCGGTAGTGCGCGAAGGCCTTGTTGGACTCGGCCATCTTGTGGGTGTCCTCGCGGCGCTTGACCGCGGCACCCAGACCGTTGCTGGCGTCCATCAGCTCGTTCATCAGACGCTCGGTCATGGTCTTCTCACGGCGCGCGCGGGAGTAACCCACGAGCCAGCGCAGCGCCAGGGTGTTGGCACGACCGGGGCGGACCTCGATCGGGACCTGGTAGGTCGCACCACCGACACGGCGGGACTTGACCTCCAGGGAGGGCTTGACGTTCTCCAGGGCGCGCTTGAGCGTGATGACCGGGTCCTGGCCGGTCTTCTCGCGCAGGCCCTCGAGGGCGCCGTACACGATGCGCTCGGCGGTGGAGCGCTTCCCGTGCAGGAGGATCTTGTTGACGAGCGACGTCACCAGAGGAGAACCGTAGACCGGGTCGATGATGACCGGGCGCTTCGGGGCGGGGCCCTTACGAGGCATTCTTACTTCTCCTTCTTGGCGCCGTAGCGGCTGCGGGCCTGCTTGCGGTTCTTGACACCCTGGGTGTCAAGCGAACCGCGGATGATCTTGTAGCGAACACCCGGCAGGTCCTTCACACGGCCACCACGCACGAGCACGATGGAGTGCTCCTGCAGGTTGTGACCCTCACCCGGGATGTAAGCGGTGACCTCGATGCCGCTGGTCAGTCGCACACGGGCGACCTTGCGCAGGGCAGAGTTCGGCTTCTTCGGGGTGGTCGTGTAGACGCGCGTGCAGACGCCGCGGCGCTGCGGGGAACCCTTCAGCGCGGGCGTCTTGTTCTTCTCGACCTTGTCCTGCCGGCCCTTTCGGACCAGCTGCTGGATCGTAGGCACCGTTTCTCCGGTTTCTGTGTGCCGATCTCGATACTTCTAACCTGGGGTTTCCCCGACCCACGCGGTCGGGTGTGTCGCGAGCCCTATACGCTTCCCACCGAAACGGAAAGTGCGTATTGTCGGCGTGTCGCGGCGTTCGGCCTCGGAATCCCGCACGGACAAGTGCACGCGCAGGAACCCGGGCACACCCCAGGCACAAGGTCAGAGCGTACCCAGCGCACCCGCTCCGGTCAAAACAAATGGGATTTCGCTCCGTCGCGCCCGGTATGTCCCCATCTGTCAAGGGCCGCTGGGTGACGTGACCTCGTGGGCCACCACGGACACGAGCACCACCACGAGCACCGTCACGAGCAGCAGCAGCGCCGTCACGACATAGCCCAGCACCAGGCCGCCCAGCGCGAACCCGTCTCCCTGCTCACCCGTACGGCGGATCTCCCGGCGCGCCAGGTGACCCAGGACGATCGCGGGCAGCGCGGTGAGTCCCAGGAACACTCCCCCTATGCCGCAGATCAGCGCGGCGACGGCCTTGGCGTTGGCGCCGGGCGGCGGCGCCGGCCGCGGCCGCGGGATGTCCAGCACCAGCACGTCCAGTTCACCGTAGGTACGCGACTCGTACGCGCGCCCGATGCGCTCCTCGTACTCCTGGAGCGTCAGCCGTCCCTCGGTGTACGCGTCCTTGAGCACTTCCACCGTCCGCTCGCGAGCGGCATCACCGGCAAGCACCGTCGCACCACCTCCCCGATCCGCTCCGTCCTCCCATAGTGCCCGAAGACGGGCGCGGACGGCCGAAGGGCGGCCACCCCCGTGAGGGTGACCGCCCTTCGGCGTGATGACGTGGACGTCAGCCGTTGTACGGGCCGTAGTCGTAGTCCTCCAGCGGAACGGCCTGGCCGGAGCCGGTGCCGAACGGGCTGTAGTCGATGTCGTCGTAGCCGACGGCCGAGTACATCGCGGCCTTGGCCTCCTCGGTCGGCTCGACCCGGATGTTGCGGTAACGGGACAGACCCGTACCGGCCGGGATGAGCTTACCGATGATGACGTTCTCCTTCAGGCCGAGCAGGGAGTCGGACTTGGCGTGGATCGCCGCGTCCGTCAGAACCCTGGTCGTCTCCTGGAAGGAGGCGGCCGACAGCCAGGACTCGGTCGCCAGCGAGGCCTTGGTGATACCCATCAGCTGCGGACGGCCGGAGGCCGGGTGGCCACCCTCCGCCACGACCCGACGGTTCTCGGTCTCGAAGCGGCCGCGCTCGACCAGCTCGCCCGGCAGCAGCTCCGCGTCGCCGGACTCGATGATCGTGACCCGGCGGAGCATCTGCCGGATGATGATCTCGATGTGCTTGTCGTGGATCGACACACCCTGCGAGTTGTAGACCTTCTGGACTTCCCCGACCAGGTGGACCTGCACGGCCCGCTGACCCAGGATGCGCAGCACGTCGTGCGGGTTGGTGGCACCCACGGTCAGCTTCTCGCCGACCTCGACGTGGTCGCCCTCGCCGACCATCAGACGGGCACGCTTGGAGATCGGGTAGGCGATCTCCTCGGAGCCGTCGTCCGGGGTGATGACGATCTTCTTGGTCTTCTCGGTCTCCTCGATGCGGATGCGGCCGGCCGCCTCCGAGATCGGGGCGACACCCTTGGGCGTACGGGCCTCGAAGAGCTCGACGACACGCGGCAGACCCTGGGTGATGTCGTCACCGGCCACACCACCGGTGTGGAAGGTACGCATCGTCAGCTGGGTGCCGGGCTCACCGATGGACTGGGCGGCGATGATGCCGACCGCCTCGCCGATGTCCACCAGCTTGCCGGTCGCGAGCGAACGGCCGTAGCACATCGCGCAGGTGCCCACCGCGGACTCGCAGGTCAGGACCGAGCGGGTCTTGACCTCGGAGACGCCGTTGTGGATGAGCTGCTCGATGAGCACGTCGCCCAGGTCGGTGCCGGCAGTGGCCAGGACGCGCCCGTCCACCACGACGTCCTCGGCGAGGCAGCGCGCGTACACGCTGGTCTCGACGTCGTCCGTCTTGCGCAGCGAGCCGTCCTCGGAGCGCTCGGCGATCGCCAGCTTGAGGCCGCGGTCGGTGCCGCAGTCCTCCTCGCGGATGATGACGTCCTGGGAGACGTCCACCAGACGACGGGTCAGGTAACCCGAGTCGGCGGTGCGCAGAGCGGTGTCGGCCAGACCCTTACGGGCACCGTGGGTGGAGATGAAGTACTCCAGCACGGTCAGGCCCTCACGGAACGAGGCCTTGATGGGACGCGGGATGGTCTCGTTCTTGGCGTTGGACACCAGGCCACGCATACCCGCGATCTGACGCATCTGCATCATGTTTCCACGGGCACCCGAGTCGACCATCATGAAGATCGGGTTGGTCTTCGGGAAGTTCTCGCGCATGGCCTCGGCGACGTCGTTGGTCGCCTTCGTCCAGATCGCGATGAGCTCCTGCGTGCGCTCGTCCTTGGTGATCAGACCACGCTCGTACTGCTTCTGGACCTTCTCGTCCTGCGCCTCGAAGCCGGCGATGATCCCCTTCTTCGCCTCGGGAACGACGATGTCGGAGATGGCCACGGTGACGCCGGAACGGGTCGCCCAGTGGAAGCCCGCCGCCTTCAGGTTGTCGAGCGTCGCCGCCACGATGACCTTCGGGTAGCGCTCGGCGAGATCGTTGACGATCTCGGAGAGCTGCTTCTTGCCCACCGGGTAGTCCACGAACGGGTAGTCCTCGGGCAGCAGCTCGTTGAAGAGCGCACGCCCCAGGGTCGTGTTCAGCCGGAAGGAGTCGCCGAGCTGCCAGGGCTCCTCGCCCTCCACGTCCGCCGGCGGGGTCCAGCCACGCGGCGGGACGGTGCCGATCGGGAAGCGGATGTCGATCCGCGACTGCAGCGACAGCTCGCGGGCGTCGAAGGCCATGATCGCCTCGGCGGACGAGCCGAACGCCCGGCCCTCACCCTTGAGCTCGCGCTCCTCCGCGTCCGTGGTGAGGAAGAACAGACCCAGGACCATGTCCTGCGTCGGCATCGTCACCGGACGGCCGTCGGCGGGCTTGAGGATGTTGTTCGAGGACAGCATCAGGATGCGGGCCTCGGCCTGCGCCTCCGCGGACAGCGGCAGGTGCACGGCCATCTGGTCGCCGTCGAAGTCCGCGTTGAACGCGGTGCAGACGAGCGGGTGGATCTGGATGGCCTTGCCCTCGACCAGCTGCGGCTCGAAGGCCTGGATACCCAGGCGGTGCAGGGTCGGCGCACGGTTCAGCAGCACCGGGTGCTCGGCGATGACCTCTTCGAGCACGTCGTACACGACCGTGCGGCCGCGCTCGACCATGCGCTTGGCCGACTTGATGTTCTGCGCGTGGTTGAGGTCCACCAGGCGCTTCATCACGAACGGCTTGAAGAGCTCCAGCGCCATGGCCTTCGGCAGACCGCACTGGTGCAGCTTGAGCTGCGGGCCGACGACGATGACCGAACGGGCCGAGTAGTCGACGCGCTTGCCGAGCAGGTTCTGACGGAACCGGCCCTGCTTGCCCTTGAGCATGTCGGACAGCGACTTCAGCGGACGGTTGCCGGGGCCCGTGACCGGGCGGCCGCGGCGGCCGTTGTCGAAGAGCGCGTCGACGGCCTCCTGGAGCATGCGCTTCTCGTTGTTCACGATGATCTCGGGGGCACCGAGGTCGAGGAGGCGCTTGAGGCGGTTGTTGCGGTTGATGACGCGGCGGTACAGGTCGTTCAGGTCGGAGGTCGCGAAGCGGCCACCGTCCAGCTGCACCATCGGACGCAGGTCCGGCGGGATCACCGGGACGCAGTCCAGCACCATGCCCTGCGGCTTGTTGGTGGTCTGCAGGAAGGCCGAGACGACCTTGAGGCGCTTGAGCGCACGGGTCTTCTTCTGGCCCTTGCCGGTACGGATGATCTCGCGGAGCTTGGCGGCCTCCTCGTCCAGGTCGAAGGACTCCAGGCGCTTCTGCAGCGCCGCGGCACCCATCGATCCCTGGAAGTAGGTGCCGAAGCGCTCCCGCAGCTCGCGGTAGAGCAGCTCGTCACCCTCCAGGTCCTGGACCTTGAGGTTCTTGAAGCGGGACCACACCTCGTCGAGCCGGTCCAGCTCGCGCTGGGCGCGGTCGCGCAGCTGCTTCATCTCACGCTCGGCGCCCTCGCGCACCTTGCGGCGCACGTCGGACTTGGCGCCCTCGGCCTCCAGCTCGCCGAGGTCGGCCTCGAGCTTCTTCTGCCGGGACTCGATGTCCGCGTCACGGCGCTGCTCGACCTGCTGGCGCTCCACGGAGACCTGGGCCTCCAGCGAGGGCAGGTCGCGGGTGCGCCGCTCCTCGTCCACCCACGTGATCATGTAGGCGGCGAAGTAGATGACCTTCTCCAGGTCCTTCGGGGCGAGGTCGAGCAGGTAGCCCAGCCGCGACGGAACGCCCTTGAAGTACCAGATGTGGGTCACGGGAGCGGCCAGCTCGATGTGGCCCATCCGCTCACGACGCACCTTGGCGCGAGTGACCTCGACGCCGCAGCGCTCGCAGATGATGCCCTTGAAGCGGACACGCTTGTACTTGCCGCAGTAGCACTCCCAGTCCCGGGTGGGGCCGAAGATCTTCTCGCAGAAGAGCCCGTCCTTTTCCGGCTTCAGGGTGCGGTAGTTGATGGTCTCCGGCTTCTTGACCTCGCCGTGGGACCACTGTCGGATGTCGTCCGCGGTCGCAAGGCCGATCCGCAGCTCGTCGAAGAAGTTGACGTCGAGCACTTTGTCGTCAATCCCTCTTTCGGGGTCGAAAGTCAAACATGTCTGAACGGTCCGGGGGAGGCGGGGAGCTGCTCACGGCAGCTCCCCGGCCGGCCCGTCAGACCTCTTCGACGCTGCTCGGCTCGCGCCGGGACAGGTCGATTCCGAGCTCCTCCGCCGCGCGGAAGACGTCCTCGTCGGTGTCGCGCATCTCGATGGACATGCCGTCCGAGGACAGCACCTCCACGTTGAGGCAGAGCGACTGCATTTCCTTGATGAGCACCTTGAAGGACTCGGGAATGCCCGGCTCGGGGATGTTCTCGCCCTTGACGATGGCCTCGTAGACCTTCACGCGGCCGAGGACGTCGTCGGACTTGATGGTGAGGAGCTCCTGCAGCGCGTAGGCCGCACCGTATGCCTCAAGGGCCCACACCTCCATCTCACCGAAGCGCTGACCACCGAACTGCGCCTTACCGCCCAGCGGCTGCTGGGTGATCATCGAGTACGGGCCGGTGGAGCGGGCGTGCAGCTTGTCGTCCACCAGGTGGTGCAGCTTGAGGATGTACATGTAGCCGATCGAGATCGGGTCCGGGAACGGCTCGCCGGAGCGGCCGTCGAAGAGCCGGGCCTTGCCCGAGGGCAGCACCAGACGCTTTCCGTCGCGGTTCGGGATCGTGGCCTCGAAGAGACCGGTGATCTCGTCCTCGCGGGCACCGTCGAACACCGGGGTGGCGACGTTGGTGCCGGCGGCGACCTGGTCGGCGCCGATCGCCGTGAGGCGGCGCGCCCACTCGTCGCTGAGGCCGGAGACGTCCCAGCCCTGTGCGGCGAGCCAGCCCAGGTGGATCTCCAGGACCTGTCCCGGGTTCATTCGGGACGGGACACCCAGCGGGTTGAGGATGATGTCGACCGGGGAGCCGTCCTCCAGGAACGGCATGTCCTCGATCGGCAGGATCTTGGAGATGACGCCCTTGTTGCCGTGGCGGCCGGCGAGCTTGTCACCGTCGGTGATCTTGCGCTTCTGCGCGACGTAGACGCGCACCAGCTGGTTCACACCGGGGGGAAGCTCGTCGCCCTCCTCGCGGTCGAAGACGCGCACGCCGATGACCTTGCCGGTCTCGCCGTGCGGCACCTTCAGCGAGGTGTCGCGGACCTCACGGGCCTTCTCGCCGAAGATCGCGCGCAGCAGGCGCTCCTCCGGGGTCAGCTCGGTCTCGCCCTTCGGGGTGACCTTGCCGACCAGGATGTCGCCGGCGACGACCTCGGCACCGATGCGGATGATGCCGCGCTCGTCCAGGTCCGCCAGGACCTCCTCGGAGACGTTCGGGATGTCCCGGGTGATCTCCTCGGGGCCGAGCTTGGTGTCACGGGCGTCGACCTCGTGCTCCTCGATGTGGATCGAGGAGAGGACGTCGTCCTGCACGAGGCGCTGCGACAGGATGATCGCGTCCTCGTAGTTGTGACCCTCCCACGGCATGAACGCGACGAGCAGGTTCTTGCCAAGCGCCATCTCGCCCTGCTCGGTGGACGGACCGTCCGCGAGCACCTGGCCGGCGATCACGCGGGCGCCCTCGTCGACGACGACCTTCTGGTTGAAGGACGTGCCCTGGTTCGAGCGGGAGAACTTGGCGACGCGGTAGGTGTTGTACGTGCCGTCGTCGTTGGCGACGGTGACGTAGTCCGCGGAGACCTCCTGGACCACACCGTCCTTGTCGGCCTTGATGACGTCACCGGCGTCGACCGCGCAGCGGTACTCCATGCCGGTACCGACCAGCGGGGCCTGCGCCTTCAGCAGCGGCACGGCCTGGCGCATCATGTTGGAGCCCATGAGCGCGCGGTTGGCGTCGTCGTGCTCGAGGAACGGGATCATGGCGGTCGCGACCGACACCATCTGGCGCGGCGAGACGTCCATGTAGTCCACGTCCTCACCGGGGACGTAGTCGATCTCGCCACCGCGGCGGCGCACCAGGACGCGGGACTCCGCGAAGCGGTTGTCCTCCGTCAGCGGCGCGTTCGCCTGGGCGATGACGTAGCGGTCCTCCTCGTCGGCGGTGAGGAAGTTGACCTCGTCGGTCACGACACCGGTCTCGTCGACCTTGCGGTACGGGGTCTCGACGAAGCCGAAGGCGTTGACCCGGCCGTAGGAGGCCAGCGAGCCGATCAGACCGATGTTCGGGCCTTCGGGGGTCTCGATCGGGCACATGCGTCCGTAGTGGGACGGGTGCACGTCACGGACCTCGAAGCCGGCCCGCTCACGGGACAGACCACCGGGGCCCAGCGCGGACAGACGGCGCTTGTGGGTCAGGCCCGACAGCGGGTTCGTCTGGTCCATGAACTGGGACAGCTGGCTGGTGCCGAAGAACTCCTTGATGGAGGCGACGACCGGCCGGATGTTGATCAGGGTCTGCGGCGTGATCGCCTCGACGTCCTGGGTGGTCATCCGCTCGCGGACGACGCGCTCCATACGGGCCAGACCCGTGCGGACCTGGTTCTGGATGAGCTCGCCGACGTTGCGCAGACGACGGTTGCCGAAGTGGTCGATGTCGTCGACCTCGACGACCACGGAGGAACCGTTGTCGCCGGTGGTCTCGGTCTCGCCCGCGTGCAGCTTGACCAGGTACTTGATCGCCGAGATGACGTCCTCGACGGTCAGCACGCCGGCGTCGAGCGGCGCGTCGGCACCCAGCTTCTTGTTGATCTTGTAGCGGCCGACCTTGGCCAGGTCGTAGCGCTTGGGGTTGAAGTAGAGGTTCTCCAGCAGCGTCTGCGCGGCCTCACGGGTCGGCGGCTCGCCCGGACGCAGCTTGCGGTAGATGTCGAGCAGCGCGTCGTCCTGGCCCTGGGTGTGGTCCTTCTCCAGGGTGGCGCGCATGGACTCGTACTCGCCGAACTCCTCGAGGATCTGCTCGGTGGTCCAGCCGAGCGCCTTCAGGAGGACGGTGACGGACTGCTTGCGCTTGCGGTCGATGCGGACACCGACCATGTCGCGCTTGTCGATCTCCATCTCCAGCCAGGCACCGCGGGAGGGGATGACCTTGGCGGAGTAGATGTCCTTGTCGGACGTCTTGTCGATCTGGCTGTCGAAGTAGACACCCGGCGAGCGGACCAGCTGGGACACCACGACACGCTCGGTGCCGTTGATGACGAAGGTGCCCTTGTTCGTCATGAGCGGGAAGTCGCCCATGAAGACGGTCTGGGACTTGATCTCACCGGTCTCGTTGTTGGTGAACTCGGCCGTGACGAAGAGCGGGGCCGCGTACGTGAAGTCGCGCTCCTTGCACTCGTCGATCGAGTTCTTCGGCGGTTCGAAACGGTGGTCGCGGAAGGTCAGCGACATCGACCCGGAGAAGTCCTCGATCGGCGAGATCTCCTCGAAGATCTCCTCCAGACCGGACTTGGTGGGGACGTCCTGACCACTGTCCAGGGCCGCCTCGACGCGAGCCTTCCAGGCGGCATTGCCGAGGAGCCAGTCAAAGCTCTCGGTCTGCAGCGCCAGGAGGTTCGGGACCTCGAGGGGCTCCTTGATCTTCGCGAAAGAGATGCGCAGCGGGGCGGTGCTTGCGCCGTTGTTCGAATTGGCAGTCGAGGCGTTGCGCGAGGCGGCCAAGAGGGGGTCCTTCCGAGGGCTCGGACTCACTACGCGCGTACCGGCTTCCGCCCCCGGGCGCAGACAAGGATGTCCTGGTCAGGACGGTTCCTCATGTGTGCTCAGGCTTGGGCTGGTCCCTGGTGACGGGCCAGGCGACAGCTAACAGGCAGCGCAAAGGGTCAGTGTAGCCACTTGGCACACTGATGTCCAGTGCAGAGTTTCGGAGACCGGTGCTGCACCAATCTCGTCCTCCGTAGGGGTCGCTAGGAGCCCCTTGTTGTGAGCCGTCATGCCCCTCGTTCACGCTTGCCACGCTAGGCATTCCCGCATCGCCCTCGATCCATGCCTCGGTACATGGCCGATGTGGCGACGCGTCCTGAGAATCGCGCGCTGCGTGCGGTTCGTCAAGGCCCCCGCCCCGCGGAGATCGTCACAGGGGGTGGTACGCGACGAGCGGCGACGTCAGCGGAACGACGATGATCACCTTACCCGGGGATGCCGACAGCCCGGGTGAAGGCCCACGCAAACGACCGAGGGCGGCCACCCGAAAGGGTGGCCGCCCTGCGGCTGATCAGCCCCGGGAGGGGGCGTGGATCACTTGACCTCGACAGCCGCGCCGGCGCCCTTGAGGGACTCGGCGGCCTTCTCCGCGGCCTCCTTGTTGACCTTCTCGAGGACCGGCTTCGGAGCGCCGTCCACGAGGTCCTTGGCCTCCTTCAGGCCCAGGGAGGTCAGCTCGCGCACGACCTTGATGACCTGGATCTTCTTGTCGCCGGCGCCGGTGAGGATGACGTCGAACTCGTCCTTCTCCTCGACGGCCTCGGCCGGGGCACCGGGGACACCGGCGGCGGCGACGGCGACCGGGGCGGCGGCGGTGACGTCGAACTTGTCCTCGAAGGCCTTCACGAACTCGGAGAGCTCGATGAGGGTCATCTCCTCGAACTGGGCGAGCAGGTCGTCCTGGCTGAGCTTCGCCATGATGGCGGTCCTTCCACTAATTCGGCTGGTGCCGTATGTACATTGCGGCGGGCGTACGGGCCCGCTAGAGAACAGCGGGAGTGGTTACTCCGCGTCCTCGGCGGGAGCCGGCTCGCCGGCACCGCCCTGCTCGGCCTGCTTGGCACGGAGCGCGTCCACGGTGCGGACGAGCTTCGAGGGCAGCGCCTGGAAGACCGCGGCAGCCTGCGAGGGCTTGGCCTTCATGGCGCCCGCCAGCTTGGCGAGCAGCACCTCGCGGGACTCGAGGTCCGCGAGCTTCTTGATCTCATCGGCGGACAGCGCCTTGCCGTCAAGGACACCGCCCTTGATGATGAGGTTCGGGTTGTCCTTGGCGAAGTCACGAAGACCCTTCGCCGACTCCACCGGGTCACCGGTGACGAAGGCGACAGCCGTCGGACCCGCGAACAGGTCGTCCAGCTGGCTGATCCCGGCCTCGTTGGCCGCGATCTTGGTCAGCGTGTTCTTCACCACGGCGTACGTGGCGTTCTCACCGAGCGAACGGCGCAGCGTCTTGAGCTGCGCCACGGTGAGACCGCGGTACTCGGTCAGCACAGCGGCGTTGGAGCTGCGGAACTTGTCCGTCAGCTCGGCAACCGCGGCGCCCTTCTCGGGCTTCGCCATAGAGCCTCGGCCTCCTTCCGGGTGATTCGGACCGCACGGGAAGGGGCCGGGAAAAACGAACGCCCCGGGCGCAGGCGCACGGGGCGTGACTCGACCGGGAGCGCGTGAGCGGTCCCAGGAGTACATCCACAGTCACCTGCGCGGGTCGTCCGCAGTAAACGGATCCTTCGGCCACCGCACCCCGTAAGGGCACGGCAACGACCAGCGGTCTTTGGCTTCCGTGGAAGGGTACGCGAACCGATCGGCGGCAAGCAAATCGGGCGTCGGAGGCCTCGCGTCAGCCGTTCGCGCCGGAGGGCTTCATGCTCCCCAGCATCCCGAACAGGTCCACGGTGTCCTTCGCGGGCGGCGCCTCGACGGTGGCCGCGGCACCGTAGTCGGAGTAGTCGGCGCGCACCCTCACCGTGCCCTTCGCCATCTTCATCCCGACGGCCATCCGGACCGGGTAGTGGTCGGAGTTGACCCAGAACTCGGTGTCGTAGCCCTTGATCCCCATCTTCTTCGTGGCGGCGAGCAGATCCGCCCGCTGCTTCTCGGACAGCCCGGAGGCGGACTTGCCGGCGTCCAGCATCTCCTCGAAGGTGAGCGTGCCCTTGTAGTGCTCCGCCTGGACGCCGCCGACCTTCTCCGAACCGAGGTGCTCGAGGCTCGGCGACTCCAGCAGCACGGCGAGCTGCTCCGACGGGTCCTGGTTCATGTTCTCCAGGCCGGCCGCCAGCTGCTTCTGCGTCTCCGCGTTGCCGCTCGCGGCGGCGGCCTTGAAGTCCAGCTTCATCCAGTGCTTGCCGCCCATGGTGGCGGCCTGCCCGGGGCCCAGGTCCGTGTACAGGGCGCCGTCCACCAGCTTCATGTGCACCTGGGAGGGGACCTCGGAGGCATCGCCCGTGAGGGCGGAGCCCTTGGCCACCATGTCCATCACCGCGGGGTCCCAGCCCTGGACACCGGAGAGCTGCGCGGTGCCGCTGTCCGGCATGCCGGGCGGCGTCGTGACCGTCATCCGGACCTTGGCCGACTTGGCCTCGGAGGTCTTGGTGAAGGCGGCACGGATGAACTGGACCGCCTCGCTCCGCGTCTGGAGGGCCCCTGCCTTCCCCCCGGTGCCCGCGTCCCCGCTCTGGCAGCCGGCGAGGCCCACCACGACGGCCGCGGCCGCCAGACCGGCGCTCGCGCGCTTCCCTGCGGACATGCTCATCAATTCCCACCCCTGCGTCTCGTTCCCCGGCCCAGGAGGCTTCCCCGGCGGCCGATGGCACGCTAGCGCACGGCGCCGGCACTGTCGTACGAAAAAACCGGCCCCCGCGCCTTGAGGCGCGGGGGCCGGTTCACAGCACACGACCCGGTCAGAGAGCGGCCGGGTCCTCCTCGGTGAGGAGGTTGCGGGTGCGGTTGGAGTCCAGCGGGATGCCGGGGCCCATCGTGGTGCTGATGGCGGCCTTCTTGATGTACCGGCCCTTGGCGGCGGACGGCTTCAGACGCATGATCTCGTCCAGCGCGGCGCCGTAGTTCTCGACCAGCTGCTGCTCACCGAACGACGTCTTGCCGATGATGAAGTGCAGGTTCGAGTGCTTGTCGACGCGGAACTCGATCTTGCCGCCCTTGATCTCCGTGACGGCCTTGGCGACGTCGGGGGTGACGGTGCCGGTCTTCGGGTTCGGCATCAGACCACGGGGGCCGAGGACGCGGCCGAGGCGGCCGACCTTGCCCATGAGGTCCGGGGTGGCGACGACGGCGTCGAAGTCCAGCCGGCCCTTCGCCACCTCGTCGATGAGTTCGTCGGCGCCGACGATGTCGGCGCCCGCGGCACGCGCGGCCTCGGCACGGTCACCGGTCGCGAAGACCAGGACCCGGGCGGTCTTGCCGGTGCCGTGCGGGAGGTTCACGGTGCCACGGACCATCTGGTCGGCCTTGCGCGGGTCGACGCCCAGACGGAAGGCCACCTCGACGGTGGCGTCGAACTTGGTGCTGGAGGTCTCCTTGGCGAGACGGACCGCCTCGAGGGGGGCGTACACACGCTCCCGGTCGATCTTGCTGTCCGCAGCGCGGAGAGACTTGCTGCGCTTGCTCACTGCTGCTCCTGTGTGTCCTGAGGAGTCGTGGTGCGGGCCGAGCCGGCCCTGCCACGTTCTTGCGGGTGGGGAAGAGGTGCTCGGGGGCTGTGTCAGCCCTCGACCGTGATGCCCATGGAACGCGCGGTGCCGGCGATGATCTTCTCGGCGGCGTCCAGGTCGTTCGCGTTCAGGTCGGGCAGCTTGGTCGTGGCGATCTCGCGGACCTGGTCACGCGTCAGCTTCGCGACCTTGGTCTTGTGCGGCTCGCCGGAGCCCTTGTCCACACCCGCGGCCTTGAGGATCATGCGGGAGGCCGGCGGCGTCTTGGTGATGAAGGTGAAGGAACGGTCCTCGTAGACCGTGATCTCCACCGGGATCACCCAGCCACGCTGCGACTCGGTCGCCGCGTTGTAGGCCTTGCAGAACTCCATGATGTTGACGCCGTGCTGGCCGAGCGCCGGGCCGACGGGCGGGGCCGGGTTGGCCGCACCTGCGTTGATCTGGAGCTTGATAAGCCCCGTGACCTTCTTCTTCTTGGGAGGCATTGCTCTCTCCGGGTCCTAGTGAGAGTGTTCCTGCCTGCGAGCAGGCATACCGCACCATTTTAGCGGTGTGCTGCCGAAACCCGGAAACCGGCAGGTCAGACCGCCCGCTGCGACGCCTGGCGCGCCGCGGGGGCGGCATGCGGCCGGTGGGCCCGCGAACAACCCCGACACGCGGAAGAGCCCCTGTCCAGCGGGTGAACGCTGGAAGCAGGGGCTCTGTCCGAAGACCGTACGGTCAGTTCTTCTGGATCTGGTCGAAGCTGAGCTCGACCGGGGTCTCGCGGCCGAAGATCTCCACGAGACCCTTGACCTTCTTGGAGTCCGGGTTGATCTCGTTGATCGTGGCCTGGAGCGTCGCGAAGGGGCCGTCGGTGACCGTGACCGAGTCGCCGACCTCGAAGTCCAGCACCTGGACCTCGACCTTGCGCTTCGTGACGCCGCCCTCGCCGCCCTCGGCGGCGGCGGCCTGCTCCTCGACCTCGGGAGCGAGCATCTTGGTGACCTCGTCCAGCGTCAGCGGGTACGGGTCGTAGGCGTTGCCGACGAAGCCGGTGACGCCCGGCGTGTTGCGGACGACGCCCCAGGACTCGTTCGTCAGGTCCATGCGCACCAGCACGTAGCCGGGGAGCTTGTTCTGGCGAACGGTACGGCGGTCGCCGTTCTTGATCTGGACGACCTCTTCCTGGGGCACTTCGGCCTGGTAGATGTAGTCCTCGACGTTCAGCGAGACGGCGCGCTGCTCCAGGTTGGACTTCACGCGGTTCTCGTAGCCGGCGTAGGTGTGGATGACGTACCACTCGCCGGGCAGGGCCTTCAGCTCGTCACGGAAGGCCGCCACCGGGTCCACCGGGGCCTGCTCCTCCGCGCTCTCCTCGTGCTCGCCCTCGCCGTCGGCCGCCTCGTCCACGTCCTCGTCGACGACCTGCACCGCGTCCTGCTCGGCCGGCTCGCCGGCGGCCTGGTCAGCAGCCTCGGCCTGGTCGATGTCGCCGTCGGCGGCCTCGACGATGTCGAGCGCGGTGTCGTCGCCCTCGACGGTCTCGTCGGCGTCGTACAGGTTCGGGTCAGACACGGTCGCTGCTTCTTCCTTCAAGATGTGGAACAGGCGGTCGGGCACCACGGGCGCCCTCCGCGAGGGGAATCACCCGAAGATGTACGAGACGCCCTTGTTGAGTCCCCAGTCAATCACGGTCACGAGCGCGATGATGACCACAACGAAGACAATCACCACGCTGGTGTACGTGCTGAGCTCACTGCGCGTCGGCCAGACGACCTTGCGGAGCTCCGCCACGATCTGGCGGTAGAAGAGCGCGAGGCGGGCCAGAGGGCCCTTCTTCCCGCGCTTGCCGCCGCGACGGGCCTTCTTGGAGCCGTCGTCCGCGGAACCGTCGTCAGGGCGACCGCTTTCAGGTGTTGCGGTCGAGCCCAGGGCTTCCGTCACTCGTCCTCACCTGAATCCGATTGATTGCCGATACATCGAAGAAAGCTTTGCGCCTGCGAACAGCAGGGCCGGAGGGACTCGAACCCCCAACCGCTGGTTTTGGAGACCAGTGCTCTACCAATTGAGCTACGACCCTTCGAGTGCCCCCCAACGTACCGCATCCGGCCGAGTGCACCATGTGCACAGGCTTGATCGGCTCGTGGGGGCCATCGACGGATGAGTGTACGTGTTCCTGGCCCGGGCGTCGAATGCGTTGCGTGTTCGGCGCGGTTGGGCTCGGTTCTGCCCGGAACGTGAACTCGTGTGCCCGGGCCCCCCGCGGTCTGCGACGATGCAGACATGACCGCAGCAACTGAACGACGCGTGTCGGCCCGCATCGGGTCGATCTCCGAGTCCGCGACGCTCGCCGTGGACGCCAAGGCCAAAGCGCTCAAGGCCGCCGGGCGACCGGTCATCGGCTTCGGTGCCGGCGAGCCCGACTTCCCCACGCCCGACTACATCGTCGAGGCGGCCGTGGAGGCGTGCCGCAATCCGAAGTTCCACCGCTACACCCCCGCCGGCGGGCTCCCGGAGCTGAAGGCCGCGATCGCCGCCAAGACGCTGCGCGACTCCGGCTACGAGGTCGACGCCTCCCAGGTGCTCGTCACCAACGGCGGCAAGCAGGCCATCTACGAGGCCTTCGCGGCCATCCTCGACCCGGGCGACGAGGTGATCGTCCCGGCCCCGTACTGGACGACCTACCCCGAGTCGATCCGGCTGGCCGGCGGCGTCCCGGTCGCGGTCGTGGCCGACGAGACGACCGGCTACCGGGTCTCCGTCGAGCAGCTGGAGGCCGCGCGCACCGAGAACACCAAGGTCGTGCTCTTCGTGTCGCCGTCCAACCCGACCGGCGCCGTCTACAGCGAGGCCGAGACCGAGGCGATCGGCCGCTGGGCCCACGAGCACGGCCTGTGGGTGCTGACCGACGAGATCTACGAGCACCTGGTCTACGGCGGCGCCTCCTCGGTCTCGCTGCCCGCGCTCCTGCCCGAACTGCGCGACAAGTGCATCGTGGTCAACGGCGTCGCCAAGACGTACGCCATGACCGGCTGGCGCGTCGGGTGGGTCATCGGGCCGAAGGACGTGGTCAAGGCCGCGACCAACCTGCAGTCGCACGCCACCTCGAATGTGAGCAACGTCGCACAGGCCGCCGCCCTGGCCGCCGTCTCCGGCGACCTGGAGGCCGTGGCGCGGATGCGCGAGGCCTTCGACCGGCGCCGGCAGACCATCGTGCGGATGCTCAACGAGATCCCGGGCGTGGTGTGCCCCGAGCCGGAGGGCGCGTTCTACGTGTACCCGTCGGTCAAGGGCGTGCTCGGCAAGGAGATCCGCGGCAAGCGGCCGCAGAGCTCCGTGGAGCTCGCCGAGGTCATCCTGGAGGACGCCGAGGTCGCGGTCGTCCCGGGCGAGGCCTTCGGCACCCCGGGCTATCTGCGGCTGTCGTACGCGCTCGGCGACGAGGACCTGGTCGAGGGCGTCTCCCGGATCCAGAAGCTGCTGGGCGAGGCCAAGGCCTGACTGCCCTGACCGCCCTGACTGCCTGATGCAATCGATTGCTGTCGCGGGCCCCGGCCGGTTCGGCCGGGGCCCGCGCGCGTGTACGGGCAAGCCCTCGTTCGGGGAAAGCGCTACCGGCAACCCGGGGCGGTGCGGCAGGATCTCTGAATGGCACGTGATGTTTCCCTTCTCCCCAAGGCGCACCTCCACCTGCACTTCACCGGTTCGATGCGGCCGGCGACCTTGCTGGAACTGGCCGACAAGTACGGGGTGCACCTCCCCGAGGCCCTGACCTCCGGCGAGCCGCCCAGCCTCCGCGCGACCGACGAGCGCGGCTGGTTCCGCTTCCAGCGCCTGTACGACATCGCGCGTTCGGTGCTCCGCTCCCCCGACGACATCCGGCGGCTGGTGCGGGAGGCCGCGGAGGAGGACGCCAGGGACGGTTCGGGGTGGCTGGAGATACAGGTCGACCCGACCTCGTACGCGCCCCGGCTGGGTGGGCTGATCCCGGCCATGGAGATCATCCTGGACGCGGTGGAGGGCGCCTCCCGCGACACCGGCGTGGGCATGGCGGTGGTCGTCGCCGCCAACCGCACCAAGCACCCGCTCGACGCCCGCACGCTGGCCCGGCTCGCGGTCCGCTACGCCGACCACGGCGTCGTCGGTTTCGGGCTCTCCAACGACGAACGGCGGGGCCTGGCACGGGACTTCGACCGCGCCTTCGCCATCGCCCGGGAGGGCGGCCTGCTGGCGGCCCCGCACGGGGGCGAGCTCTCGGGGGCGAGCAGCGTCCGCGACTGCCTGGACGACCTGCACGCGAGCCGGATCGGGCACGGCGTGCGGGCCGCCGAGGACCCCCGGCTCATGGCGAAGCTCGCCGAGCGCGGCGTGACCTGCGAGGTCTGCCCCGCCTCCAACGTCGCCCTCGGCGTCTACGAGGAGCCCGGGCAGGTGCCGCTGCGCACCCTCTACGACGCCGGGGTGCCGATGGCCCTGGGCGCCGACGACCCGCTGCTGTTCGGCTCGCGGCTGGCCGCCCAGTACGAACTGGCGCGGGAGGCCCACGGCTTCGGCGACGCCGAACTCGCCGAACTGGCCCGCCAGTCCGTACGCGGCTCGGCGGCGCCGCAGGGGGTGCGCAACAAGCTGCTGGCCGGCATCGACGACTGGCTCGCTCACTGATCCAGGGCGATCCCGGCCGGCACGGTCCGGGCGATGGCGGCGGCGCGGCGGCCGTGTCCGTGTCGGCGCCGGCCCCCGAAAGTCACTTCCCGCCCGCCGGGCAGTGCGGCATCGTTCCCGGCATGACACACGCACCACGCCTGGAGACGATCACCGTCGGCAACCTCGACGCGGCACTCGGCCTGCGGGTCCGGCCCGGACAGGAGCACCTGGTCGCGCCGGTCGTGAAGTCCCTCGCCGAGGCGTACGTCCGTCAGGACACCGCCTGGCCGCGGCTGATCGTCGACGGCGGCCGGGCGGTCGGTTTCGTGATGGCGTTCCTGGACATCGACTGGACCGGCGACGGCACGGGCCGGGACGTGCGGTCCGGCCTGTGGCGGCTGCTCGTGGACGCCGACGAGCAGGGCCGTGGTTACGGCCGCTTCGCCGTCGCGGAGGTCGCCACCGAGATCCGCCGCCGTGGCGGCACCCGGATGACCACCACCTGGGTGCCCGGCCCGGGCGGCCCCGAGCGGTTCTACGAGGGCCTCGGCTTCCGCCCGACCGGGGAGACCAGCGGGGACCAGGTGGTGGGCGAGCTGGAGCTCGGCGGCTGACCGGGCCCCGGCCCGCCCCGATCAGACGCTGACGCCGACCGTCACCGGCTCGTTGACCAGGGTGACGCCGAAGGCCTCGTGGACGCCGGCGACGACCTCGCGGGCGAGCGCGAGCAGGTCGGCGGTGGTGGCGGAGCCGCGGTTGGTCAGGGCGAGGGTGTGCTTGGTGGAGATGCGGGCAGGGCCCGTGCCGTAGCCCTTGGTGAAGCCCGCCTTGTCGATCAGCCAGGCCGCGGAGGTCTTGATGCGGCCGTCGCCCGAGGGGTAGGCGGGCGGTTCGGCGTCCGGGCCGAGGCGGTCGTGGACGCGGGCGAGGAAGTCGGTGTAGCCGGCCTCGGTGAGGACCGGGTTGGTGAAGAAGGAGCCCGCCGACCAGGTGTCGTGGTCCTCCGGGTCCAGCACCATGCCCTTGCCGGAGCGCAGCTTCAGCACGGTCTCGCGGGCCGTGCCCAGCGCCACCCGGTCGCCGGGGCCGACTCCCAGGGCGCGGGCCACCTCGGCGTACTTGACCGGGGCGGACATGCCGCCCGCGTCCTCCAGCTCGAAGCGGACGCGCAGCACGACATGGCGGGCGGGGTCCGCCTTGAAGCGGCTGTGGCGGTACGAGAAGGCGCAGGCGGCGTTGGAGAGGGTGACGGTCTCCCTCGCGACGCGGTCGTACGCGATCACCTCGGTGATGGTGCTCGCCACTTCCTGGCCGTACGCGCCCACGTTCTGGATCGGCGTGGCACCGGCGGAGCCCGGGATGCCGGCCAGGCACTCCACGCCCGCCAGGCCCGCCTCGACGGTGCGGGCGACGGCGTCCGTCCAGACCTCGCCCGCGGCCAGCTCCAGCCCGGTGCCGCGCAATTCGAAGCCCTGGGTGGCGATGCGCAGCGCGGTGCCCGCGAAGCCCTCGTCGCCGATGACCAGGTTGCTGCCGCCGCCGATGACCAGCAGCGGGGTCCCGGACGCGTCCGCCTCCCGGACGGCCTCGACGACCTCGGCGTCGGTGGTCGCGGTCACCAGGCGGGTGGCGGGGCCGCCGAGGCGGAAGGTGGTCAGGGGCGCGAGCGGGGCGTCGTGGAGTACGTGCACGGCATTCAGGGTACGGGGCGGGCCGCGCCGGCCCGGGGCCCGGCCGCCCCGTACCCCCGGGTGGTGGTCAGAGGGCCTCGACGATCGTCGCGTTGGCCAGGCCGCCCGCCTCGCACATGGTCTGCAGTCCGTAGCGCGCGCCGCGCGCCCGCAGGGCGTGGACGAGGGTGGTCATCAGCCGGGTGCCGCTGGCGCCAAGGGGGTGGCCCAGTGCGATGGCGCCGCCGTTGACGTTGACCTTTGCGGGGTCGGCACCGGTCTCCTGCTGCCAGGCGAGGACGACGCTGGCGAAGGCCTCGTTGACCTCGAACAGATCGATGTCCGACAGGTTCAGCCCGGCGCGGCGCAGCACGCGCTCCGTGGCCGGGATGACACCGGTCAGCATCAGCAGCGGGTCGGAACCGGTGACGGCGAAGCTGTGCAGCCGGGCGAGCGGGCGCAGGCCGAGGCGTTCGGCGGTCTCGCCGCTCATGATCAGGACGGCGGAGGCGCCGTCGTTGATCGGGCTGCTGTTGCCGGCGGTGACCGACCAGTCGATCTGCGGGAAGCGCTCGGCGTAGCCGGGGTGGGCGAAGGCGGGGCGCAGCCCGGCCAGGACCTCCGGGGTGGTGGTGGGGCGGACCGACTCGTCGGCGGTCAGTCCGGCGAGCGGGGCGACCTCCGCGTCGAAGGCGCCCGTCGCCCAGGCGGCGGCCGCCTTGCGGTGCGACTCGGTGGCGAAGACGTCCATGGCCTCGCGGCTGAGCGAGTGCTTGGCCGCGATCAGTTCGGCGCTGATGCCCTGCGGGACGAGTCCTCCGGGGAAGCGCTCGGCGATGCCGGGCCCGAACGGGTCGGAGCCGGGGAGCACGTTGGACCCCATGGGCACCCGGCTCATCGATTCCACTCCGCAGGCCACGACGATGTCGTACGCGCCCGCGATGACGCCCTGCGCGGCGAAGTGCACGGCCTGCTGCGAGGACCCGCACTGGCGGTCGACGGTGGTGGCCGGGACGGAGTCGGGGAAGCCGGCGGACAGCCACGCCCAGCGGGTGGTGTTCATCGCCTGCTCGCCGACCTGGCCGACGGTGCCGCCGACGACGTCGTCGACGAGCACGGGGTCGATGCCGCTGCGGGTGACGAGCTCCGCGAGCGTGTGGGCGAGCAGTTCCACCGGGTGCGTATCGGCGAGCGCCCCGCCGGGCTTGCCCTTGCCGATGGGGGTGCGGACGGCTTCGACGATGACGGCGTCGCGCATGAGGGTCGCCTCCTGGGGTGAGGGTGGGGGTTCGGGGGGTTGATTTGAATATCCAACTAACTCCCTACTCCAGAGTAGGACCAGTCGATTTGAATTCACAACCTGCCATGTGAGACTGGACCGGTGAGCCCGACCACACCCCGCCCCGCCCTTCCCGGTCGCCCCTGCTCCGCCGCCGCCGCGCTCCAGGTCGTCGGAGAGAAGTGGGCCCTGCTCGCGATGCGCGAGATCCTCTACGGCAACCACCGCTTCGACGCCATCGCCCGCAACACCGGCGCCCCCCGCGACCGGCTCACGGCACGGCTGCGCGCGCTGGAGGAGGCCGGAGTCATCGAGCGCCGCGCGTACAGCGAGCGCCCGCCGCGGTACGAGTACCACCCCACCGCCGCCGGCCGGGACCTCGCCGAGGTCCTGCGCGCCCTGGTCCGGTGGGGCGACACATGGATCCTCGACGAGCCGCCGGTCGCCTTCCACCACCACGACCACCCCTTCGACCCCGTCGAGACATGCCGCACCTGCGGCGAGACGGTGGGCGAGGGCAGCCTCTCGCTCAGCCTCAACACCCCGGGCTGGGACCACAGCGGCCCCGTCGGCTGAGCGCCCCCAGGCACGCCGGGAAGCGCCGGTGCGGCCCCACCCGCGACGGGGTGGGGCCGCACCGGCGCGGGCGTCACTGCTCGGCGCCCACCAGGAGCCGCGCGTCCCCGGCCGCACCGGCCTTCTCCGCGGCCGCCGCCGCGGACCGCCGCCCCGGTACGAGGAGTGCCGCGACCGCGCCGCCGCCGACCGCCGCCGCTCCCACCCAGAGAGCGGGGGTGAGGCCGTCCACGAAGCGGGCGGCGGACTCGTAGCCGCCCTGGGCGGAGAAGACCGCCGCCAGCGTGGCCACGCCGAGCGCGCCGCCGACCTCCCGCAGGGCGTTGTTGGCGCCGGAGGCGATGCCCTGCTCCTCCGGACGGACGCTGCTCATGACGATGTTGGCGCTGGGCGCGAAGTACAGCGCCATCCCGACACCGCTCACGATGAGCGCCGGGAGCTGCGCCGCGTACGACATGCCCGGTTCGACGACCAGGGCGAAGAGCCCGAGGCCGACCGCCTGGAGGGCGAGTCCCGCCGCGACGACCGGGCGGCCACCGATCCGGTCGGACAGGATGCCCGCGATCGGCGCCACGATCATCGGCATGCCGGTCCAGGGCAGCATCCGCAGCCCGGCCTCCGTCGGGGAGTAGCCCGCCGCGTTCTGCAGGAACTGGCTGAGCAGGAAGATCGACCCGAACATCCCGAGGAACATCAGCAGGCTGGCCGCGTTGATCGCGGCGAAGGCGCGGCTGCGGAACAGCCGCATCGGCAGGATCGGGTTGCGGGCCCGCATGCCGTGCCGCACGAAGAGGGCGAGCAGGACGCCGCCGCCGATCAGGCCGCCGAGCACCGGTCCGCTGGTCCAGCCGTCGGCGTTGCCGCGGACCAGGGCGTAGACGATCCCGAAGAGGCCGGCACTGGCGAGCAGCGTTCCGGGCAGGTCCAGCCGCGGGTTGGGGCCGCGGCTCTCCGCCAGGCGCAGCCGGGCGAGCGGGATGAGCAGCAGGCCGATCGGGACGTTGACCCAGAAGATCCACTGCCAGGAGATGTGCTCGGTCAGGGAGCCGCCGATCAGCGGTCCGGCCGCGACCGCGAGGCCGTTGACCGCGCCCCAGATGCCGAAGACCATGCCGCGCCGCTCCGGCGGCACCGCTGCCGACAGCAGGGTGAGCGTGAGCGGCATGAGGATGGCGGCGCCGACGCCCTGGACCGCGCGCGCCGCGATCAGCTCGCCCATGCCCGGCGCGAGCGCGGCGCCGGCGGAGGCGGTGGAGAAGACGCCGAGGCCGACCAGGAACATGCGGCGGCGCCCGAAGCGGTCGCCGAGGGCCGCACCGAACATCAGGAGGACGGCGAAGGTGAGCGTGTAGGCGCTCACCGTCCACTCCAGTTCCTCCAGGGCACCGCCCAGGTCCTTGCGGATGGAGGGCAGCGCGGTGGTGACGACGAGGTTGTCCAGCGCGGCCATGAAGCCGGCGACGCTGGTGATGAGCAGGGCCCAGCCGAAGCCACCGCGTCCCGCGGCGGCGTCCTGCCGCTGTTCTTGCTGTGCCGGTTCCATGATCTCGTTCCCCCAAGCTAATTAGTAATCGATCAATTACTTCTGCGGGCAGACGTCTGCCCCGGTCCGGCCGGCGCGATCCGCCGGCCCTTCCGCTTGCGTGCTCAGTGCGTGCCGGCCGCGGGTTTCTCCGGGAAGCGGTCGGCGTACAGCTCGTCGATGCCCGTCCAGCAGCGCGCGCTCGGCGGGACACCCAGCGCGACCAGGACGTTCACCAGCATCCCGGTGCCGAAGAACTCGGCGACCTCCTGCTCGCTCACCCCCGTGCGCGCCGCGACGTACTCCCACAGCCCCAGCCAGCCGCCGCGGCAGGCGTCGCGGATCTCCTCGTCGTCGACGGCGGCCACGTACATCTGAAGCTGCATCCGCAGGACGTCGCCGCCCGAGATGAGCTCCTGGTACGAGCCGCACATCGCCTGGAAGGCATCCGCCCCCTCCAGCCCCTGCGCCGCCTTCTCGAAGTGCGCCTCTATCGTGCGGACGCACCGCTCGGCCACGGCCAGGAACAGCGCCTTCTTGTTCGGGAAGAGCCGGAAGAGGTAGGGCTGCGACACCCCCATGCGGGTGGCGATGGCGGCGGTGGACGTGCCGTGGTAGCCGCCCATGCCGAACTCCGTCATCGCGGCGCGCACGGCCGCCTCGCGGCGCTCGTCCGCACTCATCCGCATTCCGTCGCTCGCCATGCTCAGTAAGTTATCAGTCACTAACAAGGCTGCACAAGGGGGAGGCGGCGGGACGTCCCGCCGCCTCCCCCTGTGCGTCCGCGACCGGACTAGGCCAGCCGGACCACCGCGCGGGACATGCCCAGCACCTTCTGCCCGGCGCTGACGGCCGTCAGATCGACCCGCACCGTGCGGTCGTCGTCGTCCAGCTTGGCCGCGACCTTGGCGCTGACCTCGATGAGCGCGCCCTCGTCGCCGTCGGGCACCACGACCGGCTTGGTGAAGCGCACCCCGTAGTCGACGACCGCGCCCGGGTCGCCCGTCCAGTCCGTCACCACACGGATCGCCGAGGCCATGGTGAACATGCCGTGCGCGATGACGTCCGGCAGGCCCACCTCCTTGGCGAACCGCTCGTTCCAGTGGATCGGGTTGAAGTCGCCCGAGGCTCCCGCGTACCGCACGAGCGTCGCGCGGTCCACGGGGAAGGTCCGCGCCGGCAGTTCGGTGCCGACCTCGACCTCGTCGTAGGAGATCTTCGCCGTCATCAACTCACTCACCCTCCGGCGCGCGCGCCACCAGCTTGGTCAGCGCCGTCACCACGTGCTCGCCGCTCTCGTCGTACGCCTCGCCGCGGACGTCGATGACATCGTTGCCCGCGAGCGACTTGATCGCGTCGATCGCGACCCGCACCGACAACCGGTCGCCGGCCCGCACCGGGCGGGTGTAGGCGAACCGCTGGTCGCCGTGGACGACCCGGTCGTAGTCCAGTCCCAGCTCCGGGTCGAGGATGACCTGCATCGAAGCCTTGAACGTCATCACGAAGGCGAAGGTCGGCGGGGCGATCACATCGGGGTGCCCGAGCGCCTTGGCCGCCTCGGGATCGATGTAGACCGGGTTCGGGTCGCCGATCGCCTCGGCGAACTCGCGGATCTTCTCCCGGCCGACCTCGTACGGGGCGGTGGGGGGATATGTCCGTCCCACGAACGACTGGTCCAGCGCCATCGGCACCTCCTGGAGCTGTGGTGATTCCTGGTCCAACAACGCCGCAAGGCCGCCCCTGAAGTACAGGGACGGCCTCGTCGGACTTACTACGGCCTGTGTCAGCGCGTCTCGCGGTGCGCGGTGTGCGCGTTGCAGCGCGGGCAGTGCTTCTTCATCTCAAGACGGTCCGGGTCGTTGCGCCGGTTCTTCTTGGTGATGTAGTTCCGCTCCTTGCACTCCACGCAGGCCAGCGTGATCTTCGGGCGGACGTCGGTGGCGGCCACGTGAGTGCTCCTTGACGAACGGTAATAAGGTTTCGAACACGGAAAGAGTAGCCGATTGAGGGACCGATCCCACAATCGGCTACGCAAGGTAGCGGCGACCGGACTTGAACCGGTGACACAGCGATTATGAGCCGCTTGCTCTACCGACTGAGCTACGCCGCTTCGATGAGGAGATCACCCGCCCGGAGGCGGGTCACCTGATCATCAGAGCCCCAATACGGAATCGAACCGTAGACCTTCTCCTTACCATGGAGACGCTCTGCCGACTGAGCTATTGGGGCGAGCGAGGAAGACATTACACGGTCCGCCGCCGAAGGTGAAATCCGTATCTAGTGGGCACCGGGGCGGGTCACCCGGGAGGCGGCCGCGCGCCACCCGCCCGGTCCCGTACGACACTTGACGGCACCAGTACGACTATTCGCTCTTCCCGGACGGATCGGGCACCGGCCCCTAGGCTCGGAACCGCGTGATCTTGCCTCCGGCCCCGAGGAGCGCGATGACCGACAGCCAGCCGCAACCGCCCGCCGACCCGCTCCGCGGCGAATCCGCCCCGGCGCCCGCCCTCCTGCTCTGCGGGGGCCGCCTCGCCGACGGCCGGACGGTCGACGTGCGCCTGGCCGGGCCGCGGATCGAGGCCGTCGGCACCGCGGGCAGCCTCACGGGCGACGGGCAGACACCCCGGGTCGACCTCGCCGGCTACCTGCTGCTGCCCGCCCCCGCCGAGCCGCACGCCCATCTCGACACCGCCCTGACCGCCGACTGCGCCGGGCCGCCCTCGTACGACGGCGAGGAGGTCCAGCGCCGGGTCACCGAGGCCGCCCTGCTCCAGCTCGGCCACGGCGCGACCGCGGTGCGGGCCCACGCGCGGATCGGCGACGTGCAGGGGCTGCGCGCCGTCGAGGCCGTGCTCCAGGCCCGGCGCGCCCTGCGCGGGCTGATCGAGGTGCAGGCCGTCGCCGTGCCGCGGGTGCTCACCGGCGCGGCGGGCGCGGACAGCCTCGCGATGCTCCACGACGCGCTGAAGATGGGGGCCGGCGTCGTGGGCGGCTGCCCCGACCTGGACCCCGACCCCTCCGGGTACGCGGAGGCGGTGCTCGGCGTCGCCGCCGAGTACGGCCTCCCCGTCGACCTGCACACCGACGCGGCCGACCCCGCCCGGCTCTCCCGGCTCGCCGCCATGGCCGGCGGCCTGCGCCCCGGGGTCACCCTCGGGCCGTGCGGGGGGCTGGCCCTGCAGGGCGCCGACACCGTCACCCGGCTCGCCGGGCAGCTCGCGGCCGCCGGGGTCTCGCTGACCGCACTGCCGCAGGGCGGCTGCGGCGCCATGGAGTCCGTGCGCCGGGGCGCCACCGCCCCCGTACGGACGCTGCGCGCGGCCGGGGTGCGCGTCGCCGCGGGCAGCGGGGCGCTGCGCGACCTGACCAATCCGGTGGGCCGGGGCGACCCCCTGGAGGCCGCGTTCCTGCTCGCGTCGCACGGCGAGTGCTCCCCCGCGGAGGCCTACGACGCGATCAGCCGCGAGGCCCGGGCCGTCATGGGCCTGCCCGAGGTGCGGGTCGAGGCGGGCTTCCCCGCGGAGCTGCTCGCGGTGCGCGCCGAGCGCCTGGAGAACGCGCTGTCGCTCGCGTACAGCCGGGTCGTGATCCACCGGGGCAGGGTGGTCTCGCGCACCAGTGCCGTCCGCGAGTTCACCGACACGCTCGCTCTCGACCTGCCGCGCCAGTCCCGGAGCCGCCGTGATCCGGCATGAGGCGTCCGGCGGGCGTACGGTCGGTGGCATGCGCACTGTGATCGCTGGTGGACATGGACAGATCGCGCTGCGGCTGGAGCGGCTGCTCGCCGGGCGCGGTGACGAGGTGACGGGCATCATCCGCAAGCCCGAACAGGCCGCGGCGCTCAGAGAGGCCGGCGCGGAGCCGGTCGTCCTGGACCTGGAGTCGGCCTCGGTCGCCGAGGTCGCGGACGTCCTGCGGGACGCCGGCGCGGTGGTCTTCGCGGCCGGCGCGGGACCCGGCAGCGGCGTCGCGCGCAAGGAGACGGTCGACCGGGACGCCGCCGTCCTGCTCGCCGACGCGGCCGAACGCGCGGGCGTACGCCGCTATCTGATGGTCTCGTCGATGGGCGCCGACTCCGATCCCCGGCCGGGCACCGACGACACCTTCGCCGCCTACCTGAAGGCCAAGGGCGCCGCCGACGCGTCCCTGCGGCACCGCGCCGCCCTCGACTGGACCGTCCTGCGGCCCGGCCAGCTCACCAATGACCCCGGCACCGGCCGGGTGCGGCTCGCCGCGTCCACCGGGTACGGCTCGGTGACCCGCGACGACGTCGCCGCGGTCCTGGCCGAACTGCTCGACACCCCCTCGACGGCCGGTCTGACGCTCGAACTGATCGGTGGTCACACGCCGGTGCCGGTCGCGGTCAAGGACGTCGCCGGCAACTGACGGTCACTTCATTCATTTGGCCGTCACAGTGAGCGACCATCCGTGACGGCCCCTTGAATGGCCTCATCAGTCTCATTTCGGTCGCAGCGCATCGCTGCGGCATGCCACGAAAGAGGTGTCCGATGAGGCGTATGGAACGATCGGGCCAGGACGACACTCCGCCCGGCATATCCCGCCCCCGCCGCCGCCACCGCTGGCGGCGGCTCGCCGTTCTGGCGCTCGCCCCCCTGCTGGCCCTGTCCGCCACCGGCGCGACCGCCCAGGGTGTGTGGCTGACCCTCCCCTCCATCCCCACGGCCCGTTCGGGCCACGCGGCGGCGACGGCACCGTGCCCGGGCGGACTGCAACGGGCGTGCGTGTACGTGTTCGGTGGGCAGCAGTCGCCCGTCGGCCCCCTGCGCCCCGAGTTCGAGGCCTACAGCCCGGCGACCAACGCCTGGGCCACCCTTCCCGCGCTGCCGACTCCGCGCGACGGCCTCGCCGGGCGCGGGGCGCCCTGCCCCGGCCGACCCCAGGACGGGTGCGTGTATGCCATCGGCGGGGCCGACGCCACCAGGGCTCTGAAGGCCGTGGAGGCGTACAGCCCCGCCACCGGCACCTGGGCGACACTGACGGATCTGCCCACCGCCCGTACGGATCTCGCCGCGGCGAAGGCACCGTGTCCGACGGGGTTCGGCCTGCGCGGCACCTGTGTGTACGCGATCGGCGGCCGGGCCACCCCGCACGGCGCGGCCGTCTCCACGGTGGAGGCGTACAGCCCCGCCACCGGCACCTGGGCCACCCTTCACGCCCTGTCCGTGGACCGCGCCGACCTCGGCGCCGTGGGCGCCCCGTGTCCTCCCGGAATGGGCCTGCGTGGCGGCTGTGTGTACGCCATCGGCGGCACCGATGACCACTCGGCGGAGGTCTACAGCCCCGTCGCGAACGTGTGGATGAAGCTCCCTCCGCTCCCCGTCTCGCACGGCAACCGCCCGGCCGTGGTCGCAGCGCCCTGCCCCGGGGGACTGCAGGGCGGCTGCGTGTACGTCGTCGGCTCGGACCCGACCCTGCGGGCCGTCCACGCGTACAGCCCCGTCACCGGCTCCTGGCTCACCCTGCCGCAGACCCCCACGGCGCACGAACGCACGGCCGGCACGGTGGCGCCCTGCCCCAAGGAGTCCACGAGCCCCTGCGTGTACGTCGTCGGCGGGTTGCCCGACCCCAGCAGTCTCCCGCCCGCGACCGGGCCCTCCGCGGCGACCGAGGCCTTCGCCGTCGAACGCGACGCCGGACATCCCGGCGGACCCGGCGGCCCCGGCGGGCCTCGCGGATGAGCGGGCCGACCGCCCCCGCCCCGTCGTCCTTTGGCTCCCTCTCTTTGAACACGCTCCCCACAACTCCCCTTGGGGGCAAGGCAGTAGCCGTGCCCCGCCATGGAAGAGGTAATCGATGAGGCGCATCCGACGGTCCGGGCCCGGGTCGGGACCCCGGTCCACGACCGCCCCGGCCGGCCCTCCCAGGCGCCGCCGGCGGCTGGCCGGTCTTGTCCTGGCCCCGCTCCTGGCCATGATGCCCACGAGCGCGACGGCGGACGGCGTGTGGCTCGACACTCCCCCGCTGCAGACCCCGCGCGGGGGTCTCGCCGCCGCACCCGCTCCCTGCCCGCCGGGCCTGCGGCAGACCTGCGTGTACGCCTTCGGAGGCGTCACCCCGCGCGGGCTGACCCACACCGTCGAGGCGTACAGTCCCGCCACCAACGCCTGGGTCTCCCTTGCCCCGCTGCCCACGGCGCGCAGCGGGCTGGCGGGCAAGGCGGCTCCGTGCCCGGAGGCCGTGAAGAAGAAGACATGCGTGTACGCCATCGGCGGCTCCGTCGATCGCGTTGCCCAGAACACCGTGGAGGCCTACAACCCGGCGGCCAACACCTGGATCGCCATCCGCCCGCTGCCCACCCCCCGCAGCGATCTGGGCGCGGCCCCGGCGCAGTGCCCCAAGGGGTACGGTCTGCGCGGCGCCTGCGTGTACGCCGTCGGCGGCCGCACGGACACGGACCCGGCAGTAAGGACGGTGGAGGCCTACAGTCCGGCAACCGGCACCTGGGCCACCCTGCCTCCCCTGCCCACGGCGCGCGCCCGGCTCGCCGTCGCGTCCGCGCCGTGTCCCGAAGCGCCGGGGCTGCGCGGACTGTGCGTCTACGCGTTCGGCGGGCGGAACAACGCCGGGTTCAGCCTGCGGACGGTCGAGGTCTACAGCCCCGTCACCAATGCCTGGATCAGCCTGCGTCCGATGCCCGTCGCCCGCGACAGCTTCGCCGTCGCGCCGGCGCCCTGCTCGGACGGACTGCGCGGACGGTGCCTCTACGCCTTCGGCGGCGAACGGGTGACGCGCACGGGGGTGAGGCTCCTCAAATCCGTCCAGGAGTACAGCCCCAATGCCGACACCTGGTCGATCCTGCCTCCGCTGCGGACCGCCCGCGACCTCCTGGCGGTCGCGTCCGCGGCGTGCCCCAAGACCTCGAAGGGCGTCTGCCTCTACCCCCTCGGCGGGTTCACCACCTCGCTCCCCCCTTTCCTCCTCACGGACTCTGCGGAGGCACTCGACATCAAGCATGAACTCGCGCCGGCCCGCCCGGCCTTGGGCGAGCGTCCGTACGGCGGCGGTGGCGGAAAGCCCGACGCCTGGCAGGGCGGCCGGCCGGGCGGTCCTCAGCAGGGCTCCCAGCAGGGCTCTCACGACAACGAAAGGGGGGACCAGCGGTCCGACGGCCGTGCGGACGCGGGCGTGAACGATCTGGACGACGCCGGCACCGGGCGCTCCGGGCCGCTCCCGGGCTGACGGGAAGCAACGTCCTTCGGGCCGGCACCCCCTCAAGGTGCCGGCCCGAAGGACGCGAACGGTGGCGCGCCCTCAGTAGGCGTGCCGATCGGCCTTGTCCATCCACGCCTGGTAGGCGGCGGCTCCCATCTCGGGGTGGATCTGGCGGATCTCGATGCGCCGGTCCTCGAGCGGCTTGGTGAAGTCCTCGTACTGGTAGGCGTCGTCGAAGCCGATCTCGCGTGTGGCCTTGAGGTCGCAGCTGTAGAAGACGGCGTCGATGCGCGACCAGTAGATGGCGCTCATGCACATCGGGCAGGGCGCGCCGCTGATGTAGATCGAGTGGCCCTGCAGCATGCGGGCGCGCTCGGGGACCGGATCGGGCGATCCCTCTGGGCGTTCGACGTACGTGAGCGTGCTCTCGTTGCTGTGCTCCTGCGTGATGGAGGGCGCCCGCGGGTTGAGGGCGGCCACGGCCTTGCGGATGCTCTCCACCTCGGCGTGGGCCGTGGGGTCCCCGGTGAGGA
This sequence comes from Streptomyces sp. NPDC046977, assembly GCF_040644455.1. Taxonomy (NCBI): domain Bacteria; kingdom Bacillati; phylum Actinomycetota; class Actinomycetes; order Kitasatosporales; family Streptomycetaceae; genus Streptomyces; species Streptomyces sp. NPDC046977. The sequence goes on from NZ_JBEYWO010000003.1 coordinate 371,390, forward strand.
GCACCCGGTTCTGCCCTCTGGCGACGATCTGTCCGTCGCGCGTGATGACGGCACCGAAGGGGCCGCCCCAGCCGTTCTCCACCGACTCCGTCGCAAGGCGCACGGCTTCGGCGAGGAATTCCTTGTCACCCATGGCGCACACCTCCGGGCCCGGCAAACTCCAGAAAATTCCGCCGTACCGCACACGGCTTTTTCGCAGCGTTTTCCCTCAAGTCCCTTGTGAACTAGACTACTCCCTATGGGTGCTTCCGCAAGCCGCGACGCCTCGGGCGGCAGCGCAACCGTCGTGGTCTCCCAGAAAGTGCGGGCGGGCTGCGGCCACGATTATCAGCGCTGGCAGGAAAAAGTGACCCGGGCAGCCGAGACCTTCGACGGGTTCGAGGGAACGGAGGTCTATCCGCCGGGCACCGACTCCTCGAACGAGTGGGTCGTGGTGTTCCGCTTCGGCCGCCTCGACCAGTTGACCTCGTGGCTCGACAGCGAACGTCGCAGGTCACTGCTGATGGAAGGGGAACCCCTATTCGAGGGGCCGCAGGCCCAGGAGGTGCTCAGGGGCGGCGCTTCGGTACGGCAGGACACGGTCACCGCGGTGGTCTCGCACGACGTCAGGCGGGGCCGCGAAAAGGATTTCCTCCATTGGCAGAGCCGCGTACTGAAAGCCCAGGAGAAATTCCCCGGATTTCGCGGTTCCGAACTCTTCCAGCCGGTCGACGGCGTACAGGACCGGTGGGTAGCCATGTTCCGTTTCGACACGCGCGGGCATCTCGACGAGTGGCTGGAGTCCGACGAGCGGGCGAAACTCCTTAAAGAGGGCAGGAATTACTTCACCGCATACGACGTGCGCAAGGTCCCCTCCGCCTTCAGCGGGTGGTTCCGGTTCGGGGAACGGGCGGGGGAGGAGGTCCCGCCCAATTGGAAGCAGGCCATGTCCGTGGTCCTCGCGCTCTACCCGACCGTCACGGTACTGAACCTGACGGCCGGTCACGCATTCGGCGACCTGGGGCTGCCCGGCTACCTCGGGCTGTTCTTCAGCAACTGCCTGAGCGTCGCGATCCTGACCTGGTTCCTCATGCCACTGGTCAACCGTGCGCTGGCCTTCTGGCTGACGCCGAGCCGTTCCCGGACGATGCGCGTGCAACTGACCGGCGTCGGCGTCGTGCTGCTGTGCTGGGCGGCGCTGATCACGGTCTTCGGGTTGACGACCCACTGAGCCGCGGCGGTTCGCGGCTCGTCCCGCTCACCTGTCGCGGAAAAATAGTAGCCATGGAAACAATGTCCGTGTACAGTATTTGCCATGAAGCCCGACTACACGCCCGGCTACCTGGTCTGGCGCCTGTCCATGAAGTGGCGTGCCGCCGTCGACCGCGCGGTCGGCCCGCTCGGCCTCACCCACGCGCAGTACTCGCTGCTCGCGTCGCTGTACGGCATGACGCGCGACGGACTGCGGCCGAGTCAGCGCGAGCTGGCCGACCACACGGGTCTGGAGCCGATCTTCGTGTCGAAGCTCGTCCGCACCCTGGAGGCGGCCGGCCTGGTACGCCGCGAACCCCACCCCGACGACGCGCGCGCGGTCCGGCTCGCCCTCACCGACGAGGGCGCCGACGTGGCCGTCCGGGCCGTCGACGTCGTCCGCGAGCTCCACGAGGAGCTCACCGCACCCCTCGGCGGACTGGGCTCCGCGCCCACCGCCGGACTCACGAACGCCCTGCACGCCCTTCTCGGCACCGACGACCGGAACAGGAGCACTCCCATGACCCGTACCCCCTCCCCGCTGACCGGCCAGGACATCGGCAGCGCCCACTACTCCACCCGCGCCGTGCTCGACGTCCTCCTCCAGCGGAACGGGCTCGACTTCGGCCAGTGGGTCGCGCTGCGCACCCTGGTCTCCCGCGGCGAGCCCCTCGGCCGCCCCGAGCTGGAGCGGGTGCTGGCCGAGAGCCTCGCCTTCGCCCCCGACGCCCTGGGCACCCTCGCCGACCGCCTCACCGGCGCCGGGCTCGCCACCGCCGACGCCTCCGGCGGCCTCGCCCCCACCCCCGAGGGCGAGTCCCTCCACACCGCGATCACCGAGGCCCTCGCCGACATCACCGACCGCATCTACGGCGACCTGGACCCCGCCGACCTGGCCACCACCCAGCGCACCCTCGCGCGGATCTCCACCCGGGCCCGCGAACTCCACGACGCGCTCTAACCCGCCGCGCCCTCGGGAACCAGGGCGGTGACGGCCCGGATCTCCTCGGGCGTCAGCACGAGGTCCCGCGCGGCCAGGTTCTCCCGCAGGTGGCCGATGCTCGTGGTGGCGGGAATCGGCAGCATCGCCGGCGAGCGGGCGAGCAGCCAGGCGAGGGCGACCTGCGGGACGGTCGCCCCGTGCCGGGCCGCGACGGGCCCGAGCACCGCGCGCAGCGCCTGCGGGCCGCCGGTGTCGGTGGCCGCGCCGGGCGGCGTGAGCGAGACCGGCTGCCACGGCACGAACACCGCGCCGGCGGCCTCGGTCGCCTCCAGCAGGGCGGCCTCGCCGCGGGCGGCCACGTTGAAGTGCGCCGTGACGGCGGCGATCGGGGCGATCGCGCGCGCCGCGGCCAGCTGGGCAGGGGTCACGTTCGACAGCCCGATGTGCCGGATCAGGCCCTCCTGGCGCAGCGCGGCGAGGGTGCCGACCTGCTCCTCGAAGGACGCGTCCCGCGCCCAGCCGCTGTGCAGGTAGTACAGGTCGATCCGCTCGACCCCGAGCCGCCGGGCGCTGGTGTGCACGCACTGCCGCAGATAACTGGCGTTGCCGACCGCGCCGATCGTCGACAGGTCGGGTCCGCCGCGGACGAAGCCGCCCTTGGTGGCGATCGCCGGCCCGTCGCGGTAGGGGTGCAGGGCCTCGCGGATCAGCTCCTCGTTGGTGTGGGGTCCGTAGACGTCGGCCGTGTCGATCAGGGTCACGCCCGCCTCGACGGCCTGCCGCAGCACCCCGACCCCGCCCGCGGGGTCGGGGTACGGGCCCCACAGCTCAGGGCCGGTCAGCCGCATCGCGCCGTAGCCGATCCGGCCGACCGGCAGGTCGCCGCCGAGGACGAGCGTCGATCGCCGCGCCGTGGTGCTCATGGTGTCCGCCTTCCGTCCGGGGTCCCGCGCCGGTCGCGGGGCCTCCGGGAACCCACCGTCGTGCCGCCGGCGGCGCGGTGCCAGGGAGGACCGTGCCTGTGCAGACCGGTACCAGGCACGCGGCCGGGCGGAGCCCGACACTGGATGCATGGAGCACCGTGGTGACACCTCCGGCGGGAACGAGCTGGGCGACTTCCTGCGCGCCCGGCGCGCCGCCCTCGACCCGCGCCGGGCGGGCCTGCCGGACGACGGACGGCTGCGCCGCGTACCGGGACTGCGCCGGGAGGAGCTGGCCCAGCTCGCGCACGTGAGCATCGACTACGTCGTACGGCTGGAGCAGGGCCGCACCCGACGGGTGTCCCGCCCCGTCCTCGACGCGCTCGCGGACGCCCTCCGGCTCGCCCCCGACGAGCGCGCGTACCTCTTCACCGTCGCCGACGTCGCGCCGACCGCCGCGGCACGGCAGCCCGCCGCGCAGACCGTCGACCCGCAACTGCTCCAGGTCCTCGACGGCATGCGCGACGTGCCCGCGCTGGTCCTCGGGCGCCGCCAGGACGTACTGGCCTGGAACGCCGCCGCGACCGCCCTGCTCACCGACTTCGCCGCGATCCCGCCGGGCGAGCGCAACCTGATCCGGATGACCTTCCTCGACGAGGGCTACCGCGCCCTGTACACCGACTGGCCGGCCGCGGCCCGGGACTGCGTCGCGGTCCTGCGCATGGAGGCCGGCCGGCACCCCGACGACCCGGCCCTGGCCGCGCTGGTGGGCGAACTCACCGCGCGCGACCCGGACTTCCGCACCTGGTGGGACACGCACCGGGTGCGCGGGCCCCGGCAGCTCACCAAGACCTACCGCCACCCGGTGGTCGGCCCGCTCACCCTGGACGTCCAGCAGCTGTCCGTCGCGACCGCCCCGGACCAGCTCCTGGTGGCCTACACCGCCCAGCCCGACTCGCCGTCGTACGAGGCGCTGCGCTTCCTGCTCCAGTGGTCCGGGCGCGCCGGGGAACGGTCCCCGCAGGGCGGCCCCCGGCGGCAGCCTTGAGGATTCCGGGGCCGGCGGCCGCGGTGGCGACCCCGGAACCCGGGCAGTAATTTGACTCACGACAGCCTTTCGCACCCTTTTCACGGGAAGGGCATCCCGGACCGGGCGGCGCAAAAGGAGCGGCCGGAATCGCGGAGGGTGCGATGCGCGCATGAACGCGGAACGCGAGCCGGCCCGTTCGCGCTTTCTGCCGGCGTTCGTCCTCATTCCGATCCTGGCCGCCATGGCCGGGCTCTTCGCCGGCTCGTACAGCTTCGCCATGGCGCATCCCACACCGCACCGCGTGCCGATCGGGGTCGTCGACGAGGCGCCCGCGGTGGACCCCTTCCTGACCCGCCTGGACGCCGGGCTCAGCACCCAACTGGAGGAACACCGCTTCGCCACGCGCGACGCGGCCGTCGCGGCCGTGGAGCGCCAGCACATCTTCGCCGTGCTGCAGGCGGGGCCCGGCGGCAGGGGCGTCACCCTCGAACTCGTACCGGCCGCCGGCGCCTCGGTGGCCCGGGTCCTGGCCGCCGCGGCGCCCGGCGCCGCCGCACAGGCCGGCGTACCGCTCACCGTCACCAGCCTCAAACCGCTGCAGCCCGGCGACCCGCAGGGCCTGGCGATCTTCTACATCACGCTGGCCGCCATCATCATCGGCTTCGTCGGGTCCGGCCAACTCAGCCTGCACGCACCGGCGCTGAGGCCGCTGGAGCGTATTGCCGCGATCGTGGCCTTCTCGGTGCTCGGCGGGTTCGCGATCTGCGCCGTCGTGGACTGGGGCCTGCACGTGCTGCGCCTGCCCTTCTGGGAGTCCTGGGGCATCCTGACGCTGACGATGGTGACGTCGGCCCTGGTCTTCACGATGTTCCACATCCTCTGCGGCCGCTGGGCGATCCTGCCTACCTGGGCGCTGATGGTCCTGCTGGGCAATCCCTCCTCCGGCGGGGCCGTGTCCTGGCCGCTGCTGCCGCAGCCGCTGGGGGCCATCGGGCGCTGGCTGCCGCCCGGGGCGTCGGTCAACGCCCAGCACAACGCGATCTACTTCTACGGCCACCAGTACGCCTTCCCGTTCCTGGTGCTCATCGGCTGGGCGCTGCTGGCCGTGGTGGTCTTCTGGACCTGGCGCTACCGCAGCCGCCCGAGAACGTCGTCCTGAGGCCGCCTCCCGGAATTCCGCCGTATTCACCGATGCGCCTTTTCCGCACGCCGTCCCGCGGAATTCCGGGTGCCGATCCACGGGAGTGAGGACGTGCGCGCGGACGTGCGGCCGCGGTGACCTTCGCCACGTCACCCGTGTCCCGGGAGGCGGTTCCGGTACGGGCGAAGTGCCCGGAATGCCGCACGGGCAAGGGAATCCGGGCGCCGGGCCCGGCCGTCCCGGCCGCGAGGGGCGAAGGGCGGCTGTGAGCCACGTCCTGTCGGCACCTGCGGGACCGCCCTAGGCTGGCCGGCCAGGCGCGCCCCTCAGTGGGCGCGTCAGTGCTCGCGACCGCAATGACGCGCCGGCAGAGGACCACGGCGGGCACCTGTGAAGGACGGTTCACGATGCCCACTGATCTCTCGCCATTCATCACCGCCGCCACGCGCTGGCTGCTCTCGGCGTTCCCGCCGGCGGCCGGCGCGCTCAACCACGCCCTGGCCGAGGCGCAGGCGTGGCAGGCGGCCACCATCGCGGCCGCGCTCCGCTACCCCACGTCCCTCGACGCCGAACTGCTGGCCGTGCTCGGTCCCGGCGGCTCCGGCCGGCTGGACGCCGTCACCGGAGCCGACGTCCACCTGCCGGCGGACGACGACCAGGTCTGGCGCACCTGGGTGGACGAGACGATCGTCAGCTGGGCCGCCTGCCTGCTCGCCGACGTCGAACTCGCCGCGACCGCGGCGGCCTGCCTGGCCGCGACCCACCACGGCGCGGGCGGCTCCGGCGACGTGGGAGACGCCCGCCGCCTGACGATCCCCAGCCCCCGCGACCACAGCGCGGCCCCGCTGCTCCGCCACCCCGACCTTCTCGGCCCCATCGCCGGTCTGCACCGCGAGAGCCTGCTCGGCCTCCTCCACGCCGACCCGACGGGCGACCCTTCGTTGCGGGCGTAGGCCGTACGCCGCCCACAGGCTTTTCGGCGCCAACTCCCCCTGCGTCCGGCGGACTTCGTACGGGCCGGGCTTCCGCGTGCCCGGGCGCGGAACATTTCTGTCGTTCGGGGCGTGCAACCCTCCGCGCACTTTTGGGAGTACCTAAGGACGGACGTCCCTGCGGCGGCCACCACCCGGTGGCCGCCGCGGGCCGGCGCGCGGGCCCAGCGCGCCGGCCGTCGAGGACCGCCCGGCGCGGTGCCGGGCACCGGTTGCAAGGAGAAACTGCCCATGGCTCTCAGTCCCGCAAGGAAAGCGGGCGTGGCCGCCGTCATGGCCGCCGCGATCGGCGCGGTCTCGTTCGGCGCCTCCGCGATCGCGGCCCCGTCGGCCCCGGCCGCCGCCGTGCCGGCCACCCACCGGGCCGCGGCCCCCGCCACCGCCCAGAAGGCGGCGAAGGCGGCCACCGCCCACCGGCAGGCGCCGCGCGTCGTCACCCAGCTGATCGGCAAGGGCCGCGTGGACGGCCAACGCTGGTCCGTGACGCTGGAGTTCCACCCCACCCTGCCGAAGGGCTACACCCTGCCGACCCGTCCCGACGGCAGCACGGTCCCCGGCGACGCGCTGCTGTGCCAGCGCATGTACATCGGCGGTGTGCGCATCGACCACCAGGGCGGCCCCTGGAGCGACTGCCAGGCCGTCACCGGGGCCCACGACCCCGCGGGCAACGGCAGCACGGGCCTGTGGGGCCTGCACGACAAGGGCACCACCGGCACCCGACTGATGGTCGCCAACCCCGAGGCCGAGGTCGCCTACGGAGTGCTCCGCTTCTCCGACGGCACGCGGGTGCGGGCGAACACCGTCGCCGTTCCCGGCACCGGCTACCGCGCCTGGGCCGCTCCCATAGCCGACGGGAAGACGATCGCGGTGGTCGACCAGTTCGACGCCCACGGCAAGCGGCTCAGCCACGACACCTACTGGCGCTGACACCCCCGAGGCGAAGGACGGGCAGCCCCTGCCGTGCAGTCACGTGACCCCAGGGCCACCGACAGCGGACCCGACGCGGAGTTCTCCCGCTTCGTCGCCGCCCGCTGGCGATCCCTGACCCACACCGCGTACCTGCTCACCGGCGACTTCCACGAGGCGGAGGACCTGGTGCAGACGACGCTGGCCCGGGTGTACCCGCACTGGCGCCGGCTGCGGCCCGAGTCCGCCGAGCAGTACGTGCGGCGTGCGCTGGTCAACACCAACCGCAGCCGGCACCGCCGCCGCAGGATCGCCCATCTCCTCTTCGCCTCCGTGCCCGACACCCGCCCCGTCCCCGACGACGGGGCGGGCGTCGGCGGCGTGGAGGGGAACGACGCCCTGACCCGCATGCTGGCCGTACTGCCCGAACGGCAGCGGGCGGTCGTGGTGCTGCGGTACTGCGAGGACCTGTCCGCCGAGGAAGTCGCGGACGTCCTCGGCTGCTCGGTCGGCACCGTGAAGAGCCAGGCGTCCCGGGCCCTGGCCAAACTGCGCACCGACGCCGGTCCCGCCCAACCCCACCCCCGTCCTCCCGGCCGCCCCGTGGAGGCGCGATGACTCCCGACCCCGGGCAGGAGGACCGGCTGCGCGCCGCCTTCGCCCGCTCACGCGACGCCCACCCCTCCTCGCCGCCACCTGTCGAACGCATCCTGACGGTCGCGCGCACCCGCAGGCGGCGTGTGCGCGCCGCGACCGCCGCCGCGGTGGCCGGTGCCGCGTGCGTCCTCACCGCTGCCCTGACGCTGCCGTTCCTCGGTCCGCACTCCTCGACCGGGCCGGCGCACACCGCTTCCCCCACCGCGAGCCCCACCGCCACGGGGACGCCCCGTACACCGGACACGGTCACCGTCCGCGTCGCCGAGGGGGAGACGGACCATCAGCCATGGTCCGTGGCACTGGAGTTCCACCGCACTCTGCCGAAGGGCTACACCCGGCCCGTCCTCCCCGACGGCAGCACCGCGCCCGGCGACGGGCTGCTGTGCCAGCGCATGTACATCGGCGGCATACGCATCGACCACCAGGCCGGCCCCTGGAGCGACTGCCAGCCCGTCACCGGCACGCACGACCCTCAGGCCAACGGGAACACGGGCCTGTGGGGCCTGCACGACAAGGGCGTCGCCGGGACCCGCCTGATCGTCGCCAACCCCGAGCCGGAGGTCGCCTACGGCGTGGTCCACCTCTCCGACGGCAGCCAGGTCAAGGCCCTCGTGGTCACCGTCCCCGGCACCGGCTACCGCGCCTGGGCCGCTCCCATAGCCGACGGGAAGACGATCACCTCGGTCGACGAGTACGACGCCCTCGACCACCGGCTCGGCCACTCCACCGAGTGGCGCTGAGCCGGTCGGCGAGGACGTCTCCGGCGCACCGGGTCAGGCCGGTCCGCCGTTTCCGCCCGCCGGACCGGGGCCGCCCAGCAGGCGGTCGAACCACGCCCGGGTGCGCCGGAGCAGGTCGAGCTGGTGCGCGCGTTCGGCGATCATGTGGCCCTCGCGCGGGTAGGTGACGAACTCGTGCTCCACACCGAAGTGCCGCAGCGCGCGGTGGAAGAGGACGGCCTGGCCGATGGGCACATTGGTGTCCTCCTCCCCGTGCAGGATCAGCACCGGCGTGCGGATCCGCGACGCGTACGAGATGGGGCTGACCCGGTCGTGGGGGTGAGGTCCGGGGCCTTCCCAGCCAACGCTGCCGCTGACGCCGGCCTCGTTGGCCGGGCCCCCTTCGCCGGTCGCGGCGAGCATGCCCCAGTCGCTGATCCCGGCACCCATCACCGCGGCCTTGAAGCGGTCGGACTGCGCCACCGCCCACGCCGCCATGTACCCGCCGTGGCTCCAGCCGCCGATCCCGAGCCGGTCCGGGTCGGCGACGCCCTCCGCGATCAGCAGGTCGATCCCCTCGATGATGTCCGTCCACTCGGCGCCGCCCGCCGCCCCCGCAGCCATGGCCGCGAAGGTGTGGCCGTGGCCCTCGCCGCCGCGCGGGTTGGCCAGGAAGACGGCGTAACCGGCGGTCGCGAGCCACTGCCCCGGAGGCAGGTCGATGTGGAACTGGAACTCGTCGGCGTACCGCCCGTACGGGCCGCCGTGCACGAGGGTGACGAGCGGGAACGGGCCGTCCTCGCGGCTCCGGCCCGGCGGCAGGAGCAGCAGTCCGTCCAGGGCGAGGCCGTCGGACGCCTTGTACGACAGCCGTTCCTGGCTCCCCCACGCGACCTCGCGCAGGTGCGGCCTGGTGTCCCCGACCCGGGTCAACGGGCCCTCGGGAGGCCCGGCGTGGACGTCCTTCGGCTCGTGGGCCGTGCCCGCCAGCACGGCGATCGTCCCACCGGACCGGCTCACGCTGAGCGCGTGGACCTGGCCCTGCCGGGTGGACAGCCGCCGAAAGCGCCGGTCGTGGGGATCGAGCCGGAAGAGCGCGGTGTCCAGGCCGTCGGCGAAGAGCGCCAGGGGCGGGCCGCCGGCGACCTGTACGAGTTCGGTCGGGCAGACGGCCATGTCCGCCGTGAGATTGCGGTGCTCCGCGGCGGGACCGGCCTCGGGAACGGCGACGTCCAGGACGGCGCGGCCGCCCACGGTGTCGGGAGGGGTGGTCGTCAGGTAGGCCAGGTGCCAGCCGTCGTCGGCGGCCCACCAGGCCGGCGAGCTCGCGTCGAGCCCCGCGGGGCCCAGGTCCCGCACGGCCCCCGTCGCGAGATCCACGACATGCAGCTCGGCGGTGAACACTCCGGGATCGGTGTCCGGGCCCGACCAGCTGACCACCGCCAGCGGGCCGCCGTCCGGCCGCTGCGCCATGTGCACGACGTGCCGCTCGTCCAGCCCGTCCACCAGCCGCAGTTCACCACTGGCGAGATCGAGCAGCCGCAGCCGCGCGCACGCCACCCGCTCCCCCCACACCACGGCGTCGTCCCCCTCGGCCTCGCGGCGTTCAGCCTCCGCGTCGGGCTCGTCCCCGGCGACCACGGCGACGGTCCGGCCGTCGGCCAGCGGCAACTGGCCCGCGATGCCGCCCTGCCAGGACGTCAGGGCCTCCACCTCCCCGCCGTCGACGGACACGCGGTGCAGCTGCCCGCCCGAGGTGAAGAACACCGAACCCGAATCCGGTGCCCACTGGGGACGGCCGTACCAGCCCGCACCTTCGGTCAGCCGCCGCGGCGGCACGCTGCCGTCGACGGCCGACAGCCACAGGGTGGTGAACGGGCGCTCCCGGAGGCCGACCGTGCTCGCCAGGTACACGACCGCGCCGCCGTCCGGCGAGACCACCGGAAACCGCGGCGCGACACTGTCCACGATCAACTCGGCCAACGACGCCGATGCCGTCCCGGGTATGTCGCTCAACTCGCCCACTCCGTCCGTCCGTAACAGCCCGACTGCACGCGACCTTCCTAGCGTTCGGGCGGTGGCGCCGTCAGCGACCTGGCCGAATTCGTCCTGTGCGGCGGCGCGCGGGCGCCAGGGGTGACGGTTCCCAGGACAGGCGCGCCCCGCTGGCACGGGCGATCGCGCGCAGGTGGGGGCCCGTGTTGCCGACGTACCAGGTCCGCCGTTCCGTACGCGGCCACACATAGGCCGGAACACCGTCGTCCAGCAGGGCGGTCAGCCGCGGCTGTTCCAGCGACTCGGCCGAGAACGCGTAGAGCGCGGGCAGCCTCGGGACGATCAGCCCGTAGTCGAGCATGCGGGCGAGGGCGTGCTCGTCGAGGACGGTCGCGTCGACGGGCGTGGTCACCGGGTAGTCGGGCGGGAAGGACCGGCCGAGGTCGAGGAACATCCGCACCGCCCGGTGGCGCGGGTCGGCCAGCAGGGGGCCGAACGCGGCCGCCCGGCCGAGCGCGAGTCGCGGCCGCACCAGCATCGCGTGGGTGAACAGGACGCGGAGCAGCGCGACGTTCATCATGAACCGCTCCACCCGCGACTCGGCGGCGGCCAGGTCCTCGTGGCGCAGATAACCGGCGACGATGCTCGCGTTGTGCGCCCGGTACCAGCGCCCGGGGCCGGGCGCGCGGATGAAGTCCACCCAGAACTCGACGCTGCGGGCGCTGGCAGCCGTGCCCGGGGCCGCCGCCCCGCTGGTCAGCAGATGGGCCTCGGTCTTGTCGCGCAGCAGGCCTTCGTTCACCGCGCGCCACCAGGGACTGCCGGGCCGTTCGGACGTCCCGGGCGTCTCGGGCGCGAGCACGCCGCGGGCGAGCGACCAGCGCATGAAGCCCAGTTCGGCACAGCCGTACCGGCGCCGGGGCCCCGTCGCGAGCCGGTAGAACTCCTCCGCCAGCGCGTACCGCCCGGCCGGATCGTCCCGTACGCGCGCGACCCGCTCCTCCGCGCGTGAGGCCGCGTCAGCCACGGCTGCTCGATCGGATCTGCGTCATGCGGAGACCTCGGTACTCGCTGCGGGACCGGAACGTCACCGTACCGCGACGGGGGCTCTCCCGGTCCGATGAGTCCGGCCGGCGGAGGGGGTCCGCCCCGACATGACGCGCATCATCGCCGACATCTCGGTCTCCCTCGACGGGTTCGTCACCGGACCCGACCCCGGCCCGGACAGCGGCCTGGGCACCGGCGGCAAGGCCCTGCACACCTGGGCCTTCTCCGACGACCCCGACGACCGCCGGATCCTGCGGGAGGCGACCGCCCGCTCCGGCGCCGTCGTCCTGGGCCGCCGGCTCTTCGACGTGGTCGACGGCCCGAACGGCTGGGGCGACGACGTCGGCTACGGCGCCGGCGAGGCCGGCAGGCCCGCCTTCGTCGTCGTGACGAGCTCGCCGCCGGGGTCGGTGCGGCTCACCGATCTCGACTGGACGTTCGTCACCACCGGCCTGGCCGACGCCGTCGCCGCCGCGCGTGAGCGTGCGGAGTCGGCATCGTCGCACCAGGGCCGGGACCTGGACGTCGTCCTCATGGGCGGCGGCGCCACCGTCGGCTCGGCCCTCGCCGCCGGCCTGGTCGACGCGCTGACACTGCACCTCGCCCCCGTCGTCCTGGGCGCCGGAACCCCCCTGTTCACCGGAGGCCCGCCGCGCACGCTGGTACGAAGGGGCATCACGCCGACATCGACCGCGACGCACGTGAGCTACGACGTCGTCCGACGGCTTCGGGGACAAGGTGGCCACCGCCCGGATTCGAACCGGGGTTTCCGCATCGGGCGAACCCGCGTGCGGTGTCCTGGGCCGCTGGACGACGCATGACCGCCCGCAGGGTACCCACCGGGCCTGGTGCGTCGCCTCCGCATTTATCTCCTCGCGGGTGACACCGACAGCCTTGCGCCACCCACCGACAACCGACCTGCGCAGCAGACAAAGAAGGCAGCACTCAGGAGGCGAACTGCCGGGCCCGAAGGTACAACCAACAGCATTCTTCGTTGGTCCTGATCCTCGGCTACAGGGCTTCTGTCGCCGACGATCAGGACCAAAAGGAACGCATGAACCGACCCAGAGGCACGACGGTCGCCACCGCCGCCACCGTCGTACTCGCCACCGCGGGCGGCCTACTCATCGCGGCCGCGCCCGCCTCCGCCGCCGTGACCTGCACGTCGCCCGTCTTCAAGCGGACGTTCTACGCGAATACCGCCTTCTCCGGGACCCCCAAGCGCACGGACTGCGACTCCGCGGTCAACGAGAACTGGGGCACCCGCGCAGCCTACAAGGGCATACCCGCCGACAACTTCGGCGTCCGCTGGTCCACCACGCGCGACTTCGGTTCCGGCGGGCCCTTCACGTTCACCGCTTCCTCCCGCGACGGCATCCGCGTCTACCTCGACGGCGTCCGCAAGGTCGACCTGTGGAAGAACGTGTCGACCACCGTGAGCAGGACCGCCAACGTCACCGTCCCCGCCGGGAAGCACACCCTACGCGTCGACTTCGTCAACTGGACCGGCTCGGCCAACGTCAAGTTCGGCTACGCCCCCCGCACTTCGGCAACCGTCGACAAGGTCAAACCCCTCGCCCCGGCCGGCGCCACCGTCGCCTACAGCGCCACGACCGCGTCCACGAAGGTCGGCTGGGCCAAGAACAAGGAGATGGACCTCGCCGGCTACCGCGTGTACCGGCGGTTGAAGGGCGCCTCCTTCCCGGCGAAGCCGCTCGCCACCACGACGTCCACCTCGTACACCGACACGACCGTCCCGAAGGACGGCAACGTCTACTACTACGAGGTCCGCGCCTACGACAAGGCCGGCAACACCTCGTCGGGCACCGCCGACTTCGGCGTCACGACCGTCGACCGCACCGCCCCCGCGGCCCCGAAGGGCGTCGAGGACAACTGGGCCATCGGCTCCCCCACCAAGATCACCCTCTACTGGGACAGCAACGCCGAGCCCGATCTGGCCGGCTACCGCGTCTATCGCTCGACGTCCCGGCCGGTCGCCCTCACCCCCGAGAACCGACTGACCGGCGACACCTTGTCGCACGGCGGCTACACGGGGCCGCTACCGCAGACGGGCGCCATCCACTACTACGTGGTCACCGCCGTCGACACGCACGGCAACGAGTCGGCGGCCTCCGGCGCGGCGATGTACTACACCCGCGACCTGACCGGCCCGGTCGACACCGCACTCAACGCGCGCGGTTGGGAGGACGAGGCGGGCGTCACTCTGACCTGGGACCCCTCCGAGCGGACCAGCGACGATTTCGCGGGCTACACCGTCATCCGGTACGTCGCGCCGCGCGGTACCGGGAGCCCGCGGGAGGTGGTCGGCACGGGAGTCCGGGGCACCACGTTCACCGACCCGGCGCCACCGTCGGGCACCTACTCCTACGGCGTGGTCGCGGTGGACCACGCGGGCAACGGGGGCACCCCGTCCCAGGGCATCATCGTCACCGTGTCCGGAAACACGACGGCCCCCGCCCCGGTCACCGGCCTGACCGCCGACCCCAAGGAGAACGGCGTCACCCTCGCCTGGGACGCCGACACCGCACCGGGCCTCGACCACTACCGCGTGCTGCGCGGCACGTTCGCCGACGGCCGGTGGACGTACGCCCCGCTGATCGACCCCTGGACCTTGCGGCCTCGGGAGATCAAGGCGACGACGTTCCACGACCAGGTGGCGGCCGATGGTCAGCAGGTCCGCTATGCCGTCGTCGCCGTCGACCAGTACGGCAACCAGCTCACCCCCGAGACGGGTGCGGCCATCACCGACGTCACCGAACTGGACCTTCGCCCCACCGTCCCTCCCGCGACCGGCGGACCGCTGTTCGGTGGTACCGACGCCAACAAGACAATCACCTGGCACCTCACCAGCGCCGAAAATGAGAACGGCAGTCCGGTCTCGGGCTTCGCCATCCACCGCTGGAACCAGCAAAGCGGGACGTTTGACCTGATCCACACGGAGCCGCGGGGCGACAGCACCAGCTGGTACTGGCAAGACCGGACACAGCCGGACGCCACCACGGTGTACTACCGCATCACGGTCCTCTACGCGGACGGCACCGAGTCGGGCGCGTGGGAGACCGTCGCAGTGTCCCGCTGAGCACTCGCGCGAAGCGCACCTGCTACGGACGGTCCCTGCCACGCCGGGGACTGGACGCCGAGCGCCCAGTCCCCCGGTGACCACCGACACGTACCACTCCGGCGGACGCCATGGCGAGGCCCCGAGTGGGGAGTTCCTGGACGGACTCCGGCAAGGCTCATGATGAGCGCGGTCTGAAGCGGGGCCGAGGAAGGAAGTCCGGTCGGTCCCGATCCCTCCGGGCCTGGTCGAGATGTTGCGCGAACACGTGGAGACGTACGGCACGACCCCGACGGCCGCCTGTTCCGGACCGCCCGGGGCGGCTTGGTGCAGGAGAGCGGGTACGGGGAGGTCTGGGCACGGGCCCGCAAGGCGGCACTCACGGCGGAACAGCAGATGTCGGCGCCGGCCGCTCGCCCCTACGACTTGCTTGCGCCCGGACCAGTTGAAGCGCTTGGTGCGTGGCAGTGGGCCCACGATTCACAGCATGAGCACAGGCCGGACGGAAAAGTCCTCACAGAGGTCCTCTCCGTCCGGGCTGTAGACGAACTCGACCATGGAAGGGTTGCGGTTGGCGGTGGCCAAGGGCAGCCACGCAAGCATGTGGCCGTACCCGCCGCACACCGACTCGCCACCGTCCCCACCGTGAATCGCCACGGCGTCGCTTGTCAGCTCCGCGCGATAGGTGTCATAGGCGATACGCAGGCCGAAAGAGTTCACCTGGTTCTGTGGGCCGGTGCGGTCCCCGTAGGGGATGCGGTCGAGGGGGCAGTCGTTCCCCCACCAGAAAAGGGTGTCCGCTCCCGCTCCGCAGGCGTGCTCCCACTCGTCGGAACTCGGCATCCGCAGGCCACGAGCAGCGAGAGCAGCCGGCATGTCGGCGGGCAGTTCGGTCAGATGCTCGTCCTCCACCGCCATGAGCACCGTCGCCAGGACGGCGCTCCGGCGAGGGCTGAGTACCTGCGCGAGGTGGGCCCGCAGATCAGGGCCACAACCGAAGCCTTGTTCCAGGCTCTCGGCGTAGTCAGCGGTCTGCTCGGGCGTCGGCCGCCAAGTGTCGAGGTCGAATCCGAGGGACACCGGGCCGCCGGGTATCAGAGCGAACTCCTGTCCGCTCCGCTCGATCCGGACGCGGTGCAGCGGGGCGCCAAGGTGCCCAACGGTCTCGACGTCGACCACACGGCCGTTCGCCAAGTCCGCGGCCTCTCGCGCGACGAGCGTTGCGGTCGATACGTCGAAGGACCGCCACTCATCCAGAGTGAGATCAGCAGGAGACATGGGCCGCAGTGTCGCACGCAGGTCCGACACGTCCTCCGCTCGCCGAAGGGCACCACAGCCGCAGGTGGGCGCCGAATTCCCGTCCACGCCCCGTCCACAGCTGCTGGTGGAGAGCGTGCGGGAACGGGACGGAGCGAGACACTGGCCCGCACCCGCCGGAGCAAACAAAACAGCCCCCGTTCTGCGTCTCCGCAGCTCAGGGGCTGTGTTTCCACTGTGGCGGCGCCAGGATTCGAACCTGGGTAGGCTAAGCCGACGGATTTACAGTGGGCCTTTCCTATCCCTCATGGCCTGCGGATTCCCGCACTGAACCCCCTGCCGGGGGACACCTGGGGGAAACGGGTCGCCACCAGCCCGGTACCTGTCGGCGGTGGCGCCCCGGCGCTGGGCAAAGCGCAGGATAACGAGGTCTCTCCTACCCCGGCATTCAACCCCGGCCCGGCCGCACGCATCAGCAACGCACCCGGCACTCCGATGGCAGCCGCGGAGAGGAACACGGATCGTCAGGTTCACTTGCGCGCAACTGGAGTGCCGCCAACCCAGGATGGGAACGTAGGTTCTATTAAGTGTTTTGCCAACACCTGCAGACGGAGCGGTGGTTGGATGTTGTGTCCGGCGGCGTGACAGCTCGTTGGGCATGCAGCAGGTCGCACCCGCCCATGCGAGCGGGTTGCCGGATACGGAGGGGTGCCCCGTGAGTGACCGCAGCACGATCGAGTGGACTGAGGCAACGTGGAATCCCACGACGGGCTGCGATCGGATCTCCCCCGGATGCGACAACTGCTACGCCCTCACCCTGGCGAAGCGGCTGAAAGCCATGGGCGCGGCAAAGTACCAAAATGACGGGGATTCCCGGACCTCTGGTCCTGGCTTCGATGTCACTCTGCACCCAGATGCCCTAAACATCCCCTACGGCTGGAAAAGTCCTCGGGTGGTGTTCGTGAACTCAATGTCTGACCTCTTCCACGCTCGGGTTCCCCTGGCGTTTGTTCAACAGGTCTTCCAGGTCATGTCCAGCACGCCACAGCACACTTACCAGGTGTTGACCAAGCGGGCCCGAAGGTTGAGGCTCCTCGCACCGAAGCTGGACTGGCCGGCGAACGTATGGATGGGCGTTTCGGTGGAGTCAGAAGCTGAGCTGTCACGTGTGGATGATCTCCGGCAGGTTCCAGCCGCAGTGCGATTCCTGTCCTGCGAGCCGCTTCTCGGCCCGCTGCCTGGCCTGAACCTCGACGGCATCCACTGGGTCATCGCTGGCGGCGAGTCCGGGCCTCGCCACCGGGCGCTAGACGAATCATGGGCGACCGACATCCGCGACATCTGCCAGGCAGCCAGCGTGCCGTTCTTCTTCAAGCAGTGGGGCGGCCGCACACCGAAGGCTGGCGGAAGGGAACTTGGGGGCCGCACCTGGGACCAGATGCCCCTCCCAACAGCGGTGTAGCGCACCGCGTTCTCTACCCCCTCAGGATTCATCCGCTGAGCGCATGGGCATGGTCATGGGGTCGCCGCAGAGGCTGCCGCAAGCAACGCCGCGTCGGTTCTCCAAGGCGACTCAGCCAAGCCGTAGCCCCTGGCGGAACCCTCCGGCAAGGGTGACCGTCTGGCTGCATCATCGGACACATCCTGGGGGCGGGAAATTGGACGAATCGGATGAAATCTTCGACGATCCAGTACTAGATCTAAGCGGTGAGAGTGCAGGAGAGAAGGAACTAGACAGCAGCAGCCCCTTTTTCGTCAGCAAGAAGGCCGCCGCTGTTCTGAAACATGCGATCCTCAAGCAGTACGTGGTGCCCTTCGCTAGCAAGGTCGGAAGGTACTCACCCGGGGGCCGTGTGGTGTACGTGGACGGCTACGCCGGACCCGGCCGCTACGAAGATGGCACCCCTGGCTCCCCCTCACTCATCCTGAACTCGGCAGCGCGCATTGCCGACTTTCGACAGCTCGACTGCTTCTTCATCGAACGAGGACGCAAGAGCTATCGGTCTCTGTCAACCCTGGTCGAGGAGGCTCGGGGGCAAGGCCTCAGCGCCTACGCGCTCCGGGGACGCGTCGAGAAGCACCTAGACGAAGTGCTCGACAGGGCGCAGGGGGCACCACTGTTCGCCTTTCTCGACCCCTTCGGTCTGGGGCTGAGCTTCGACGCTCTCACCAAGCACCTCTTTGGTTCGCGAGGCTGGGCTACAGGGCGCCTCGCCACCGAGGTTCTACTCAACTTCAACGCGAACGCCGTGCGACGTATCGGCGGACTACTCACCAGTCCTAAGGACACTCCCTCCAAGCCCGCCACCCTGCAAGCGATGGACGTTGCCTGTGGCGGCCCATGGTGGAGGGACGAGTACAGGACTTCACGAGATCCAGCCGAGGCAGTTGAGCGCATAGCCGACGGCTTCGCAAGCCGCGTCGGAAAAGCCGTGGGAGCGGGCTACTGGACCATCGAAGTGCGCAACCGCGCGCACCACCAGATCGCCTACCACCTCGTCCACTTCAGCCGGCACCGGGACGGCCTCTGGCTCTTCGGTGAAGCGGCCAGCCTCGCCCAAGTCGAATGGCGTCGCGCCTGCCTGCCCCCGCGCAACGAGGACATGCTCTTCGACGCTGCCGATACGTTCGATGAAGAAGAAGCAGAGCGGGCCAAGCGGTGGGTTAACCGGATCCGGCAGAACATCGAAGATCTACAGAAGCAACTAGGCGTGTTCTCCATCGGCGATCGGCAGGCTGAGGTTCTGGCGGGCGTGTTGGGTGAGGCAAGAGAGAAACACATCCGAGCCGCCGTTAAAGACCTCTACAAGGAGGGCAAGACTGGCTGCAAGGGAGTCGGCGACGTCAGAGAGCTCCGCATCACTCCCCCGTGATGGGTTACGCAGGCTGCGGCAGCAGATGCACCATCAGGCGGTTGGGCTACCCGCTCACTGAGCGGGTAGCCCAACGCTCGACACTAGGGGTAACTCAATCACGGTGAGCTATAGACTTACTCGGGATTAAAAAACTACTGACGCAGATTGCTCACGACATCTTGGGCTGCCGTTACAAATCGGAATGCCATTTCGTTGAAGGCGTCCGATGCCTCATCGGTACGCTCCGACGCCTCGTGTGATTCCTGAATGGTGGGATCTCGCACCCGCGACTCATCCCACATTGCTTGCCTGAAAGCTTCTGCAGCATAGATAGTGCGCCCGGCAGCGCTAACCATGCTCTCGGGGCCCATCAGCGTTATGAGGCTGCTTACCTTGACGAGCTCCTGGACCGAGCGGTTAAAGCCCATCAGTTGCTCATACTCCATGGCGGTCACCGCTTTTGCCGCATCGGTGACAGCTTGGGTGGCCGCAATGAAAGACGCGTAAGCGTCCCTTCGCTGCTCACGGAGCCAGTGACCATGCTCAGCCGCCGCCTGATCCTGCACCTGTTGCCGCGTGGCTTCGGCAGTCCTTTCCGCTCCAATCCGCGCCCCTCGGACCGCCGCGATTCCACCAGCCACAGCTCCGCCCAGGGCGCCTACCATGCCTGCAACACCAGCAATTAGTGCGGCCATGCCTTGATCCATGACGAATGGTTTAGCACGCCCCGGTTGGCGTTCACCAACGAGGCAGTGCAGCAGCGTGGACATGATGTCCTTGCGCCCGTCGGCCGGCCGCAAGCCCGGTTACCGCACGCCTTCCCAACTGTGCCCATGACCGTACATTGATCCGCGGGGAGGGGACACGGCGGGCTCGGAGGAGCACCGACTGGGGGTGAACGGTGGCGGCCGTGGCGTCACGGACTTACGTCGTCAACCATAAAACTGACGCCAGGAACACCACCCTCTCGCATCGCATTCCCCAGCTCCATTCCAGACCCGTCCACCTTTGGGCGAACAAGTGTGTCGTAAGGCTCGTCGGGGCCCGCAATGGCGGCGCCTTCCCCTTTCCACCAGGTTACATTGATGGGAATTTTCACCCAGTCATCCTCGTCGCCTGATGTGATGTTCATTTCGAGCCCAAATGTGCAGTCGAGGGCTGATCCAAAGTAGATATCGAACGTTCGGGCGTCGTTTTGTTCTAGCACTACCGCCCTCGCCGAAAAGCGATGACGGAGGAACATTTGAGTCTCGGTTCCTTTCGAAACCGAGCCCAGCCTCGGGAAGCCCTTCGCCATGACACGCGCGCGCGTCTCATCGTACTGGCTCACCTGAAAGCCGAGGACGTCGCGCTTGACATCTTCGCCAGGGCCACCTAGAGCGGGAGGGTATACGAGTGTCCCATGCATGTTTCGCTCAATATCCTCAACAGTGTTGGCAACCTCGTTGTCGCAATGCCGATCACTGAGACGGAAATCTTGAATGATCGTCGTGTCATCCCTGAGCGCCTTGACTGTAATCCGAACGGCGTAAATACCGACCGGCCGCGCCCTGTTTCTCCCCAACCAGGACGTAAAGCCGTCGCCCCATCCTGATTCATCGGCAATCGAGGAAACGGAGTAAGTTGGCTTTTCGAAAGCGAAGTCATAGGCGAGCATCGGCGATTCGCCGCGCGTTACTTTTACCGCCGGTCCGTCCTCAATGGCCTTCTCTTCCTTCCTATCTTCGTGGTTGTCTCTGGCCTCCAAGAAGGGCGGGATCAGGGCCAATGCAGCGATTATTGCTGCTACTATCGTACCTACGAGCGTCCATAAGGCAATTAGAAGTCCTTTTCGACTAGTCGTATTTGCCTCGCGTGCCAGTTGATTTGCTTCGCGGGCCATTCGGTCCGGGTCAGACGGTGCGATCCATGTCAGGGGATCGCCCGGCTGCGGGCCAACTGAGGGTGGGGGGCCTGGTTGGCCGTCAGACGTTCCCGTGGGCGGATCTGGCTGCCCGTTGGCTTGAGGCTGCGTTGCCATGTCGACCTCTGGTGTCGGGTTGAGGTGAACTGCGCGAGGGAGCAGTTTAGTTGTGACAGAGGTGGCGTGGCGGTGTCCAGCCAGCGGGGGCGTACTGGGCATCGCCACTGCGCAGTGCCACACCATGGGAAGCTAGAGCGAGGCGCGTAGCCGCGCGTGACCCGCTAGAGAGGGAGTGCTGTGCCGCAGGCCAGTCCGCGAGGTACGTACTTGCAGGTCTCTGAGTCACTGCGCCACGAGATCCACACAGGCGTAATCACAGAAGCGCTGCCCTCTCAAGCAGCGCTTATGAGCGCGTACAACGTGAGCCGTAGCACCATCGAACGGGCTCTTGCGGTTCTCAAGGCTGAGGAAATCATCGAGTCGGTGCAGGGAGCCGGATGGTACGTGGCAGGGAGCGGCGACCGTCGGCCGCTCGTTGAGAGGGTGACCGAGCTGCTCCGGGTCGATGGGCTATCGGTTGGGGATCGCTTCCCTACTGAGAAGGAGCTGTGCGAACGGTTCGGAGCATCGCGGACTGCCGTACGCTCCGCCATCGCGCAGATGGAGGGGCAAGGACTCATCGGCAGGGGAACTGCGACGCGAGGGCGCGAGGTCCTCGCGTTGCCAGCCGCGCAAGGGGGTCAGACAGGATGAGAACGACGGAAGAAACCCAGTTCGACGCCAACGCTGCCGAGGCCCTTCTACGTAAAGCCTGCGAGGTCGCGCACGTGGATCCAGACGGAATCGAAATGCTGCGACTCGGTGACCATGCCGTGTTCCGCATCGACGGCGGCCGGATCGTCTCTCGGATCGGCCGAAGTCCTGATCGGCTCATGTCCGTGCGTAGGGAAGTGGCCGTAGCGGAATGGCTGGTGACCGAGGACTATCCGGCTGCGCGACTCGTCACGACCGCCGAACAGCCGATCGTCGTACAGGGCCACCCGGTGACGTTCTGGGAAGGTCTAGCCAACGGAGACGCATACGCAAGTACCGGCGAAATGGGCGTACTACTGTTGCAGCTTCACGAGTTGGAGCCGCCACCTTTTTTGCTCCCGTCCCTTCAACCTTTCGACAAGGTCACGCAGCGTTTGCGACATGCCACCATGCCGGACCCAACTCGCGTGTTCCTCCAATCCATGGCCGACGATTTGGCGACCGAGTACGACCGTCTCCAGTTCGTGCTTCCACCAGGTCATCTACATGGGGACTTCAACGTCGGCAACGTCCTACATGACGCGGGCGGCCAGCCGAAGGTAATCGACCTGGACGGATTCGTCACGGGCCCCCGAGAGTGGGACCTTATGCAAACCGCCATGTACTACGACAGCTTCGGTTGGCACACAGAAGCTGAGTACGCCGATTTCGTCGCCGGATACGGGTTCGACGTCCGGGAGTGGTCCGGGTACACCGTTCTCCGAAGCATCCGCGAACTGCTCATGGTTACTTGGCTCTCGCAGAACGCCGGCGCCAATCCACGCGCTGCCGAGGAAGTGGAGAAGCGGGTGGAAAGCATACGCTCGGGTGGCTCTCGGCGAAACTGGGCACCCTTCTAGAAGCGCCCCGTCTTTTGCCATAGACGAAAGTCGCGAGCCTGCTCTTCAAATTCGCGAAACTCCACAGCGCGCCTCATTCCGTCCGTGATGCGTCCCTGAAATTCTCGGACGTACTGAACGCAGCGTGCCGACTTCAATCCCTCACCGAGTTGCAGGGCGCTCAACGCGATTTGAAACCCGCAACCGATCTCCCCCTGGTTGATATACGACTCAGCACGAACCATCGTTGCGAAGAAGTCGCTCCGGTTGTTCATGCCGTCGCCAAATATGGAGCCTGCTCCCCGCTCCGCGGCTTCGGCTGAGCGTCCCAGGTCGCGGAAACAGTGGCCAATCTCGGCTGCGAGTTCCACTTCATCAAAGTAGGCGATATACGGCGGATCACTGTCGGCCGTCCGCTGGGTCAGCTTGAGTTCAGCCTCCGCAAGGGCGAGGTCACAACCTCGCTCATCTCCGAGACGCGCCAGGGCCCGCGCCTCCATCGCGCGGAACTGCGCGGCCATGGTCGGCCCCAGGGCACCGCCTGGACCTGTGTAAGCGGCACGGGCGAGCGTTGCCGCGTCCTGGTAACGCCCGAGGAACGTGGCTTGATGGCTCATTGCCGACAGAATGCTTCCGCCGAGAAGCCTGTCCCCGGCCGACTGAGTCATGCGCAAGGCTTGGATCAGGTACCGCTGAGCAATCCCATGAAGACCGCTGTCGTACGACATCCAACCCGCGAGTAGGAGCGCTTCCGCTACGGCCGAGTGCAGTGCCTTTCCCCCAGCATCGGAGTACTTCCCACCGAGCATCGGCCGGACATCCGTATGCAAATACTGAATTAGCGCTCGGCGGGCATGACCACCGCCGAACCTCCCGTCGAGCATGCTGAACGCGTGGGCCGTCGAGCGCACCATGTCCACGTCTACAGCGCCGACCGCCCGGTTACCCGTTCGCGTCAGCTCTCCGTCTGGCGGGGCCACAATCCAGCGCAGGGACGCGGAGTTCCAAGCTGCGGAATCGGGCAGTGAGTGAACCAGCCTTTCAGCGCCGGCCAGGTCAGCGCGCCAGAGGTCGGCGACGGTCTTGGCCGCAGTCTGCGGCAGGTCAGCGAAGTCTAGCCCCAACTCTGGTCGCACCGCGGACACTGCGGCGCCGCCCATCCCGATGTCATCGATCGTGAGTTGGCGCCCCAGCTTGCGTCCGATTGCGTCAGAGATGAACTGAGCCATGTCGCCGCGTGGGATGGAGCCCTTGAGCCACCTGGTCACGTACGTGTGGTCACAGGTGACGTTCTGACCTGATCGGGTTGCGCTGTCCACCACGGCTCGGGCGAGCGACTTGTGGGAGAAGCCGGCTGTCTGCATGAGCGCGGCGAGTGCGGCGTTCCGGCCTGTCATGCGAACCCCCAGAGCGCGGCCATAGTACCGGCTTGACTGACCGTCACTCTACGCAGGTCAGAGCCCGTGTGCAGTGGGTTCACACGGAGGAGTGCACGAGTGCACCCCCGAGTACACGCTCCCGAAGTCCGCTGCGCTTGGCCACAGTTGAAGCACCACGGCACGGGAGGCCGGCGGTCCCGAGTCGAAGGACACGGCTTGACGGCGCGGAATCCTTCTGCCAACTTGAGTGGTAGGTAATACAAACCATGCAACGTGGAGCGTGTGCCGCCTGCACAGCGCCCGGAGGGCCCTGGTGACAGGACCCGAAGGAAGCGCCCGTTCTTTGAGAACTGAACAGTGGACGAGGATCTGCCGCCTGTCCTCAGCCGAAAGAAGGCGGTCAGCGCCGGGCAAGGCCCGCGCACTCTCGACCTTCCGCAGCTCGCGGCTGCGGCCGGTTGCCTCCGCTGCTCGTCTCGTACGAGCAGTGTTGAGGGGAGCCGGAAGAAGTACTTCCGCTCTACGGCGCACGGCCCCAGGTCGCACCCCGGGGCCGTGCTGTGGGCCGTTCCTGGTGAAGGGAGCACGACCCGTGAAAAGTATCGTTGCTGGTCATGTGGCTGTCACTGCCACTGAGTTTGTGGAACTCGCGCTCGGCACCCCGGTGGATCTGTGGCTGGGGGTTGAGGGCGAGAGCGAGATGGAGCGGGCGGCGCGTTTGGCGGCGGCTCGGGACATCCTCGCGGACGACCCGACGCTGCCGGACCGGCTGAGCCAGGTCGCGGCAGATGCGGTCGAGGCGTACGCGCCGGAGCTGTTCGCCGCGGCGGCGGCTCTGCCGCGGCCCGCCCCGCGCCGTCGGCCGCGCCGAAACGGGGCGGTGGCGGCATGAGTACCCCGGAGACGGAGCGGCCCGTGCTTCCCCCGCTGTCCGGTCCGGAGCGGCTGTTAGTCGCGGTGACGGGGCTGTTGGGGGTGGGGGTCGGCGGTGTGGGGCTGGCGATGTCGTTCGACACCGTGTCCGCGGCCGGAGCCCGGTGGGGCTTCGCCACGCCGGAGATGCTGCCGCTGGCCATCGACCTGGCGATTCCAGTGTTCACCGTGGTCAATCTGCTGCTGACCCGCCTGGACATCGCGCTGAGTTGGGTGCGGTTCGTGCCGTGGGCGCTGACCCTGGTCACCTGCTGGCTGAACATCGCGGCTGGCCATTCGGTGTCGGCGAAGATCGCGCACGGCACGATGCCGTTGCTGTGGGTGGTGCTGTCCGAGGTCGTCGCGCATGTCTACGCTGCGCGCATCGGCGCCGTGACCGGCAAGCGGATGGAGAAGATCCGCCGGTCCCGGTGGCTGCTCGCCCCGGTGAGCACTTTCGTACTGTGGCGGCGGATGACGCTGTGGGAGATCACCTCCTATGGTGATGCTCTCGCCCGCGAGCGGGAGCGGCAGTTGGCCCGCGCGGATCTGCGGGAGCGGCACGGCCGCCGGTGGCGGTCCAAGACGGACCGGCGTACGCGGGTACTGCTCAGGCTCGGCGAGACGGCCCCGGCCGACACCGACCCGGCACCCATCCCCGCTGCCGCGGCTGCTGAGCCGGTGGCTCCGTCCGGGCCGAAGCCTGCACCGCGCAAGCGCCCGGGGAAGCCGGCGTCCAAGCCAGCCCGCCGGAGCGTCGATGACGTGCTGAGCGAGGCCCGCAAGGTGACGGCCAGTTGGCCGGTAGAGCACCTGACGGCCGACCGCATCCGGCAAGCCGTCCAGTGCGGCGCCGCCCACGCCCGTACGGCCCGCGAGGCACTGCGCGCCGAACGCGAGGGTGGCGCAAGTGAGCCTGAGGCGGTGGCCGCATGAGTGCCCTGATTGCCGCCGTGGTGGCCGGTGGTCCGCTGGTCGCGGGGTGGTCGGTGCACCTGTGGTGGCTGCGGCGGCGGCTGGAGTCGGCCCGCCGTGACCCGCTGACCGGCCTGTGGACCCGCGAGGGCTTCGCCCGCCGCGCCGCGGTGCTGCTGCGCGACCCGCGGGCGGTGGTGGTCCTTGCCGACGTGGATCACTTCAAGGACGTCAACGACACCCACGGGCACGCCGCCGGGGATGCGCTGCTGCGGGCGACCGCCGGCCGCCTTGCCCACTACACCGGCCCTACGGGGGTGGCGGGCAGGCTCGGGGGCGATGAGTTCGCCGCGGTGGTGATCGACCGGCACGGCATGGCAGACGACATGCTCGCCGTACTCGGCTCGGTGCTCGCCCGGCCCGCTGAGGGCCTGGACCCGGCAGTGCACACCACCGTCTCGCTGGGCTGGGCGAGGGTCGCGGACTTCCCCGGCGAGGGCCTGCCGGAGCTGCTGCGCCGGGCCGATGAAGCGATGTACGCGGCCAAGCGTGCCCGCGCCGGTGTGCGGCGGGCGGGGATCGGGCGGCTGTTCGCCACCGTGGCCGGCCGCCGTTCCGGGCGCCGCGGAGCGGTGGCGTGATGTCTCCGGCGTTCGGCAAGTGCTACGACCCGACCGGCGCCCAATGGGGGATACCCACCTACCCGTGGTGCCTCGCCCCGGAAGGCATGGCCACCCGCCGCCAACTCCGAAGCAAAGGGTTGCGGCCGGGCGGCCAGCCGATAGCGGCACAGCTCATGCGACAGGCACGGCGGCGGAAAGCTGGCGTGCTGATCGCCTACCTGTACCGGATCGACCTTGCCAAGCCCGTCCGGCCGATGACGCCGGCGAAGTGGTGGGCGCTCGCTGCGGCGATGACCGCCCGCCGCACCTGCCCGCAGTGCCGAGCCGACGCCGGATACGTCATCCCCGGCTCACTCGGCACGTGTGTGCCCTGCGCCTACCCCGAGGAACAGCGCGCCGCCTGAACGGGCGGAAAGCTCCCGCGGGTCCGACCGCTCAACCTCTCACAGCGTCGGCCGGACCCGCTTCCCCTGCCATTTCTGGAAGGAACCACAGTGAAGCACGAGGACGAGAACGACTTCTTCAAGCGGCTGGAAGCCGACCTGTCGTCCGACTTCGGCGGCGAGGTGGTGGACCTGGACAAGGCCCGCGCCGCCCGCGAGTCGGCCGACCCGCAACCCGACTCCCACACCGACGCGTCGGCCGACGAGATGGCCGACCCGGACGCCTGGCGGTCCGGTGACGCGTCGGACGACGGTGGGCCGACTCTGGTGGACGCCCCGGGGCCGACCGGTCCGGGCGTGATGGACCGGGTGCGGGGTGCGCGGCGGCGGCCGGTGCTGCCCGGGTGGGCGACCTCGCGTCCGGAGTTCGTGAACGCGGCCGGGTGGCTGGCCGGATATGCCGGACACAGTGCGGCGTTCCACGCAGTGCGGGTGCCCTGGTACGCGGCAGTGCTGACCGCCCGCGCCCCGGTGGGGTTCGCCAAGTTCGTCGGCGCCTCCCTGCGCTGGGTCTCCGACGCGGAAGGCGATCCGCTGCGGCGGGCCGCGGCCCGCCGTGAGGACGCCGGGGAGTACCTGAATCTGTCCCGGCAGCGGGACCGGCGGGTGAAGCTGCGCGGCATCCTGTTCACCCTCGCCGCGATCGTCGGCCCGATCCTGGCGCTCGCGCTGTGGGTGCTGGCCCCGACCTGGATCCTCGCCGTGGCCGTCTCAGCGCTCGTGACGGTGTTCGGGTTCGCCGGAGCACCGGCCGACAAGCCCGTCGTCTCCCGTGCCGTGGTCGCCACCGAGGTGGAACGCCTCACCTCCACCGTCGTGGAACGCGCCCTCGGGGCACTCGGGATCGCCGAGGTGAACAAGGCACTCGGCAAGGGGGGCGAGGGCATCCGCTTCCCCGCACCGATCACCCGCGATGGCCCCGGATGGCGCGCCGACGTGGACCTGCCCTACGGGGTGACGGTGACGGACATCCTCGACCGGCGGGACCGGCTCGCCTCCGGCCTGCGCCGCCCGCTGGGCTGCGTGTGGCCGGAGCCTGTCGCGGATGAGCACGCCGGGCGGATGATGCTGTGGGTCGGGGACAAGGCGCTGAACAAGCTGCCCCCGGTGGCCGGTCCGCTGGCCAAGGCTGGCGCGGTGTCCCTGTTCAAGCCCGTGCCGTTCGGCCTGGACCAGCGCGGCCGGCCCGTCGACATGACGCTGATGTACGACAACGTCCTCATCGGCGCCATGCCCGGCATGGGCAAGACGTTCTCCCTGCGCCTGCCGCTGCTCGCCGCCGCGCTGGACCCGCTCGCGGAACTGCTGGTGTGGGAGTTGAAGGGCACCGGCGACCTGGAGCCGCTGGCCCGGGTCGCGGCCGACTACGGCTCCGGTCCCGACGACGCCACCGCCGCGGCGGCGCTGGACTCCATCCGCTACGTCTACGGCGACCTGGAACGACGCGCGAAGGTGATCAGTTCGCTGCCGAAGGACAAGTGCCCGGAGAACAAGGTCACCCCCGACCTCGCCGCGGTGCGCTCGCTGGGCTTGCATCCGCTGGTCCTGGCGATAGACGAGTGCCAGGAACTCTTCTCCCACCCCGAGTACGGCAAGGAAGCCGGCGCGCTGTGCACCGGCATCATCAAGCGCGGCCGGGCCCTCG
The DNA here is from genome assembly GCF_040644455.1 of Streptomyces sp. NPDC046977. Classification (NCBI taxonomy): domain Bacteria; kingdom Bacillati; phylum Actinomycetota; class Actinomycetes; order Kitasatosporales; family Streptomycetaceae; genus Streptomyces; species Streptomyces sp. NPDC046977. Next base: position 399,612 of record NZ_JBEYWO010000003.1, read on the forward strand.
GCGTCATCCTGCTGCTGGCCACGCAGCGCCCCGACAAGGACAGTCTCCCGACGTCGATCAGCGCGAACGTCGGTACCCGGTTCTGCCTGCGGGTCATGGGCCAGATCGAGAACGACATGATCCTGGGCACCTCCGCCTACAAGAACGGCATCCGGGCGACCACGTTCACCAAGTCCGACAAAGGCATCGGCTACCTCGCCGGCGCCACCGACGACCCGCAGATCGTCCGCACCTACTACCTCGACAACCCCGCAGCCGACCGGATCTGCGAGCGGGCCCGCACCGCCCGCAGCAACGCCGGCACCCTCACCGGCCTCGCCGCCGGCCAGGCGCCGGAGCGGCGGGAGGCGGCGGACACCCTGCTGGACGACGTGCTCGCCGTCGTCCCCTCCGGCGAGGCCAAGGTGTGGAACGACGTGGCCGTCGACCGGCTCGCCGAACTGCGGCCCGAGCTGTACGGGCCGTGGGGCGAGATGGAGCCGGCCGACAAGGCCCGCCAGCTCACCACCGCGCTCAAGCCCCACGGTGTGTCCACCGGGCAGGTCGCCCGCCGGATCAACGGCAAGACCGTCAACCGAACCGGCTTCGAACGCGCCCACATCGCCGCCGCGATTGCGGAGCGTGACCGGAAGCGGTCCGCGGGCTGACCCACCGGGACCTCTAGCGCTAGAGCCCCAACCCTCTAGCGCTAGAGGTCCCGCTAGCACCCCGCGCCCTATCTGATCAGGACGCTAGCCGTTAGCGGCCCCGCCTGCGAAAACCCCGAAAACACGCCTGGAGACACCCTGTGACCCTCCCCCTGCTCACTATCGCACTCCTGCTCGCCGTCACGCTCGGTTACGCCGGCGTGTGTGCTGCTCAGCCGTTCGCACGCTGCCGGCACTGCAACGGCTTCGGCTTCGCCACCTCGACCGACCGCAAGGGACGGCCCCAGCGCGGCAAGACCTGCCGCCCCTGCAAAGGCCACGGCATCCGCATACGCACCGGCCGCCACCTGTACAACCTCGCCCGCGCCATCCACCGCGACGGCACCCGCTGACCCGAACGGAGACCCCGTGGTCCTGACCGTCTCCGCGGTGCTGCTGCTCGGCATCACCGCGTACTTCACCGTCCGCAGCAAGGCCGCCAACGGTGGCGCCGCCGTCGTGCTGTTCCTGTTCGGGTTCTTCACCGCCGGAACCGGCGCCTACGGCCCCATCCACAACCTGTGCACAGCCCTCGCCGACAGCCTCGCCAACCTCCGCTAGGAGAAACCGACATGGCCACCACACCGCCCATCATGGGGCGTATTAGCCTCACGGCCGCCGGCGACCTGCGCGACGCCATCGACGCCCACCACCGCGGCGACACCGCCGCTGCCCTCTACGGGCTGATGAGCATCGACCCCGAGTCCTGGCACGCCATCCAAGCCCGCCTGAACGCCCTCGGGGGCACCCTCGCCGAACTCCTCAACACCCCGAAGGGGGACGCGCCGTGAACCCGGACCTGATCGCCGCCGCGGTCCTCGCCGGACCCGCCGCCATTGCCGCACCCGTCCTGTTCGTCACCGGCCGCCGGCAGCGCGCCGCCCTGGACGACGCCGCCGCGGTTCTCGCCGAACACCGCCCTACCACCGCCGGGCCCGGTGGCCCGCCGGACGGCGGCAACTACGACATCGGCCCCGGCCTCCCCACCACCGGCCCCGGCACCGGCACCACCGGCCCCGGCCCCGGCCCCGCCAGCGACGGCGGCGGCGCGACGGTAATCGCCTTCCCCACTCACCGCCGCGCGGCCTAGACGCGCCGGAGCGGGCCGCCCTCTGGCCAAAGATTCGCGGCCCGCTCCGCCTCAGTCCTCTTCACAGAACTGGAGACATCCAGAATGACCCATCCCATCCCTGCCGGGCGAGAGCCCGGTCAACCGTTACGGCTGGTGGCGTTGTGCGCCGGCTACGGCGGTCTGGAACTCGCGATCGGCGCGGGTACCGGCGGCCGGGTCGTTGCCTACGCCGAGAACGACCCCCACGCCGCGACGGTGTTCGCCGCCCACCACCCCGGGGTTCCGAACCTGGGGGACATCACCCGCACGAACTGGCGCCAGGTCCGCGATCTGCACCGGCCGGACGCGATCGGTGCGGGGTTCCCGTGCCGGAACATCTCCAACGCTGGACGAAGGGACGGTATCCACGGTGAGTGGTCGCGGGTCTGGAAAAACGTCGCTGAGGCTGTGGGCGTCCTTCGACCGCGCTACGTCTTCCTGGAAAACGTGGCGGCGCTCCGCTCGCGGGGGCTGGACGTCGTCGCCGCGGACCTGGCCGCGCTCGGGTATGACGCGCGCTGGACATGTCTACGAGCTGGTGACCCCGACATCGGCGCCCCGCACCCGCGGGACCGCTGGTTCGCAATTGCCCATCCCGCTGATGCCGACCCCCACCACCTCGGACGGCACTGGCGGCCCCGGCACCTCACCCAAGAGGCGGGGCGGGATGAACCTACGCACCGCAGTCACCCGGCTCCCGGCGCCACCGCGGGAGGCGTGAGGCTACTGCCCACGCCGGTGGCGCGGGACTGGAAGTCCGGCGCCTCAAACCTGCTGGGCAGGAACGCGCGCCCGCTCAACGAGTTCGTGGTCAATCTGCTCCCCACCCCGACGGCCAGCGACGGACCGCACGGTGGGCCGAACCAGCGTGACACCTCCGGGCGGTTCTACCTGCCCGGCCAGGCCGTCCGGCTCGATGCCCGGTGGGTCGCGAGCGACGGCACCGACTACGGGCCCGCGGTCCACCGGTGGGAACAGGTCATCGGCCGGCCGGCGCCGTGCCCGACCGAGCCGGGGACGCGAGGGAATCGGCGCCTGTCGCCGGCGTTCGTGGAATGGATGATGGGCCTGCCTGCCGGGTGGGTCACCACCGTTCCCGGCATTGTCCGTAAGGAACAGCTCAAGATCCTCGGCAACGGTGTTGTCCCCCAACAGGCCCACCACGCCTACAGCCTCCTCCTCGACGTCCACCTCCCCGCCAGTCTGGAAGGGAGGACTGCCGCGTGAACCGCCACCTCATGACCGCCGCCCTGGACGCGGCGGAACGCGGCTGGCACGTTCACCCGCTCCGGCCCGGGAGCAAGACGCCAGCGCTGCACGGGGAGCGTTCCTGCCCCGGCACCGGCGACTGCGCTGCGGGGCACCGAAAGTGGGAGCAGCGCGCCACCACCGACCCCGCCCGCATTCGTTCTGCGTGGGCGGTGCGGCCGTTCAACATCGGTATTGCGACTGGCCCGTCCGGGCTGCTCGTGGTGGACCTGGACACGCTCAAGCCGACAGACGTAGAAGGAACGCCTGACGGCGTGACTTCCTTCACGGCGCTCTGCGAGCGCGCCGGACAGCCCGTCCCCGTCACCCGCACCGTGCGGACCGCGGGCGGCGGCATGCACCTGTACTTCACCACCCCGGACGGGGCCAGGCTCGGGAGTACCGCCGGCACCCTCGCCCCGAAGATCGACACTCGGGGATGGGGCGGATACGTCGTCGCCCCCGGCAGCACGACGCCACACGGCCCGTACACGGTCGTGGACGACGCCCCCGTTGCAGAGCTACCCAAATGGCTCCACGGCGCCCTGACGGCCCCTCAGGAGCCTACGGCGCCGGCGATCCGGCCGGCGCCTGTCCGTAACGCCACCCGCTGCGCGGCGGTCGCACTCGAACGCGAGAGCGCCAGCGTGGCCGCGCACCGGGAAGCCGGGCGGCGAAACGAGGAACTGCTGCGGGCTGCGATCCGCGTGGGCCGGTACGTCGCCCGCGGCGACATCGACCGAGCGGCCGTAGAGACGGCGTTTCAGGAGGCGGGCGAGTCGGCGGGGCTCACCGCTGCCGAGTGCCGCGCCACGATCCGTAGCGCACTGAACTACTCCCTGCGCACGGTCCGCCCCCGGGAGACGGCATGACCACCCCCGGACCCACCCCCCACCTGAAACGCCTCACCTCCACCCCCGACTACCCCGGCCCCGCCACACCGGCCGGCAGGTCCGCGGCGGGTAGTGCGCCGAAGGTCGCCGCCGAAGGCGTCCTGTCAGCTCTTCGTCCTGACCCGCCGCACGGCGACGGACGGACCCCCGTGGCGTGGTTGCACGTGTCCGCGCCCACGTCCTGGCGCCGGACCGCCGTCGCTCGGTCCTGGTGTGCCTGCGGATACGACCGCAAAGCCACTGGGAGAGCCGCCGTGCTGCGCCTGATCGACGCTCACACCGCGCACCGGGACTGCTGTCCGCTGCGCAACCGAGACCAGAGGAGGAAGGCCGCATGAGCGACGGCGCGGCTCTGCTGAGCGAGGTGGAAGCCTTCCACCGCCGGTTCAACGTCTTCCCGCTGGAAGCCGCCTACGTCGCGGTGGTCCTGTGGGACGCGCATGCGCACCTGCTGGACTGTTTCGACGCCACGCCCCGGTTGGCGTTCCTGTCGCCGGAGCCGGCGAGCGGGAAGTCCCGGGCGCTGGAGATCGTGGAGACCCTGGTCCCGTATCCGATGGTCGCGGTCAACGCGTCCGCGTCCGCGCTGTTCCGGGCCGTATCCGGGCTGAGCGCGCGGCCCACGATCCTGTTCGATGAGATCGACACCGTCTTCGGCCCCAAGGCCGGGGAGAACGAACAACTGAGGGGATTCCTCAACGCCGGACACCGCCGCTCCGGGGTCATGTACCGATGCGTGGGCGACGGAGCCAACCAGCAAGTGCAGGAGTTCCCGTCGTTCTGCGCCGTGGCCGTCGCCGGACTCGGCTCGCTGCCGGACACGATCCTGACCCGCTCGGTCATCATCCGCATGCGTCGCCGGGCCCGCAACGAGCGCGTGGAGCCGTTCCGGCAGCGCGTCCACGAGGGCGAAGGACACGCACTGCGAGACCGCCTCGCCGCATGGGCCGACAGCGTCCGCGATCGAGTCGAGGGAGCCTTCCCCAAGATGCCCGAGGGCGTCACCGACCGGCCCGCGGACGTGTGGGAGGCCCTGCTCGCCGTAGCGGACGCGGCCGGCGGGGACTGGCCCAAGCGGGCCCGGGAAGCCTGCGTGGAACTGGTCAACGCCGCCAAGGTGGACGACAAGGGCAGCACCGGTATCCGGCTGCTCACCGACCTGCGGGACCAGGTCTTCAACGGCATCGACCGCCTGCCCACCGTCGCCGTCCTGGACCGCCTCCACAGCCTCGAAGAGGCACCGTGGGCGGACATGGCCGGCAAGCCACTCGACGCACGCGGGCTGTCCCGGATGCTCCGCGAGTACATGACCGGCGACAACACCCCCATCACCGCCCGCAACATCAAGGCCGGCGGCAACGTCATGAAGGGCTACTACGCCACCGACCTCCACGACGCATGGCAGCGCTACTGCCCACCCCCCTCTGAAAGTCCGCTACTTCCGCTACCTCCGCTACCGCGCCGGTCAGAGCCCTAGATCAGGTAGCGGATAGCCCCCGCGCATCCGCTACCGCCGCCGCTCTATCCGCTACCCGCCCCGTGGTTCGCCCGCGCAGGGCGGTCTAGCGACCGTCGAAGTAAAACGCCACGGCAACCAAGGCAGGGAAGCCGAGAGCACAGATCAGCGTGAGCGCCAGCCCCGCCAGACACCCCCAGCTGGTCAGGCGGGCGCTGGTTCTCAGCGCCGACGATTCATCCGAGTTCACGGCTGATCAACGCCTGCCCGGCGCCCAGCAGCAGTTGCCCCATTACGCCGTTGGGCGCGCTGGTCAGGACGTTGCAGATCTTGTCCAAAGCCGAGCGGATGCGTCCACGGTCAGGTGTTTGCTCAGTTGACGCCTGCTCCAGCTCGTGAACCTCTTCGACGAGGTCGGCTTCGATCGGCTCGTCGAGACCAAGCTGCCCAGAGAGCTGGCGCACTTGTCCGACGAATTCCAGAATCGCCTGCCTGTCGATGCCGAAGTTGTTGACCTGGCTGTTGTGGTCGCCGAACTGCCCTCCGTGGACAGGGCCATGAATGTTGTACGTCACCTTTTCGCGGCCCTCATTCTTGGTCATGAACTTTCTCACCGTCTTCCCGGACTCGGCGCAGTCCACGCCTTTTTCGGTTAGCTTGATGCAGATCTTAGTTTCGCGGCTTGAGAGAATAAGTAGTTGATATTCCTCAAGGCTGGAGATAGCTTCGCTGACCTCCTCTGGTTCTAGGGGTTTTCCATAGAAATAATGGAGAGGAGATGAGAAGAACCCTGACGGGTCAAGGGGCGTCGCATCAGAGCCGTTCTGATGAGCCCAGCGCAAGACTTTGTCCTGTGCGGCCAGGCGGCGCTTGCTGACGTTGCCCCAGAGCTTCTCCCATTTATACAGTTCGGCTTCACCATCGCTGTCAAGTCCCAGGATTCGGTACTCGTGCCCACTGTTGCGCATCCCGACTAGGTCCGTGCGGATCCAGGCATTGGAATACGCTCGTTCGCGCTTCCCGTGACTTTTACTGATCCATTCACTGGCATAGTCGAGCGCCTTCGTCGCTTCCTCTAGCGTCAGGTTCTCCGCAGCAGCAAAATCCTCATAGAGGAGATATTGGCCATTTCGTAGGCCCTGCTCATGAACCCAAACGAGGACTCGCGGGGCATAGGCCTCGACCCACCGCTGGTCCGCATGATCCCAGTCGCGTGCCGCAGCGAGGCCGCGGCCCGTCATCTGGGCACGGATCGTGATGCGAAACCCTTCTCCATAAATCGGCACCGACCACGTCTTACTGACGGAGATGAGCCCCTGTTGCTCGGCCTCACTGACCAGCCGCTCCAGATCTTCGCTGCTCAGGTGGAACAGGGATGCAAATTCTCCGCAGTCGGCAGAGTCTCCGGACAGCTCGCCCCGGTACTTGCGGATCCATCGGACGAACGTCCTGACTTCTTTCCCCGCGCCCATGGCCGTGAGCCTACTTGCCTGACTAGCGCGGCGGAACGCCTGCACGCTACCTGGGCGCCGACGATTTTCGGTGCTCCACAAGCCAGCAAAGGCCGGCTGCACAGCCCGGCTGCAGACAGCCTCTCCAACAGGGCATTGACGATGCGTCAAACCTTCCATGCTGTGATCGCAGGCTCGATGGGAGTCCAACGCTCATCGGGTGAATGGCTCTTGTAGGACTGGCGTTCGCTCACGGAAGGCACTCCATTACCGCCCCGCTGCCCACCCACCCCCTGCCGGCCAGGGGCCGGGAGCGGCTCTATCCGCTACCGCTACCCGTATCCGCTACCTCGATCATGCATCTGACCACGGCGGTAGCGGAGGTAGCGGAAGTAGCGGACCTGACAGGAAGGGGCCGAAGGCGGCCCGCACCCCCGAAGGAGAGTCCGTCCATGACCCGCCCGCCCGTACTCAAGCTCCCCGAAGTCCTCGAAGAGATCGGCATGAGCCGCGCCGCCTTCTACCGGATGCGCGCCCGCGGCCAGGCGCCGCGTCTCATCAAGTTGCCCAACGGGCAGATCCGCTGCCGTCGCACGGATCTCGACACCTGGTGGGCGAACTACGAGCTGAACGCCCACTGATCAAGCAAGTAGGGCCCGCCGGAGGCTTCCGGCGGGCCCTACTCCTGGCATCGGAGATCTATGAAACTGACGTATGACGTGCGCATTTACGCGCTAGAGACCCGCTCGGACCGACCCAAGCCATACCGGTTGCGCTGGCTTGTGGGTGCGAAGAAGCATTCCAAGAGCTACACACTCAAGGCTCAGGCAGACGGGCGACGCTCGGAGTTGATGAGCGCCGTACGTTCCGGCGATCAGTTCGATGAAGAGTCCGGCCTGCCGGTATCGGAGCTGAGGGCGCAGCGCGGTTCAGTCACCTGGTATCAGCACGCCCGTGACTACGTGGACCGCAAGTGGGACCTGGCGCCCGCCAAGTCGCGCAAGTCGTACGCCGATGCCCTGGCCACGATCACGCCCGCCCTCGTGAAGACGCGCGCCGGCATGCCAGAGCAATCCGCCCTGCGACGTGCCCTCTACGGCTGGGCTTTCAACCGGAACCGGTGGGCTGAGACCCCGCCCAAGGAGATCAGTGACTCCCTGGCGTGGATGGAGCGCCACTCACTTCCCATATCCGCGCTGGAGGATCCGGCGACTCTCCGACAGGCATTGGACGCCCTGGGGAAAAAGCTGGACGGCAAGCCGGCCGCCGCGCGTACCGCCCGCCGCAAGCGAGCGTGCCTGAGCGATGTCCTGGGCTTCGCTGTGGAGGCGCAGTACTTCACCATGCCGGTCAATCCCCTCGCCGCCGTGAAGTGGACGGCGCCGAAGACCGTCGAAGACGTGGACCCCGAGGCCGTCGCCAATCCTCGGCAGGTACGCGCTCTCCTTTCCGGTGTCCGGGAACAGGGCCAGCGAGGGGAGCTCCTGGAAGCGTTCTTCGGGTGTCTCTACTACGCCGCCATGCGCCCCGCCGAAGCCGCTGCCCTCACCCGGGACCGGTGCCACCTGCCGGACACCGGATGGGGGGTCCTGACCCTGAGGAGGGGCGTCGTACGGGCGGGCCGCGGCTGGACAAGGGACGGCAAGGCACATGAGGCCCGGCACCTGAAAGCCCGTGCCGAACAGGACTCACGGCCGGTGCCCATCCCTCCGCACTTCGTCGCAATGCTTCGGACCCACCTCGACCGACACGGCACCGCCCCGGATGGGCGCCTGTTCCGCACCGCGCGCGGTGGGCTGCTCCAAGAGAGCGGCTACGGGGACGTGTGGGCCAAGGCGAGGGCCGCAGCGCTCACAGAAGAGGAGGTGGCATCCCCGCTCGCCCGGCGCCCGTATGACCTTCGCCATGCGGGAGTCTCGTTCTGGCTGAGCTCGGGAGTAGACCCGATGGAGTGCGCACGGAGGGCTGGGCACAGCCTCGCCGTCCTTCTCCGGGTCTACGCCAAGGTGCTAGCGCATACCCGGGAGCGGGCCAACGAGCGCATCGACGCGGCGCTCAGGGAGTGGCACACGCCGGAGCCTCCGTCCCCCGGGGGACACCTGGGGGACACGCCCTGATCAGGGCTGTCACTCACCCGAGACAGGGCGAGACAAAGCCACTGTTTTCGGTTCTCGTTCGGGAGTGCTGAGATGAGTACGAAAAAAGCCCCTCTGATCAGCGTTTCTGCTGGTCAGGGGGGCTTTTCGTTCCTGTGGCGGCGCCAGGATTCGAACCTGGGTAGGCTAAGCCGACGGATTTACAGTCCGCTCCCATTGGCCACTCGGGCACACCGCCTGGGAAGTGTCTCCAGGGGCCGTTGTGCGTGGTCCCCGTGGCGACGTCGTAAACAATACCCGATGCCCGGGGGTGCTCCGCCACCCTATTGATCAGCGCCTCCGGCGGGTCGGATGGCTAGGCTTGCGGGAGCGGCCCGGTGGCGGGTCGCGGACCTGACGGATCAGAGCCAAGGAGCCAACAGAAGATGGCCGACTCCAGTTTCGACATCGTCTCGAAGGTCGAGCGGCAGGAGGTCGACAACGCCCTCAACCAGGCCGCGAAGGAGATCTCGCAGCGCTACGACTTCAAGAACGTCGGCGCTTCGATCGCGTGGTCCGGGGACAAGATCGCGATGCAGGCCAACTCGGAGGAAAGGGTCAAGGCGATCCTCGACGTCTTCGAGACCAAGCTGGTCAAGCGCGGGATCTCGCTGAAGGTGCTGGACGCGGGCGAGCCCCAGCTGTCCGGCAAGGAGTACAAGATCTTCGCGTCCATCGAGGAAGGCATCTCGCAGGACAACGCGAAGAAGGTCGCCAAGATCATCCGCGATGAGGGGCCGAAGGGCGTCAAGGCGCAGGTGCAGGGCGACGAGCTGCGGGTGAGCTCGAAGAGCCGGGACGACCTGCAGGAGGTCATCGCGCTGCTCAAGGGCAAGGACCTGGACTTCGCCCTGCAGTTCGTGAACTACCGCTGACCGCGGGCACGCCGAGGTCCCGGCCGGAGGAGGCGGCCGGGACCTTTGTCGTAGGCCGATGGGTCCGCGGGGGCGCCGGGCGCGCCGGCGCGGGCGGGTTTGGGCGGGTTTCACCACGAACCTGACACCGGGTGAACGGGAGGGGCCCCCATCGGAAACGCCCCGGCATGCGTAGGGTCTTTCGTTGAAGGTCTCCTCGGGCCCACCCCCCATGTGGGACCCGGGCAGTCGTCTCGAGGATGGAGCCGGGCAATGCAGAACCGCACCGCTGTGGTGGAAGACCTGATGGGCCGCTTCCCGCACGTGCCACGCGAAGCGGTCATCAAGGAGGACCTGCTGCGCGGCGGGATCGCGTTCGACGATTCCGCGCTGAGCGGTGGCGACGACGGCGATGTGAAACCGAAGTCGTACTTCATCTTCTCCTTCGACCACCGCACGCTGCCGGAGCTGGGCGCCGCCGCGCTGAACCGCCCGCCCGAGGAGATCGTGCTCACCGGCGGCCCGTACGACCTGCGCCGCACGGTGGTGTCGGTACGCGTCAACCCGGCGTCGCCGTACCGTGTGCAGGCCGGTGGCCGCGGGGTGCTCGGGCTGTACCTGGACGGGGTGCGCATCGCGGACGTGGGTCTGCCGCCGATGCCGGACTACTACCGGCACACCCTGGAGAACGGGAAGTCGGTGATGGAGGTCGCGCCGACGATCCAGTGGGGCTACCTCGTCTACCTGACGGTCTTCCGCGTCTGCCAGTACTTCGGCGCCAAGGCGGAGTGCCAGTACTGCGACATCAACCACAACTGGCGCCAGCACAAGGCGGCCGGCCGCCCCTACACGGGTGTGAAGCCGGTCGAGGAGGTGCTGGAGGCGCTGGAGATCATCGACAAGTACGACACGGCGAAGACCTCCACGGCGTACACCCTCACCGGTGGCGCGATCACCGGCAAGGTGGCGGGGCGCGACGAGGCCGACTTCTACGGGCACTACGCCAAGGCCATCGAGGAGCGCTTCCCCGGCCGCTGGATCGGCAAGGTCGTCGCCCAGGCGCTGCCCAAGGAGGACGTGCAGCGCTTCAAGGACTACGGCGTGCAGATCTACCACCCCAACTACGAGGTGTGGGACCGGCGGCTGTTCGAGCTGTACTGCCCCGGCAAGGAGCAGCATGTCGGCCGTGACGAGTGGCACTGCCGCATCCTGGACTCCGCCGAGATCTTCGGCCCGCGCAATGTGATCCCGAACTTCGTGGCGGGCGTGGAGATGGCCGAGCCGTTCGGCTTCAGCAGTGTCGGCGAGGCGATCGACTCCACTGCCGAGGGGCTGCGCTTCTTCATGTCGCGGGGCATCACGCCGCGCTTCACCACCTGGTGCCCCGAGCCGACGACGCCGCTCGGCAAGGCCAACCCGGAGGGCGCGCCGCTGGAGTACCACATCCGGCTGCTGGACGTGTACCGCGCGACGCTGGAGGAGTTCGGGCTGTCCTCGCCGCCCGGGTACGGTCCGGCGGGCCCGGGCAACGCCGTGTTCTCCGTCAGCTCCTTCATGGACAGCATCCCCGCCGCGCCGGCCGTGGTCGGCTGAGGTGGCCACGCTCCTGATCGTCCATCACACGCCCTCGCCGAATCTGCAGGCGATGTTCGAGGCGGTCGTCTCGGGCGCCACGACGGACGAGATCGAGGGCGTGGACGTCGTGCGGCGGCCCGCGCTGTCCGCGACGGCCTCCGACGTGCTGGCGGCGGACGCCTACCTGTTGGGCACGACCGCGAACCTCGGCTACATGTCGGGGGCGCTGAAGCACTTCTTCGACCAGGTCTACTACCCGTGCCTGGACGCCACGCGCGGCCGTCCCTTCGGCTACTGGGTGCACGGCGGGAGCGACGTCACGGGCACCGTGCGCGGGATCCGGTCGATCACCACGGGCCTGGGGTGGGAGCAGGCGGCCGCGGAGGTCACGGTCACCGGTGAGCCCTCCAAGGCCGATCTGGAGGCCTGCTGGGAGCTCGGGGCGACGCTGGCGGCGGGGCTGTCCGGCTAGGCCCGGCCGCCCCTCGGGGGCGGCCTGCGGCCCGACGTGCCCCGCCCGTACCCCCGTCCTACCGTGGAGGAGGAGAGAGGGGCACTCCATGGCACCCCGGGTACTCGACGACACGGCACTGGACGCGCTGCGTTCCGGCTTCGACGGCGAGGTCGTCACTCCGGGCGACCCGGTGTACGACGAGAACCGCACCGTCTTCAACGCGATGATCGACCGGCGTCCGGCGGTCGTCGCGCTCTGCGAGTCGTCCGGGGACGTGGCGTCGGCGCTCCGCTTCGCCGGGGAGCGCGGGCTGGAGGTCGCGGTGCGCGGTGGCGGGCACAGTGTCGCCGGCAACGCCCTGAACGACGGCGGCCTCGTGGTCGACCTCCGCCGGATGCACGCGGTGGTGGTCGATCCCCGGGCGCGTACGGCGCGGGTCGGGGGCGGCGCCCTGATGACCCATCTGGACCGCGCGACCCAGCCGTACGACCTGGCCACGACCGGTGGCCGGGTGTCGACGACCGGGGTGGGCGGTCTCGCCCTGGGCGGCGGTTCGGGGTGGCTGGAGCGCCGGTTCGGACTTGCCTGCGACAGCCTGGAGGAGGTCGAACTCGTCACCGCCGACGGCACCATGGTGCGTGCCGCGCAGGACGAGAACCCCGAGCTGTTCTGGGCTCTGCATGGTGGCGGCGGCAACTTCGGCGTAGCCACCTCCTTGACGCTGCGGCTGCACCAAGTGCCGCGGATGACCGCCGCCCTGCTGCTGTGGCCGTCGGCGGCGGGCCCCGAAGTCGTGCGCGCCTACCGGGACTTCATGGAGTCGGCACCGCCGGAGGTCGGCGGGGCCGTCCTCTATGCGACGGCGCCGCCGGAGGACTTCGTTCCGCCGCACATGGCGGGCGCTTTGGTGGCCGCCGCCTTGGTGACGTACATCGGCCAGGAGGAGCCGGCGCGGGAGCTGATCGCGCCGCTGCTGTCCCTCTCCCCCGAGGGCAGCATGATCGCCGAGCTTCCGTACGCGGAGCTGCAGTGCCTGCTGGACAATCCTCCGGGCTATCGCAACTACTGGTCGGCGGAGTACCTCTCCGCGCTGCCCGACGAGGCCGTGGAGCGCTTCTATGCGCGCTCCCGCGCGATGGTGGTCCCCTCCCCCTCGCAGCAGGTCCTCTTCCCCGGCGGCGGTGCCATGGCGCACGGTCCGGACGACTATCCGCTGCCGTGGCGTCGTGCCGCCTGGGTCGCCCATCCCTTCGGCCTGTGGGAGAGTCCCGCGGACGACGGCCGCGCCCGGCAGTGGGCCCACGACGTGCGCGAGGACATGAAGCCGTGGTCCATCGGCGCGGTCTACCTCAACTTCATCGGCGACGAGGGCGAGGGCCGGGTCATCGCCGGGTTCGGCGCGCACAATCTGAGCCGCCTCGCCCGCGTGAAGACCGAGTACGACCCGGGCAACGTCTTCCGGCTCAACCACAACATCGAGCCGGGCTGAGCCCGGCTGAGCCCGCGGCGGCGGCCCTACTCCTCGACGGGGACGATCTCGCGGCCGAGCGGCAGCAGGGAGATCGGCACCATCTTGAAGTTGGCGATGCCGAAGGGGATGCCGATGATCGTCAGGCAGAAGCCGACGCCCGCGACGACGTGACCGATGGCGAGCCAGATGCCCGCGAAGATCAGCCAGATGATGTTGCCGAGCGTCGAGGCGACGCCGGCGTCCGGGCGCTGCACCGTGGTGCGGCCGAACGGCCACAGCACGTAGTTGGCGATCCGCAGGGAGGCGATGCCCCACGGGATCGTGATGATGAAGATGAACATCAGCAGGCCGAGCAGGGCGTAGCCGATGGCCATCCACAGCCCCCAGATGATCAGCCACACGACGTTGAGAATGAGGTTGATCGTCTTCATGCTGTCAGCCTCCCACGGGAGCGCGGGCGGGGCCCGCGCGGGTTCGGTGGCCGGCGCTCAGCGGCGGTGGCCGGCCATCTCCTCCAGCCGGGCGATGCGCTCGGCCATCGGGGGGTGGGTCGAGAAGAGCTTGGACGCGTCGCTCGGGCGGAACGGGTTGGCGATCATCAGGTGGCTGGTGGTCTCCAGCCGCGGCTCGGGCCGCAGCGGCAGGCGCTTGGTGCCCGCGTCCAGCTTGCGCAGGGCGGAGGCCAGGGCGAGCGGGTCACCGGTGAGGCGGGCGCCGGAGGCGTCGGCCTCGTACTCGCGGGACCTGCTGACGGCGAGCTGGATCAGGGACGCGGCCAGCGGGCCCAGGATCATCAGGAGCAGCATGCCGAGCAGGCCGGGGCCCTCGTCGTCGTCGGAGCGGCCGATGGGGATCAGCCAGGCGAAGTTGACCAGGAACATCACGACGGAGGCCAGGGCGCCGGCCACCGAGGAGATGAGGATGTCGCGGTTGTAGACATGGCTGAGCTCGTGGCCGATGACGCCCCGCAGCTCGCGCTCGTCCAGGATGCGCAGGATGCCCTCGGTGCAGCACACCGCGGCGTTGCGCGGGTTGCGGCCGGTGGCGAAGGCGTTGGGCGCCTCGGTCGGCGAGATGTAGAGCCGGGGCATCGGCTGCCGTGCGGCGGTGGAGAGCTCGCGGACCATCCGGTAGAGCGCCGGGGCCTCGAACTCGCTCACCGGCCGCGCGCGCATCGCCCTCAGGGCGAGCTTGTCGCTGTTCCAGTAGGCGTACGCATTGGTGCCGAGCGCCACGACCAGCGCGACGATCAGTCCCGTACGCCCGAAGAAACTGCCGATGATCAGGATGAGTGCCGACAGTCCGCCGAGGAGCGCGGCGGTCTTCAGCCCGTTGTGCCGGCGGTGCACAGTCACCCTCCAAGATGTGCAGCAGGAAGACGTTTTCTCCGTTTTCCTAGGAGAACCTCCTGTAAGGGCCAACGCCACCGGGGGGGCGTTAGTTCCCTTGTGCGCTTTTCACAGAACGCTCAGAGCAGCGTGCTCGAAGCGAAGCGCAGGACGAGCTGCGGCGCGCCCGACAGGGCGACGCCGACGACGGCAGTGAGCGCGATGGCGGCCGTCAGGGGCGCGGGCGTACGGGTGCGCTCGGCGGATGTCGCGTCGGCGGCCGGGGCCTCCGCGCGGGTGAAGAGCACGGCCGTCCAGCGCAGGTAGTACACCAGGGCGATGACGACGTTGACGGCCATGACGGCGGCCAGCCAGCCCAGGCCCGCGTCGACCGCGGAGGAGAAGACGGCGACCTTGGCGAAGAGGCCGATGACGCCCGGCGGCAGGCCGGCCAGGCAGAGCAGGAAGAAGGCCATGGCCAGCGCCGCGAAGGGGTGGCGCGCGTACAGGCCGCGGTAGTCGGTGAGCCGGTTGCCGGGCGCGGTGCGGCCGACGAGGGCGGCGACGGCGAAGGCGCCGAGGTTCACGGCCCCGTACATCAGCGCGTACGCCAGGGTGATGCCGACCTGACGCTGCGGGTCGGCGTACGCGGCGGCGGCGACCGGCACCAGGAGGTAGCCCGCCTGGCCGATGGAGGACCAGGCCAGCAGGCGTACCGCGCTGCGCGACTGGCCGGGGCGCTGGCGCAGGGCGGCGACATTGCCGACGGTCATGGTGAGCGCGGCCAGCACCGCGACGGCGGGGCCCCACACGTGCGCGTACGGCTCGAAGGCGACGACCGTCACCAGGATGAGGCCGGAGAAACCGGCCGCCTTGCCGACGACGGAGAGGTAGCCCGCGACGGGCAGCGGGGCGCCGGTGTACGTGTCGGGCACCCAGAAGTGGAAGGGGGCGACGGCGAGCTTGAAGGCGAAGCCGACGACGGTGAGCGCGGCGCCCGCGGCGGCGAGGGTGTCCAGGCGGGGATCGACCGTGTCCAGGCCCCGGGCGACGGCGGTCAGGTGCAGGGTGCCGGTGGCGGCGTAGACGAAGCTGACGCCCAGCAGGGTGACCGCGGTCGCCGCGACGGAGGTGAGGAAGAACTTCAGTGCCGCCTCGCCCGACAGCCGGTCGCCGCGGCGCAGGCCGACGAGGGCGAAGGACGGCAGCGTGGTGACCTCCAGCGCGATGACCAGGGTCGCCAGGTCGCGGGAGGCGGGCAGCAGGGCGGCGCCGGCGGCCGAGGACAGCAGCAGGAACCAGAACTCGCCGGCCGGCATCTTCTCCATCAGGTGCACGGAGAGCAGGGCGGCGACCAGTGCTCCGGCCAGCACCAGTAGCTGGACGACCAGGGTGAAGTGGTCGGCGACGTAGGAGCACTCGCGGGGGCTGCCGACGAGGCAGAAGGTGGTGCGGTCGCCGTCCAGCAGCGGCAGCAGGCCGAGCCCGGCCAGGACGAGGCCGCCGACGGTGATCCAGGCGAGCGCCTGCTTGCGGCCCTCGGGGAGGAACAGGTCGGTCACGAGGACGACCAGCGCGGCCGCCGCGACGACGGCGGGCGGCGCGATCGCCGCCCAGTCGACGGACTGGATGACGGAGGTGGCGAGGGGGCTCATCAGCTGCCTCCGAGCAGGGAGCGCACGGCCGGGTCGGTCAGGCCGAGCAGGACGGCGGGCCACAGGCCGGCCAGGACGGTGAGGGCGACCAGCGGGGTCCATGCGGCGAACTCGTAGCCCCGGACGTCGGCGAGGGCCGGGGCGCCGGTGACGGTGTCGCGGTCGCCCATGCAGACGCGGCGCACGACGACCAGGAGGTACGCGGCGGTCAGCAGGGTGCCGAACGCGGCGATCGCGGTGAACGTCAGGTACGCGCCCCGGTCCAGGCCCGCGGCGGGCTTGAAGGAGCCGAACATGGCCAGCATCTCGCCCCAGAAGCCGGCCAGGCCCGGCAGGCCGAGGGAGGCGACGGCGGCGAAGGCCAGCAGGCCGCCCATCCGGGGGGCGCGGCCGTAGAGCGCGGCGCCGGTCCGGCCGGCGAGGCCGTCCAGGTCGGTGGTGCCGTAGCGGTCCTTCAGGGCGCCGACCAGGAAGAAGAGCAGGCCGGTGATCAGGCCGTGGGCGATGTTGGCGAAGAGCGCGCCGTTGACGCCGGTCGGGGTCAGCGTGGCGATGCCCAGCAGGACGAAGCCCATGTGGCCGACGGAGCTGTAGGCGATCAGGCGCTTGAGGTCGCCGCCGGAGCCGCTGCGGGCCAGCGCCAGGCAGGCCAGCGATCCGTAGATGATGCCGACGACGGCGAAGGCGGCCAGGTAGGGAGCGAAGGTCCGCATGCCGTCGGGGGCGACCGGCAGGAGGATGCGCACGAAACCGTAGGTGCCCATCTTCAGCAGGACACCGGCCAGCAGCACGGAGCCGACGGTGGGGGCCGCGGTGTGGGCGTCGGGGAGCCAGCTGTGCAGCGGCCACATCGGGGCCTTCACGGCGAGGCCGATGCCGATGGCGAGGACGGCGATCAGTTGCGTGGAGTGACTCAGCGGTGACGCGTTGTCAGTGGCGAGTGCCACCATGTCGAATGTGCCGGCCTTCACCCCGACGAGGAGCAGGCCGAGCAGCATGACCACGGAACCGAGCAGCGTGTAGAGGATGAAGCGGAGGGCGGACTTCTCCCGGTTCTCGCCGCCCCAGCGGGCGATGAGGAAGTACATCGGGATCAGGACCGTCTCGAAGGCCAGGAAGAAGAGCACCAGGTCGAGCACGGCGAAGGTCGCCAGCGTGCCCGACTCCAGCAGGAGCAGGAGCGCGACGAACGCCTTCGGGGAGGGGCCCGCGGGCATCTTGAAGTAGCTGTAGAGCGCGCAGAGGAAGGTCAGCAGCGCGGTCAGGACGAGGAGGGGGAGGCTGATGCCGTCGACACCGAGGTGGAGGTGGATGCCGAGCGCCGGGATCCAGTTGATGTCGGTGGTGGCCTGCATCGTCGCCGGCCTGCCGTGGTCGAACCCGGCGGCCAGGACGACGGTGAGTGCGAGCACGAGACCGGTGACGGTCACCCCGTGGCGCAGCACGGCCTGGTCGGGGCTCTTGCCCTTCAGGCCGGGCGGGGGCGGCAGCAGGGCGCCGACGGCGCCGAGCAGCGGCAGGACGACGACGGCCGCGAGGACGTACTGGAGGACGGTGTCGTTCACGGCTCACGCTCCGACGGCGACGAGGACGGCGAGGATCACGGAGCCGGCCAGCAGCACGCTGACGTAGGTCTGCACATTGCCCGTCTGGGCGCGGCGCACGGCCGCGCCGAGCAGCCGGGGCAGGCCGCCCGCGCCGCGCACGTACGTCTCCACGACCTCCCGGTCGAGGAAGCGGACCAGGCCGGCCGCGGCCAGCACGGGGCGGACGAACAGCGCCGAGTAGACGGTGTCGAGGTGGAAGCCGTGCGAGGCGGGGCCGAAGAGCGGGCCGAGCAGCAGGCGTCCGGGATCGGCGGGGTCGTGGGCGGCGGCGACGTCGCCGTAGACCTGCTCGTGCGTCTGCAGCGCGGCGGCCTCGGTGAGGGCGGGCTCCGCCTCGGCGGCCTCGGCGGTCACGACCGCGCCGAGCGGGGCGCGGCGGCGGGCGGACATCGCCTGCCAGGCGCCGTAGGTGGCGATCACACCGACGAGGGAGAGGCCGACGCCGAGGATCGAGGTCACCAGGGTGGGGGCGAGTTCGTCGCCGTCGAACCAGGTGGGCAGGTCGAGGAGGGAGGGCACCAGGGAGACCGCGCCGAAGGCGAGGGTGGGGATCGCCAGCACCCACAGCACGGCGTTCATGACGGCCGGTTCCTTGGCGTGGGCCTCGGGGGCGGCGGGCCCGTGGCCGCGGAAGGCGAGCAGGAAGAGCCGGGTGGCGTAGCCCGCGGTCAGCACGGCCGTGACCAGGGCGGCGACCAGGACCAGCCAGCCGACCGCCGCCGGGACGCCCTCGGCGTGCCCGGAGGAGGCGTGCTCGGCGGCGCGCAGCACGGACTCCTTGGAGAAGAAGCCGGAGAAGGGAGGGATCGCGGCCAGGGCCGCCAGGGCGATGCCCATCGTCCACATGGCGTCCGGGGCGCGCTTGCCGACGTCGCCCATGCGGGACATGGCGGCGAGCGAGTTGGTGCCGGCGGCGTGGATGACCACGCCCGCGGCGAGGAAGAGCAGGGCCTTGAAGGCGCCGTGCGACAGGAGGTGGAAGACGGCGGCGCCGCGGTCGCCGACGGCCAGGGCGCCGGCCATGTAGCCGAGCTGGCCGATCGTGGAGTACGCCAGGACGCGCTTGATGTCGTCCTGGGCGAACGCCGCGAGCCCCGAGCCGACCATGGTGACGGCGGCCATCGCCCCGAGTACCGCGAGCACCGCGGCGGACGCCTCGAAGACCGGCAGCAGCCGGGCGACGAGGTAGATGCCGGCGGCGACCATGGTGGCGGCGTGGATCAGCGCGGACACCGGGGTCGGGCCGGCCATGGCGTCCGGCAGCCAGGTGTGCAGCGGGAACTGCGCGGACTTGCCCGCCACACCGGCGAGCAGCAGCAGGCCGATCACGGTCGGGTGGGCGAGTTCGCCGTGGGTCGCCGCGGTGAGGATGCCGTTGATCCGGAACGTCCCGGCGTCGGCGGCCAGCGCGAAGACACCGATCAGGAAGGGGACGTCGCCGAGCTTGGTGACCAGGAACGCCTTGAGGGAGGCGGTGCGGGCGACCTCGGTCTCCCAGTAGTGGCCGACCAGGAAGTACGAGCAGATGCCCATGATCTCCCAGCCCACCAGCAGCACCATCAGGTCACCGGTGTAGACGACCAGGGACATGGCGGCGGTGAAGAGGGAGACGAGCGCGGAGTAGGAGGCGTAGCGCGGGTCGTCGCGCAGGTAGGCCGTCGAGTACAGCTGCACGCAGGTCGCGACGAGGCCGACGAGCACGGCGATCAGCACCGAGAA
Organism: Streptomyces sp. NPDC046977; assembly: GCF_040644455.1. Lineage (NCBI taxonomy): Bacteria > Bacillati > Actinomycetota > Actinomycetes > Kitasatosporales > Streptomycetaceae > Streptomyces > Streptomyces sp. NPDC046977. The sequence goes on from NZ_JBEYWO010000003.1 coordinate 419,255, forward strand.
GCCGTCGAGGTGCAGGGCGAGGTCGATGGGGACCGAGCCGGTCGGCGTCAGCCGGGTGGCCGCGTCGGTGGCCGCTCCGCTGCCCTGGCGCGTGGCGACGATCACGGCGAGCACGAAGGCGGTCGCCGTCGGCAGGACGGCCAGCGGCCGGACGAAACCGGGCGCGGTACGGCCGAGCAGCAGGGCGCCGGCGGCGCCGAGGAAGGGGAGCAGGGGGACGAGGACGGCGAGGGTCGTCAGGGTCACGCGGCGGCCTCGGCGTTCTTCTCGGGATTCCCGGGCGTCCCGGGCGTCTCGGGTGCGGCGGTGGACACGCCCCCATCGTCCTCGCCGTCCCCGGCGGCGAGTTCGGTGAGCCGGTCGATGTCCGAGGTGCCCCGGTTGCGGTACACGAGCAGGACGATGGCGAGTCCGATGCCGATCTCGGCGGCGGCGATGACGATCACGAAGAGCGTCAGCGCCTGCCCCGCGTGCAGGGTGTCGCGCAGCCACACGTCGAAGGCGACCAGATTGAGGTTGACCGCGTTCAGCATCAGCTCGACCGACATCAGGACGAGGATCGCGTTGCGCCGGGCGAGGACGCCGTACAGGCCGACGGAGAACAGGAGGACGGCCAGGACCGCGGGATAGGCGAGATGCATCAGCGCTCCCCGGACTGCTGACGGGACGGCTTGCGGGACAGCACGACGGCGCCGACGAGCGCGGCCAGCAGGAGCACGGACAGCGCCTCGAACGGCAGCACCCAGTGCCGGAAGAGGATCTGGCCGGTGACCTTGGTGGAGCCCTGCACTCCGCGGTCCACGTCGATCCAGGTGGCCCGGAAGGCGTCGACGACCAGCCACACCAAGGTGCCCGCGGACGCGATGCCGACGGTCAGCGCGGCGATCCGGTTGCCCGAGTCGGCGTCCGGCGAGGCGCCGATGGGCGCCTTGGTGAGCATCAGGCCGAACAGCACCAGGACGACGACCGAGCCGACGTAGATCAGTACCTGCACCCAGGCGATGAACTCGGCGGTGAGCAGGAGGTATTCGACGGCGACGCCGCCGAGCGCGACGACCAGCCAGAGGGCGGCGTGCACCAGGTGCTTGGTGGTGACGCTCACCACCGCCGCGGCGAGCGTGGCGATGCCGACGAGCACGAAGACGATCTCGACGCCTGTCGGGGACAGGAAGCCCGGGTGGGCCGCGGCGGCGAGGTTCTCGCGGAGGTTCACGCGTCGCCCTCCGCCTGCTCGGCGGCGGCCGCGGCCTTCTCGGCGGCCTTGCGCGCCGCGCCGAGTTCCTTGGGCTCCTCGGCGGCGGGGTCGAGCGGCGGCGGGGCGGGCACCGTCCACATCCAGTCGCGCAACTTGTCGCGCTCGTGGGTGAGGTCGAGGATGTCGGTCTCCGCGTACTCGAACTCCGGCGACCAGAACAGCGCGTCGAAGGGGCACACCTCGATGCAGATGCCGCAGTACATGCAGAGCGAGAAGTCGATGGCGAAGCGGTCCAGCACATTGCGGCTGCGCTCGCGGCCGCCGGGCGCGGCGGCCGGCATCGTCTCCTTGTGGGAGTCGATGTAGATGCACCAGTCGGGACACTCGCGCGCGCACAGCATGCAAACCGTGCAGTTCTCCTCGAACAGCGCGATCACGCCGCGGCTGCGCGGCGGGAGTTCGGGCTGCGCCTCCGGGTACTGCGCGGTGTGCGAACGCCGCGTCATCGTGCGGAGGGTGACGGCCAGGCCCTTGGCGAGGCCGGTTCCGGGGATGCCCATCAGGAGATCACCACCTTCACCACGCCGGTGAGCGCGATCTGGGCGAGGGCGAGCGGGATGAGGAAGGTCCAGGCGAAGCGCTGGAGCTGGTCCTCGCGCATGCGGGGGTAGGTGACCCGCAGCCAGATGACGACGAAGGCCAGCAGACCGGTCTTGACCAGCGTCCACAGCCAGCCGAGGCTGTCGGACCACGGGCCGTGCCAGCCGCCCAGGAACAGGACGGCGGTCAGCCCACACAGCACGACGATGCCCGCGTACTCGGCGAGCAGGAACAGCGCGAAGCGCAGGCCCGTGTACTCGGTGTACGCCCCGAAGATGATCTCCGAGTCGGCCACCGGCATGTCGAACGGCGGCCGCTGGAGCTCGGCCAGGCCCGCGGTGAAGAAGACGACGGCGCCGATGAGCTGCCACGGCGTCCACCACCACTGGTACGCCTCGACGATGCCGGGCAGCGAGAGTGTCCCGGCGGCCATCGCGACGGACGCGGCGGCCAGCAGCATCGGCAGCTCGTACGACATCAGCTGCGCGGCGGTCCGCAGGCCGCCGAGCAGGGAGAACTTGTTGGCCGAGGCCCAGCCCGCCATGAGCGAGCCCAGCACGCCGACGCCCATCACGGCCAGTACGAAGAACAGGCCGGCGTCGATGGTCTGGCCCACGAGGCCGTTCGGGCCGAGCGGGATCGCGGCGAGGACGAGGAGGTAGGGCAGCAGCGCGACGGCCGGCGCCATCTGGAAGACCTTGCGGTCGGCGTCGGCCGGGACCACGTCCTCCTTCTGCGCGAACTTCACGCCGTCGGCGACGAGTTGCGCCCAGCCGTGGAAACCGCCCGCGTACATCGGGCCGAGCCGGCCCTGCATGTGGGCCATCACCTTGTGCTCGGTCTGGCCGACGACGAGGGGCAGCACAAGGAAGACGACGAGGACGGCGAGCAGCCGGAGGATCACGTCGAGTGCGTCGCTCACGGGGTGCCGCCTCCTTCTGCGTCGTCATGGCCGGGGCTGCCGGCGGTGTCGGGCTGCCGGTTTGCGTCGGGCTGCCCTTCCGCGGCCGGCGATTCCGCTGGGGGCTCGGCCGGTGCGGGTTCCTGCGGGGCCGCTCCCGGCGCCGGGCCGGTGGCGGGCGTGTCACGGGGGACGTCCGGGGTGCGCTTGTGGGGCGTCGCAGGGGTGCCGGCGGCATCACCGCCCGGTACGGACGGCGCGGCTTCTCCCTCCGCGGCCGGCGAACCCGCGGGAGGCTCGGCCGGTGCGGGTTCCTGCTGGACCGCTTCCGGCGCCGGGCCGGTGGCGGGGGTGTCACGGGGGACGTCCCAGGGGGCGTCCGGGGTGGGCCTGCGGGGCGTCGCGGAGGGCTCCGCGGGCACCTCCGCGGTCCCGGCGGCACCGGTCCGGCTGACGGAGCCGTCGCCCGCCGAGCGGGTACGGCGCGGCGGCGCGGCCGGGGCTGCGGCGCCCTGGCTCACGGAGCCCTCGCCGACGCTGCGCGCGCGCCGTGCGGGGCGCTCACCAGGGGCGGCGGCCGCACCGGCGCCGGCGGCGCGCGGGGTACGGGCGGGCCGTGCCGGGGCGGGCGGGAGCTGGCCCTTCAGCGGACCCCAGTCGTTGGGGTCGGGCACGCCCGGGGGCAGCATCTGGCGGCGCTTGGGCCCGCCGTGCGCCGCTCCCGCCGAGGGCTCCCCTGGCTCCTTCGCTCCCGGCCACGCCTTCGCCACCCGCGCCGCCAGGACGAAGTCCTTGCGCAGCGGGTGCCCCTCGAATCCGTCGGGCAGCAGCAGCGGCGCCAGGTGCGGGTGGCCGGTGAAGCCGACGCCGAACATCTCGTGGGTCTCGCGCTCGTGCCAGGCGGCGCCCGCCCAGACCTCGGTGGCGGTCGGCAGCACCGGCGCCTCGTGCGGGACGGTGGTGCGGATCAGCAGCCGCCGCACCGATCCGGGCGACGGCGCGACGACATGGGCGCAGACCTGGAAGCCGGTGCCGGGCTCGTCGACCGCGCTGAGCCAGTCGAAGAAGGTGCAGCCGAGCACGTCACGGGCGGCCCGCAGGGCGCCGGTCCAGGCGCCGGCGGGCACGTCCACGGTGAGCAGGCCGTACGTCTCCTCCGCCGTGGCCTCCGGGCCGAAGACCTCGGCGACGGCGGCCGGGTCGGGCAGCCGGTCGAAGGGGCTGGTCACGGCGCGGCCTCCCCGGGCGGCGGCGGTGCCTGCACCAGGCCGCTGCGCAGCGCGCGGGCGGAGGGCTGCGGGGTGCCGCCCTCGCCGTACCGCTCGCCCAGCGACTCGCGGGCGATCTTCTCCTGGAGCTTGAGGATGCCCTGGAGCAGCGCCTCGGGCCGCGGCGGGCAGCCGGGCACGTAGACGTCGACGGGGATGATCTGGTCGACGCCCTTGGTGACGGCGTACGAGTCCCAGTAGGGCCCGCCGCAGTTGGAGCAGGCTCCAAAGGAGATGACGTACTTCGGTTCGGGCATCTGCTCGTACAGGCGCTTGACGGCGGGCGCCATCTTGTCGGTCACCGTGCCCGACACGATCATGAGGTCGGCCTGGCGCGGGCCGGGCGCGAAGGGGATCACGCCGAGCCGGATGAAGTCGTGCCGGGCCATGGAGGCGGCGATGAACTCGATGGCGCAGCAGGCGAGCCCGAAGTTGAAGACCCACAGGCTGTAGCGGCGGCCCCAGTTGAGGACCACCTTCATGGGTTCGGGTGCGAGGCGGGCCAGTGTGCCGAGCCGGCGGGGCTCGGGCAGGTACTGGGGCTCGGGGGTGGTCACGTCCATTCCAGGACCCCCTTCTTCCATGCGTAGAGCAGGCCGACGGCGAGGAAGCCGAGGAAGACGAACATCTCCACCAGCGTCGTGCCGCCGTACCCCGGGGCCGCGTAGACCGTCGCCCACGGGAAGAGGAAGACCGCGTCGACCGCGAAGATCACGTAGAGGAAGGAGTAGACGTAGTAGCGGATCTGGGTGTGCGCCCAGCCCTCGCCGACCGGGTCGACGCCGCACTCGTACGTGAGCATCTTCTCCTGCGTGGGCACGACCGGCCGCAGCAGACGGCCGGCCCCGAAGGCCACGGCCACGAAGAGCACCCCGAGTACCGCGACCAGGCCGACGACCGAGTAGCCGTGGAAGTAGTCCACGTCCGTCCGCCCCTCGTCTCTCGTCGTTCACGCGTTGTCCAGCGATCCCGGTGGATCTTTAGACGATCTGTACGAACGGAGTCTAGGCCCTGCCCCAGGCGCCGCAGGCACCCCTCCTGGACGGGGTACGGATAACCCCACCTTGTCCCGCAGGCGCACCCCATGGCGGCAACCCCCCGCGCACCGGCAGGCTTGGCGCCATGACCACCAACTCCCAGCGCGGGGACGCCCCGCTCCCGCCGGCGCGGCTGGCCTTCGACCCGGCGACGTGGAAGGAGATCGCGTTTCTCCTGACGAATCTGGCGGTCGACATCGCGGGCTTTGTCTACGTCGTCGTCGTGCTGTCCCTGGGCATCGGCCTGTCGGTCACGGTGGTCGGCCTGCCGCTGCTGGCGATGGGCCTGGCCGGCTGCCGGCTGCTGGGGTGGCTGGAGCGGATCCGGGCGCGCGGGCTGCTCGGGGTGGCGGTGGACGAGCCGCGCCGGCTGCGGCCGGGGCGGATGGGCTTCTTCCCGTGGCTGTGGACGTCGTTGAAGGACCCGGTGGCGTGGCGGCACGCCCTGTACTTCCTCGCCCGGCTGCCGTGGGGCATCGCGACCTTCACCATCGCCTTGACCTCGCTGTTCGTGGCGTGGCCGGTGCTGCCGTTCATCGCGCGGGGGCTGGCGAACGCGGACCGGGCGATGGTGCGCGGGCTGCTGTCGCCCTCGGACGAGCTGGAGCGCCGCATCGCCGAGCTGGAGTCGGACCGGGGCACCGTGGTGGACACCGCCGCCGCCGACCTGCGGCGCATCGAGCGCGACCTGCACGACGGCGCCCAGGCCCGCCTGGTGGCCCTGGCCATGGACCTGGGCCTGGCCAAGGAGAAGCTGCTGGAGGATCCGGAGGCGGCGGCCAGGATGGTCGGCGACGCCCACGGAGAGGTGAAGCTCGCCCTGCAGGAGCTGCGCGACCTGGCCCGCGGCATCCACCCTGCGGTCCTCACCGACCGCGGCCTGGACGCGGCCCTGTCCTCGGTGGCCGCACGCTGCACCGTCCCCGTGCAGGTGAGCGTGGACCTGCAAGCCCGCCCGGCGCCCGCCATCGAGGGCATCGCCTACTTCACCGTCTCCGAGCTGCTCCAGAACATCAGCAAGCACAGTGGTGCGCGCCGTGCCGCGGTGGAGCTGTGGCGGTCCGACGGGCGGCTGATGATCCAGGTGCGGGACGACGGCAGGGGCGGGGCGAGCACCGCGAGCGGCAGCGGTCTGGCCGGGCTGGCCGAACGGCTGGGCTCCGTGGACGGCCTGCTGGTCATCGACTCCCCGCAGGGCGGCCCCACGACGGTGACCGCCGAACTCCCCTGGCGCGACCGCGGCTGACCGCGGGACCGGCTGCGTCCGGCGTCCCCAGGGCCGGGGTGGGGTTTTCCCCAGGTGGAAGAGGCCGATCGGCACCATGGGGCGGGCGGTCCTGGGCGGCGAGGCTGGAAGCGTGCACAGAAGAGGGGCACGACGGCACCACAGGCACAGGGAGAGGAACGACGTGACCATGGCATACGGTTTCCCGGAGCCGCGAGAGCACCAGCACCGGCTGCCCGCGGCGCTGCGAGCGCCGATCGAGGCGCGCACCTGGCGTGAGCTCCTGTATCTGCTGCTCAACCTGCCGATGGGGATCATCGGCTTCGTCTTCGCCGTCACAATGCTGTCCCTGGGCGCCGGTCTGCTGGTGACCTTCCTCGGCCTGCCGGTCCTCGCGGTGGCGCTGGCCGGGTGCCGCGGCCTCGGCGTGGTGGAGCGCGAGCGGGCCCGCAAGTGCCTGCACCTGGACGTGGCCGAGCCGGCGTGGCCGCGGCGGAAGCCCGGGCAGGGCTTCCTGGCGTGGCTGGGCGGCCAGCTCACCAACGGCACGTCCTGGCGGCACGTCCTCTACTGCTTCGTGCACTTCCCGTGGGGCGTCTTCACCTTCTCCGTGGCGATCTCCTTCTTCACCTACGGATGGGGCATGCTCACCTACCCGCTGTGGCGGTGGGTCTTCCCGGCGTACACCGACCAGCCGGGCCTGCAGCTGTACGGGGACGGGCACGGCCGCGGCTGGTACCTGGACTCCCCCTTCGAGCTGGCCGCCACCTCGGCGGTGGGGCTGCTGCTGGTGCTGGTCACGCCGTGGCTGATCCGCGGCATGGCGTACGTCGACCGGGGGCTGGTCTCCGGGCTGCTCGGCCCGTCCCGGCTGGCCAGCCGGGTCACGGAGCTGGAGAGCGACCGCGGAGTGGTCGTGGACACCGCCGCCGCCGACCTGCGGCGCATCGAGCGCGACCTGCACGACGGCGCACAGGCCCGCCTGGTGGCCCTGGCCATGGACCTGGGCCTGGCCAAGGAGAAGCTGCTGGAGGACCCTGAGGCCGCCGCGACCATGGTCGAGGAGGCGCACGGCGAGGTGAAGCTCGCCCTCCAGGAACTGCGCGACCTGGCCCGCGGCATCCACCCGGCGGTCCTCACCGACCGCGGCCTGGACGCGGCCCTGTCCTCGGTGGCCGCACGCTGCACCGTGCCCGTGCAGGTGAGCGTGGACCTGCAGGCCCGCCCGGTCCCGGCGATCGAGGGCATCGCCTACTTCACCGTCTCCGAACTGCTCCAGAACATCAGCAAGCACAGTGGTGCCTCGCGGGCGAGCGTCGACCTGTGGCGCTCCGGCGACCGGCTGATGATCCACGTCGTCGACAACGGCAGGGGCGGGGCGAGCACCGCGAGCGGCAGCGGTCTGGCCGGGCTCGCCGAACGGCTGGGCGCGGTGGACGGTGTGCTGGCGGTGGACTCCCCGGCCGGCGGCCCGACGACCGTCGCCGCGGAGCTGCCCTGGCGCACCTGAGCGACGAACCGGTCCCCCGCCCTCCCCGGCGCGGCAAGGCCGTGTGCCTTCCGCCGGAAGCTGGAATGCTGGGGAGGGACACGTCGACGTCGACATGGGGGCCGTAAGTCGTGGAGGACAGAGTGCGCGTGGTCATCGCCGAGGACTCGGTGCTGCTGCGGGAGGGGCTGACCCGGCTGCTCACCGACCGGGGGCACGACGTGGTGGCGGGGGTGGGCGACGCCGAGGCGCTGCTGAAGGTGATCGCGGAGCTCGCGGCGGAGGACGCCCTGCCCGATGTCGTCGTCGCCGACGTGCGGATGCCCCCCACGCACACCGACGAGGGCGTGCGCGCGGCGGTGCGCCTGCGCCGCGACCACCCGGGGCTGGGTGTGCTCGTCCTGTCGCAGTACGTGGAGGAGCAGTACGCCACCGAGCTCCTGGCGGGCAGCAGCCGCGGCGTCGGCTACCTGCTCAAGGACCGGGTGGCCGATGTCCGGGAGTTCGTCGACGCCGTGGTCCGGGTGGCCGGCGGCGGCACCGCGCTGGACCCCGAGGTGGTGGCCCAGCTGCTGGGCCGCAGCCGCAAGCAGGATGTGCTGACGGGGCTGACGCCGCGCGAGCGCGAGGTGCTGGGGCTGATGGCGGAGGGGCGGACGAACTCGGCGATCGCCAAGCAGCTCGTGGTGAGCGACGGCGCGGTGGAGAAGCACGTCAGCAACATCTTCCTGAAGCTGGGGCTGGCGCCGAGCGTCGGGGACCACCGGCGTGTGCTGGCCGTGCTGACGTACCTGAACTCGTAGCCTCTGACATATTGTCAGATTCGGTCGCGGGCCCGCGGAACTGCGGGAAGGACGACAGGCGTCCACGGGCGTGGGACTTCGCGCCCCCCGCGGGTCCCACCCTGTGGGAACACCCGGGAAGGCGACCCTTACCCACGTACGATGGCCCGTGGGACAAAAGGTCGCGGCCCCGGCCGTGTGCCGCCGCCTCGAAGGAGGTCCGATTCAGTGACCAGCCAGGTCAGCAGCGCGTCAGGCACCGATCAGCCCGTTCTGGGCGAGCAGCGGAAACCGGCCAAGGAGACCAGGAAACTCGACCGGGTCGTCATCCGTTTCGCCGGGGACTCCGGCGACGGCATGCAGCTCACGGGAGATCGGTTCACCTCGGAAACGGCGTCGTTCGGCAACGATCTGTCGACGCTGCCGAACTTCCCCGCCGAGATCCGGGCGCCGGCAGGCACCCTGCCGGGCGTCTCGAGTTTCCAGCTGCACTTCGCCGACCACGACATCCTCACCCCGGGTGACGCCCCCGACGTCCTGGTCGCGATGAACCCGGCGGCGCTGAAGGCGAACATCGGTGATCTGCCGCGCGGTGCCGAGATCATCGTCAACACCGACGAATTCACCACCCGCGCGATGACGAAGGTCGGCTACGCCGCCTCCCCGCTGGAGGACGACTCGCTGTCGGCCTACGCGGTCCACCCGGTGCCGCTGACCACCCTCACGGTGGAGGCGCTCAAGGACTTCCCGCTCAGCCGCAAGGAGGCGGAGCGCAGCAAGAACATGTTCGCGCTCGGGCTGCTCTCCTGGATGTACCACCGGCCCACCGAGGGCACCGAGGACTTCCTGCGGAAGAAGTTCGCGAAGAAGCCGGAGCTCGCGGAGGCGAACGTGACCGCCTTCCGGGCGGGCTGGAACTTCGGCGAGACCACGGAGGACTTCGCCGTCAGCTACGAGGTCGCCCCGGCCCAGCAGGCCTTCCCGGCCGGCACCTACCGCAACATCTCGGGGAACCTGGCGCTGTCCTACGGCCTGGTCGCCGCGAGCCGCCAGGCGGACCTGCCGCTGTTCCTGGGCTCGTACCCGATCACCCCGGCCTCGGACATCCTGCACGAGCTGAGCAAGCACAAGAACTTCGGCGTGCGCACCTTCCAGGCGGAGGACGAGATCGCCGGCATCGGCGCGGCGCTCGGCGCGGCCTTCGGCGGCTCGCTGGCCGTCACCACGACGTCCGGCCCCGGCGTGGCCCTGAAGTCGGAGACGATCGGCCTCGCGGTGTCGCTGGAACTGCCGCTGCTGGTGATCGACATCCAGCGCGGTGGTCCTTCGACGGGCCTGCCGACCAAGACCGAGCAGGCCGACCTGCTGCAGGCGATGTACGGCCGCAACGGCGAGGCCCCGGTGCCCATCGTGGCGCCCAGCACTCCCGGCGACTGCTTCGACGCCGCCATGGAGGCGGCGAGGATCGCGCTCACCTACCGGACGCCGGTGCTGTTGCTCTCCGACGGCTACCTGGCCAACGGCTCCGAGCCGTGGCGCGTCCCCGAGCTGGACGAACTGCCGGATCTACGGGTGCAGTTCGCCACGACCCCCAACCATGTGGCCGAGGACGGCACCGAGGAGTTCTGGCCCTACCAGCGCGATCCGGAGACCCTGGCCCGCCCCTGGGCGGTGCCGGGCACACCGGGGCTGGAGCACCGGATCGGCGGCATCGAGAAGCAGGACGGCACGGGCCACATCTCGTACGACCCGGCCAACCACGACCACATGGTGCGCACCCGGCAGGCCAAGATCGACGGCATCAAGGTGCCGGACGTGACCGTGGACGACCCCGGTGGCGCCGCGCGCACCCTGGTCGTCGGCTGGGGCTCGACCTACGGGCCGATCACGGCGGCCGTACGGCGCATCAGGGGCGCAGGGGGCGCGGTCGCGCAGGCCCATCTGCGCCATCTGAACCCCTTCCCGGGGAATCTCGGAGAGGTTCTGAAGCGTTACGACAAGGTGGTGGTGCCGGAGATGAACCTCGGCCAGCTCGCCCACCTGCTGCGGGCGAAGTACCTGGTCGATGCCCGCTCCCACACCCAGGTCACCGGCCTGCCGTTCAAGGCCGAACAGCTCGCTGCCGCCATCCAGGAGGAGAGCGCAGATGTCTGAGGCTCCAGCCGTCGACCATCCGGGACCGGGGGCGCCGGCGCAGTCAGCGCTGTCACTGGTGCCCAAGTCCGACACCAAGCAGTCCATGAAGGACTTCAAGTCGGACCAGGAAGTGCGCTGGTGCCCCGGATGCGGCGACTACGCGATCCTCGCCGCCGTACAGGGCTTCATGCCCGAACTGGGCCTGGCCAGGGAGAACATCGTCTTCGTCTCCGGGATCGGCTGCTCCTCCCGCTTCCCGTACTACATGAACACCTACGGGATGCACTCCATCCACGGCCGCGCCCCGGCCATCGCGACCGGGCTCGCCGCCTCGCGGCGCGACCTGTCGGTGTGGGTCGTCACCGGCGACGGCGACGGGCTGTCGATCGGCGGCAACCACCTGATCCACGCGCTGCGGCGCAATGTGAACCTGAAGATCCTGCTCTTCAACAACCGGATCTACGGGCTCACCAAGGGCCAGTACAGCCCGACGTCCGAGCTCGGGAAGATCACCAAGTCGACGCCGATGGGCTCGCTGGACGCGCCCTTCAACCCGGTGTCGCTGGCGCTCGGCGCGGAGGCCTCCTTCGTCGCCCGCACCATCGACTCCGACCGCAAGCACCTCACGAGTGTGCTGCGCGAGGCGGCGGCGCACCCGGGCACCGCGATCGTGGAGATCTACCAGAACTGCAACATCTTCAACGACGGCGCCTTCGAGGCGCTCAAGGACCGCGCCACGGCCGAGGAGGCGGTGATCCGGCTGGAGCACGGCCGGCCGGTCCGCTTCGGCGCCGGGGGCGCCAAGGGCGTCGTGCGCGACCGGGCCACCGGGGACCTGAAGGTGGTCGAGGTGACCGAGGCGAACGAGGCCGACCTCCTGGTGCACGACGCGCACGCGGCCTCGCCCACCAACGCCTTCGCCCTGTCCCGGCTCGCCGACCCCGACACGCTGCACCACACGCCGATCGGCGTGCTCCGCAGCGTCGTGAGACCGGTCTACGACGACCTGATGTCGGAGCAACTGGAGCGGTCGGTCGAGCAGCGGGGCAAGGGCGACCTGTCCTCGCTGCTGGCCGGCGGCGACACCTGGACGGTCGTCGGCTGACGCGCCGTCCCCGTCCCACTCCGGGGCCCGGGCCTGTCGATCAGGCCCGGGCCCCGTCGTACGCCTCGCGGGCCACCGCGACCTGCTCGGTGCGGCTCTCCGCCCACCGGGCCAGCCCCCACACCTGTTCGGCGGCCTCCCGGCCGAGCGGGGTGAGGGTGTACTCGACGCGCGGCGGGATCACCGGGTACGCCTCGCGGTGCACGAAGCCGTCGCGCTCCAGGGTCTGAAGGGTCTGCGCGAGCATCTTCTCGCTGACGCCCCCGACCGTGCGCCGCAGCTCGCTGAAGCGCCGGGTGCCGTCGATCAGCGCGGCCAGAACGAGGACACCCCACCTGCTGGTGACGTGCTCCAGGATCACGCGCGAGGGGCAGCTGCGGGCGTTCACGTCCGGCGTCCCCAGTACGGCTGCGAGCTCTTCCCTTACGTCCATGCCACTACCTTACCCAGAAGTGGGTACTTTCGCTGAGTTAGTACCCCACCTAGGGTGAGCTTCGTATTCGCACACAATGAACACGCCCGACTGGAGTGAACCCCTCATGAGCATCGTCGTCACCGGAGCCACCGGACACCTCGGCCGTCTCGTCATCGACGAGCTGCTGGCCGAGGTCCCGGCCGACCGGGTCGTCGCCGTCGTGCGCGACGCGGAGAAGGCCTCGGACATCGCCGCGCGCGGTGTGGAGCTGCGGGTCGCCGACTACAGCGCCCCCGCCACCCTCAAGGGCGCCTTCCAGGAGGGCGACGTCGTCCTGCTGATCTCCGGCAGCGAGGTCGGGCAGCGGGTCGCGCAGCACACCGCCGTGATCGACGCCGCCATGGAGGCGGGCGTCGCGCGCCTGGTCTACACCGGCATCCTGGGCGGCCCGGCCGCCGACTACACGCTCGGAGACGAGCACAAGGCGACCGAGCGGGTGCTGCTCGACTCCGGGCTGACGTACACCCTGCTGCGCAACGGCTGGTACACCGAGAACTACACCACCCAGATCCCCGTCCAGCTGGAGCACGGCGTCTTCGGCAGCGCCGGCGAGGGCCGGCTGGGCACCGCGCCGCGCCGCGACTTCGCCGCCGCGGCGGCCGCCGTCCTGACCGGCGAGGGCCACGAGAACCAGGCCTACGAGCTCAGTGGCGACCACGCCTGGACGCTCGCGGAGTACGCGGCGGAGCTGTCCCGGCAGTCCGGCCGCACGGTCGCCTACACCGACCTGCCGGAGGCGGCGTTCGCGGAGGTCCTCGTCGGCGCCGGCCTGCCCGCCCCCGTCGCCGCGATCTACGCCGACTGCGACGCGCACGGCATCGCCCTCGGCCTGCTGGAGGGCGGCAGCGGCGACCTGAGCCGGCTGATCGGCCGCCCGACCACGCCGCTGGCGGACACCGTCGCGGAGGCGCTCAAGGGCTGAACCGGCGGTTCCCACGGGCCCCGCGGCGGCTTCCCCTCCGGCCGCGGGGCCCGCGCTCCACGGCGCCACCGGCACCGTTGACCGCACGGTCATCTGCCTGTCATGACCGTCATGCGATACGCAGATGACGGATGAAGTCCCCCCGCGCTACCTTCGCAACAGTCGGACGGTGCCCAGGGGAGGAATCGAGTGAGTGAACAGCGCGCGGGACTGCTGTACGGATTCGCCGCCTACGGCCTGTGGGGACTCTTCCCGCTCTACTGGCCGCTCCTGGAGCCCGCGGGCGCGGGCGAGATCCTCGCCCACCGCATGGTCTGGTCGCTGGCCGTCGTCTCGCTGATCCTGCTCGCGACGCGCCGCTGGGCCTGGATACCCGAACTGCTGCGCCAACCGCGCAAACTCGCCCTGCTCGCCCTGGCGGCGGCGGTCATCTCCGTCAACTGGGGCCTGTACATCTGGGGCGTCAACAGCGGCCACGTCGTCGAGACCTCGCTCGGCTACTTCATCAACCCCCTGGTCACCATCGGGCTCGGCGTCGTGGTGCTGCACGAGCGGCTGCGGCCGGCGCAGTGGACCGCGGTGGGCATCGGCGCCGCGGCCGTGCTGGTGCTGGCCATCGGCTACGGCCGGCTGCCGTGGATCGCGCTGACGCTGGCCTGCTCCTTCGCCACCTACGGCTTCGTGAAGAAGAAGGTCGGCATGGGCGGCCTGGAGTCGCTGGCCGCCGAGACCGCGATGCAGTTCCTGCCCGCGATGGGCTTCCTGCTCTGGCTGGGCACCCGCGGCGAGGCCACCTTCGGCTCGCACGGGGCGGGCCACGCCTCCCTCCTGGCGCTCTGCGGGATCGTGACCGCCGTGCCGCTGATCCTCTTCGGCGCGTCCGCGATCCGCATCCCGCTGAGCATGATCGGCCTGCTGCAGTACCTCGCTCCGGTCTTCCAGTTCCTGCTCGGCCTGCTCTGGTTCCACGAGGAGATGCCGCCCGAGCGCTGGGCGGGCTTCGCCCTCGTGTGGCTGGCCCTCGCCCTGCTCACCTGGGACGCGCTGCGCAACGCCCGCCGGGGCCGGATCGCGCTGCGCGACACCGCCCCCGTGCCGGCCGAGGAGGCCGCACCGCGCGGGGCGGTCGCGAGCTGAGCCGCACCGCCACTGCATCGCCGGTACCGGTGCACAACACCTTCGGGTGAATGAGGGTCCGGTCCCATTGCGCGCCCCGACGGGGAACCCATACAACTGGTTCCACATCGAACAGGGGAGCGAATCATGGCGGTGCACTGGAAGCTCGTGATCGACGCGGCGGACCCGCACGGGCAGGCCGCTTTCTGGGCGGCGGCGCTCGAGTACGAGAACGAGGACCACAGCGCGCTCATCGAGCGGCTGCTGGGGGCCGGCGCGGTGACGCCGGAGCTCCTGACGGAGACGGGCGGCCGGAAGGCCTGGCGCGATCTCGCGGCGGTCCGCCACCCCGAGGACCCGTACGAGGAGGAGAGCGGCACGGGGCGGGGGCGGCGCATCCTCTTCCAGCGCGTGCCCGAGGCCAAGACGGCGAAGAACCGGCTGCACCTCGACCTGCATCCCGGGCCGGACCACAGGGATGCGGAGGTGGCACGGCTGGAGGGGCTGGGAGCGACCGTGCTGCGGCGGATAAAGGAGCCCTCCGGGGAGTGGGTCACGATGGCCGACCCGGAGGGCAACGAGTTCGACGTCGCGTAACGGGCAACCGGGCAGCCGGCAGCCGACGTGGTCCCGGGTGCACGAACGGCGTGAGCAGCCCGCCTTGACGACGGGACGGCCGCGATGGAAAAGTCTCCATGCGTACGCAATTTATGCATGCGCAAGGAGATGACGGGTTGTCGGAGACAGAGCGCACGTTCCTGTTCCTGGTGGGCAGCACTCGCGCCGAGGGGAACACCGAGACGCTGGCGCGGCGGGCCGCCGAGCAACTGCCTGCCTCGGTGGGCCGGCGGTGGATGCACCTGAGGGATCTGCCGCTCCCGCTCTTCGAGGACCACCGGCACGACGGGGACGGAAGCTACCCGCCGCCGACCGGGCACGCCGCGGAACTGCTCGACGCCACCCTGCGCGCGAC
Organism: Streptomyces sp. NPDC046977; assembly: GCF_040644455.1. Taxonomy (NCBI): domain Bacteria; kingdom Bacillati; phylum Actinomycetota; class Actinomycetes; order Kitasatosporales; family Streptomycetaceae; genus Streptomyces; species Streptomyces sp. NPDC046977. The sequence continues at coordinate 434,479 of NZ_JBEYWO010000003.1, forward strand.
CGACCTGGTGATCGTGTCACCGCTGCACTGGTACACCGTCTCGACCAGCGTCAAGCTCTATCTCGACCACTGGTCGGGCTGGATGCGCGTACCGGGGGTGGACTTCCTGGAGCGGATGCGCGGCAAGACCCTGTGGTCGGTGACCGTGCACGGCGGTCAGGACCCGGCGACGGCGGCGCCCCTGGTGGGCACGCTGCGCCACACCGCCGCGTACGCCGGGATGCGTTGGGGCGGAGCGCTGCTCGGCAACGGGACGCGACCGGGGGACGTGCTGCGGGACACCGCGGCACTGGGCCGGGCGAAGGCCTTCTTCGCCTGACGCGCCGGGGCCGCCCGCCGCGTCAGGCGGTGACGTCGCGGGCGGCGAAACGGGCCCAGGCCGCCGAGCCGAACACCGCGACGTACAGGGCCTGGAGCTCGAAGTTGCGGCGGAGGTCGTCCCAGTAGACCGGGTCGCGGACGAGGTCGGCGAAGCTGAGCCAGTAGTGCGGGAAGAGGTAGGGCTGGATCGTGTGCAGCTGGGGAATCGTGTCCACGATCTGCACGGTGATCAGCAGACCGACGGTGGTCGCCATCGCGGCGATGCCGCTGTTGGTCAGCGTGGAGATGAACAGGCCGAGGGCCGCGATCCCCGTGAGCGAGGCGGCGACGGCCAGGGCCACCAGCAGCGCGCGCAGCAGACCCTCGGAGAAGGAGATGCTGGTGCCGGACAGCAGCGTCACATCGCCGAGCGGGAACAGCAGCGCGCCGGTGATCAGCGCCGAGGCCGCCACGACAAGGGTCGCCAACAGGCAGAAGGCGAGAACGGAGGCGTATTTGGACAGCAGGAGCCGGGTGCGCCCGGCCGGGGCGACCAGCAGGTAGCGCAGGGTGCCCGCATTGGCCTCGCCGGCGATGGCATCGCCCGCGACGACCCCGATCGCCATCGGGAGAAAGAAGGGCAGTGTCGCCGCGAGTGAGGTGAAGACCAGGAAAAGGCCGTTGTTGGTGATCAGCGCGATGAAGGCGGGGCCTCCGCCTCCCGCGCTGCCGCCGTCGCCGGTCTCGATCCGCACCGCGATGCCGATGAGGACCGGTACCCCGGCGAGGACCGCCAGCAGCGCGAGGGTGCGCCAGCGGCGCAGCACGGTGACCAGCTCGTTGCGGAGCAGCCCGAGCGACCACAGCGGCCGCCCCGCGGTCCGGGCGGCGGTGTCAGCCTGCGACATCGAATCCCTCTCCGGTCAGAGCGACGAACGCGTCCTCCAGTGAGGCGCGTTCGACGCCGAAGCCGCGCACCCGTACGCCGGCCCCGACGAGTGCCGCGTTGAGGTCGGCGAGATCCGGCAGCGCGGCCGGGTCGGCCGGCAGGTCGCCGGTGACCCGTTCGCCGTCGGCGGCCAGGCCGGTCACGCCCTGCTCCTTCAGGACGCGTACGGCGTCGGCGGGGTCGGGGGTGCTGACCACCAGCCGGCCGCCGGAGGACAGTGCCTCGACCGGGCCCTGGGTGAGCAGCCGGCCGCGGGACATCACGGCGGCGTGCGTGCAGACCTGTTCGATCTCGTCGAGGAGATGGGAGGAGAGGAAGACCGTGGTGCCGTCCGCCGCCAGTTCGCGGACCAGCGCCCTGATCTCCCGCATGCCCTGCGGGTCCAGGCCGTTGGTCGGTTCGTCCAGCACCAGCAGCTCGCGCGGCCGCAGCAGGGCCGAGGCCAGTCCGAGCCGCTGCTTCATGCCGAGCGAGTACGCGCGTGCCTTCTTGCCCGCCGCCGCGGACAGCCCGACGCGTTCGAGCGCCTCTCCGACCCTGGCCCTGCGGGTGCGCGGGTCGGCGGTCGGGTCGGCGGAGTCGAAGCGCAGCAGGTTGTCCCGGCCGGACAGGAAGCCGTACAGGGCGGGGCCCTCGATCAGCGCGCCGACCCGGGGCAGCACGCCGCGCACGGCGCGGGGCATGGGCTCGCCCAGGACCCGCGCCGTGCCGGAGGTCGGCTCGATGAGACCCATCAGCATGCGGATCGTGGTCGTCTTCCCGGAGCCGTTGGGCCCCAGGAAGCCGAACACGCTGCCCCGTGGAACGGTCAGGTCGAGTCCGTCGACGGCGAGTTGCCCACCCCGGTACCGCTTGGTGAGGCCGCTCGTGGAGATCGCGTCCTCACGGGCGTCGGCGGAAAGCTCCCCCATCGGCGCTCCCTTTCTCGCTGACCTGCTCATGCCCCGTCGTGTCGGCCCACCGGCCCGCCGGCCCGCCGGCCGCAAAGGCCCTACCGCGCGCCGGCGTTGGCGGCCCTGATCAGGGCGTCCTGGTTCACGGTGCCCACGTAGACCTTGCCGCTGTCGGTGATCAGGGCGTTGACCAGGCGGGTGCCGACGACCGTGCCGGTGCCGAAGTCGCCCTTGACGTCCTTGCCGAAGGAGCCGAGCAGCGACGGGCCCCCGAGGTCCTGGCCCTCGGCCTTGCCGGGGCTCTGGTTCAGGGCGTCCTTCGGCAGTTGGAGCTCGGCGATCGAGTCCCAGCCCTTGCCGAGCACACCGATGCCGTCGAGCCCGTCGAATCCGGAGAGCTCGCCGGGCGCCGGGTGGGTGCCGTGCGCGCCGTCCGCGGCGTGCTCGCCCGCCTTCTCCGTCGTCACCTTGGCGCCCTTGGGCGGGGTGAACTCGAAGGTGGCGGCCGAGGGCTTGGCAAAGTCCACCTTGGTGAAGGCGACGTCGACGATGGCCTTGCCGCCGCCGTGGGGGGCCAGCGTGAACTTCAGGGGCACGCCGGTGGCGGAGTCGACGGCGATCCGGACGGAGCCGACCGTCGAGTCCTTGGCCTTGGGCGTGACCACCAGTTGGTAGGCGCTGCGGCCCGCGACACGCGCCGTGCCGTCGACCGACACCGTGGTGGTGCCGTCGACCGCGTCGAGGAGCTGCCTGGCCGCCTGCTGCGGGCTGGTGGGCCAGTCCTCGGGCAGCTTGTGCTCGCCCTTGTCCTTGGCGGCGCCGGACTCCTGCGGCACATCGGTCAGGTGGTAGGCGGAGTTGGTGGCGCTGTCGTAGGCCCAGACCTCGTCGCCGTTGTGGATGAGGCTGTACTCGGCGGCGTCCTCCACGATGGAGACCTTCTGCCGGGCGGGACCGTCGGCCGCGATGTGCAGCGTGTGGGAGCCGGCGAGGAGCTGTGTCAGCTGCTCCTCGGGTGCGGCGGAGGAAGAAGGGTCCCCACCGCGGCTCTCGTCCCGTCCACCGTCACCGCCGCCGAAGAGGCCGGAGGGGCCGCCGGATCCGGACAGGAAGGACGGGAGCCCGAAATCGGTGGTGATCCGGACGGAGCCGGAGACCGTTTGGGTGTCCGAGGCCGCGATCTTGGCGATCAGCTCCTCGGCGGTGATCTTCGGCAGCTCCGGGCTGCCCGCGCTGGCGAGCGCCGGTACGAGCCCTATGGTGGCCGCGGCGGCACCGGCCGCCAGGACCGGAACCGCGTAACGTATCGCCTTGGTCCGGCGCCGGCGGTCCCGGTCGTCGTCCATGGGCTGAGTCGGTGCCATTGCGTCCCTACCTCCGTTGTCAACGGCGGGTTGTCGTCAGCGTCGCACTCGGTCGCACTCGGTGGCGCTCGTCCACCTCTTGGGCCATTGTCACCCGATCCGCCGTGTGGTGGTGCTTCCCATCCCATCAATCCGGCCGGCCGGGCACATCGCCCGGCGGGATCAACTCGGCGTACGCCTCTGGGAGGAGGCCCCTGAGGACGACTCAGGGCGCGGGTGCGGGTGCGGGTGCGGGTGCCTCGCGTCCGGACGGGGGGGACGGGCGCCGGTCAGCCCGCGCGGTGCACCACCGCGTCGCAGAGCCCCTCCAGGGCCTGCTTGGCGGCGCAGTCCGGCAGCGGGGCCAGCAGCGCCCGCGCCTCGTCCGCGTAGCGGACGGTGTCCCGGCGGGCCTGCTGCAGTGCGGGATGGGCGCGCATCAGCGCGAGCGCCTCGGCGTGCCGGAGGTCGTCCGTCAGGTCCCCGTCGAGCAGTTCGCACAGCCGGCGGTCGTCGGACGGCGCGAAGCCGCCGGCGTTGGCCACGGCCGCACGCAGGTGCAGCACCGGCAGGGTCGCCACGCCCTCGCGCAAGTCCGTGCCCGGGGTCTTGCCGGACTCGTGCGAGTCGCTGGCGATGTCCAGGACGTCGTCGGCGAGCTGGAAGGCCGTGCCGACCCGCTCCCCGTACTGGGTGAGGATGTCGACGACCGCCTCGCCAGCGCCCGACATCATCGCGCCGAAGCGGCAGGAGACGGCGATCAGGGAGCTGGTCTTGCCGGCGATGACTTCCAGGTAGTGCTCGATGGGGTCGCGCCCGTCACGCGGGCCGACGGTCTCCAGGATCTGCCCGGTGACCAGCCGCTCGAAGGCCTCGGCCTGGATGCGTACGGCCTCCGGCCCGAGGTCGGCCAGTATGTGGGAGGCCTTGGAGAAGAGGAAGTCGCCGGTGAGTACGGCAACCGAGTTGTCCCAGCGGGCGTTGGCGCTCGGCACGCCGCGCCGCACCGCGGCCTCGTCCATCACGTCGTCGTGGTAGAGCGTCGCCAGGTGGGTCAGCTCGACCACCACGGCCGCCGGCACGATCTTGGGCGCGTGCGGGTCACCGAACTGCGCGGCCAGCATCGCCAGCAGCGGCCGGAACCGCTTTCCACCGGCATGCACCAAATGCCGCGCCGCCTCTGTGATGAAGGGCACATCGCTCTTCGTCGCCTCGAGGATGCCTTCCTCCACGGCCGACAGCCCGGCCCGGACATCGGCCTCGAGTACCTCGTCCATAACGCTCAGCCCGAAGGGCCCGACGACGGTCGTCACCTGGGATTCTCCTGTCGCTGAGATCACTTCTGCGGCGTGTGGCGTGGCGCAGCACTACACCGGCAGCGTAACCGGTCCCCTCTCGATCACTGCGGGGGCATGGCCCCCTCGGGCCACTACAGCCGGTTTTGCCCGGCTGTTCGGGTCGCCCGGCCCCGGACGGCGGCCGTCGCGGATGCCGGATCCCGGCCCCCGGAACGCCGGCCGGTGCCTCCCGGCAGCACCTGTCATCGCCCTCCCGCCTTCCCCGGCACGGCGCTCCACATGCGTGATCACCGGTGCGCCACGGAGCCGCAGGGAGCCCCGGAGCCGGACGGGCCGGCGCACTGGGCCACCCGGATGACCGGAGGGCGGCAGCGGGCGCCCTGGTGCGCCCTGGCAGGCCCGTACGCGGTACCCCGCCGGAACGACGGCGGGCCGGGTCAGGAGTCCTGACCCGGCCCGCCGCCCAGAGGATGCCGATCAGCGCCCGTGCGCCGCCGTCACCGCCCGGGCCAGTCGCGGTGATGCCCACTCCGTGCCGCACACGAAGCGCAGCACCGGCCCGAAGGTGGCCGCCGCGGGCAGCCCCGTGAAGTACAGCCCCGGCACCGAGGAGCCGAAGTCGGCGCCCAGCCGCGGGGACCCGCCCGTGCGGGCCAGCGCGGCGCGCAGCTCCGGTGCGAGGAAGTCCAGGGCGTCCAGGTCGACCCGGTAGCCGGTGGCGGCGATGACGTGGTCGGCCGCGAACTCGGCGGCGCGTCCGCCGGGCGCCGCGGTGGACAGGACGACCTTGCCCTCGCCGTCGAGGCGGGCACTGCGCAACGCGTGCCCCTCGCTGACGGCGACCTTCCCCTCGAAGCGCTCGCGCAGCCACCACGCCCCGAGCGGCCCCAGGACGCGCCGCACCAGGTACAGCCGCAGCGACGCGGGCAGCGGGCGGAAGTACTGGGCGTGGTAGGAGAAGGCGTACAGCGACCAGGCCCGCCCGAAGGGCGACTCGGGCCGCAGCCGCGGCTGGCGGTCCGGCGGGTCGCCGAAGCCGACCGCGCGCCGTCCGCGGGCCAGCAGGCGCACGGTCGCACCCGCCTCGGCCAGCAGGGCCGCGCTCTCCAGCGCGGACTGGCCGGCGCCGACGACGGTCACCTCGCGCCCGGCGAACCGGGCGAGGTCGGTGTGCTGGGAGCTGTGCGAGACCGGCCCGGTGGCCGAGGGCCCGTCCGGCGCGAGGCCGCGCAGCAGGTCGGGGGTGTGGGCGAAGCCGAGCAGACCGCTGGCGACGACGACGGCCCGCGCCTGGAACTGCTCCCCGGAGTCCAGCTTGAGGTCGAAGCCGCCGCCGGGGCGCCGGTCGACGGAGACCACGCGCACCTGCTCCAGGTCGGGGACCAGCTGCTGCTGGAACCACTGCCCGTACCGGACGAAGGTCTCCGAGGGGATCAGATCCCAGTCGGTGACCAGCGGCCGTTCCCCCATCTCCCGGCAGAAGTCGGCCAGGGTGAACCCCTTGCGGCCGGTGGAGATGTTGGAGGCGGGCGGCGTGGACTTGAGGACCATGCCGGCCGGCATGTTCTCCCGCCAGCTGACCATCGGATCACCGAAGGTGCGCACGGGCACACCGCGTTCACGCAGGTGGGAGGCGATGGACAGGCCGTACGGCCCGGCTCCGATCACGGCTACGGGCGTCGTCATGAGGGGTCCTTTCGCAGCGCGGTTCGACGTCGTGACCGGTACATCTGGATCAGGTGCCGCGCGCCCGGGCGGACGAAGCGGGCGAGCATGGTGACAAAGGGCTTGAGGTCGTCGGAGGCCAGCCAGGCCAGCTCCGTGCCGCTGGCGCGGGCGGGTGCGTGGGGTGTGGTGTAACCGCTGCGCCGGTAGGCGAGCAGCGCGGGCAGGTCGATGTTCTCCACGACGAAGCGGCGGCCCTCCAGCTGCCCGGCGCGCGGGATCTCGCGGCCGGTGAGGTCCAGGTGCTGGGCCCGGACGACATCGATCCCGGCCGCGGACTCGAAGAGCCGGAACTGCGCGCCCATGCGCGGGTTGAAGTCGAGCAGTTTGTAGCGGCCGTCGCGGCGGTCGTAGCGCCAGTCGAGGTCGGCGATCCCCTGGAAGCCGACGCTCTTGCAGAACTGGGCCGCCAGCGCGGCGAGTTCGGGGTTGGCGACGACATAGGCGCAGGCGGTCATCCCCGCGTGCGGTGGCCAGGAACGGACCTTGACGCCGGTGAACAGCACCGGTTCGCCCGCGCCGAAGTACGCGTGCACGATCCAGTCCTCGGCCTCCTCGCGCGGCAGGTACTCCTGGAGGATGACGCCGGGCTTCGGCCCCCAGCCGCGGGCCAGTTCCAGCAGCTGCCGCGGGCCCCCGATCCGGGTCGTGCCGGGTACGGCGGGTGCTCGCCGCCGCACGAAGGCCTCACGGTTCTTGGCGACGACGGGGAAGCGCGCGGTGGCCGCGAACTTCTCCACGTCCTCGTAGGAGTCCGGGAAGGACGCCTGCGGCGACGGCACGCCGTACTGGACGCAGAGTTCGTGCAGTCCCTGCTTGCTCGCCAGCCGGCGTGACAGCCGCGGGTCCTCGGTGCGCGGGAACAAGAAGAACTCGGCGAGTTCGTCGGCGTGCTCGGCGATGAGCACGGCCGCCTCCTCGTCGGTCGGTAAGAGCACCGTCGGGCGCCCGATCCGGCGGCCGATGCGGCGCAACCCCTCCACCAGCCGTTCCGCGGGCTCCAGTCCGGTGGTCGGCCAGACGAACCGGTCGCGCAGGTACCGCGAGGCGGCGGCAGGAGTCCGCCGGTCCTCGGTGATGGCGTACATGGGGACGCCGAGCCTCCCCAGACTCCGGATCGCTCCCACCCCGCCGTGGTGCAGCGGATAGTTGCCGATTTTCACGATCAATCCGGGCACGGCAGGATCGATCGCGAACGCGGACCTCACCACGTAATCCCCCCAATGATCACGGTTTCATCGGCCCACCCCGACCGTGACCTGAAAGGAAGCTAAGCCCGAATTGACCGCGTCGGCAAGACTTTTCCGGACATTGCGAACTCTTTAGGCAACGCCCGGCCGTCCGCTCGGCGCCGCTCCGCCGCAGGTCACAGGGGTGCCGCGCGGACCGGCCCGGAGGGGCGCGCGGAGGCCCGCCGCGCTCCCGGCGGTGCCCGGGGCCCCGCGGACGCCGAAGCGCCCCGGAGCCTGCGGGGCTCCGGGGCGCTTCGGGACGGTACGGGACCGTACGGGGGTCAGCGGATGAACGTGCCCGCCTGGTTGGCCAGATCCAGGAAGTACTGGGGTGCCACACCCAGGACCACCGTGACGGCGACGCCGATGGCGATCGCGGTCGACGTGAGCGGCGACGGCACCGCGACCGAGGGGCCGTCCGCCTTGGGCTCGCTGAAGAACATCAGCACGATGACGCGGATGTAGAAGAAGGCCGCGATCGCCGACGACAGGACACCCACGATCACCAGGGGCACCGCGCCGCCCTGCGCGGCGGCCTTGAAGACCGCGAACTTCCCCGCGAACCCGGAGGTCAGCGGGATGCCGGCGAAGGCCAGCAGGAAGACCGCGAAGACCGCGGCGACCAGCGGGGAGCGCCGCCCCAGGCCCGCCCAGCGCGACAGGTGCGTCGCCTCGCCGCCCGCGTCGCGCACCAGCGTGACGACCGCGAAGGCGCCCAGCGTGACGAACGAGTAGGCCGCCAGGTAGAAGAGCACCGACGAGACGCCCTCCTGCGAGGTGGAGATGACGCCGGCGAGGATGAACCCGGCGTGGGCGATGGAGGAGTACGCCAGCAGGCGCTTCACGTCCGTCTGGGTGACGGCCACGATCGCGCCGACCAGCATGGTGAGGATCGCGACGCCCCACAGCACCGGCCGCCAGTCCCAGCGCAGTTCGGGCAGGACGACGTACAGCAGCCGCAGCAGCGCGCCGAAGGCGGCGACCTTGGTGGCCGCGGCCATGAAGCCGGTGACCGGGGTCGGGGCGCCCTCGTAGACGTCCGGCGTCCACATGTGGAAGGGCACGGCGCCGACCTTGAACAGCAGGCCCATGCCGACGAGCGCGGAGCCGATCAGCAGCAGCGCGTCGTTGCCGGAGGAACCGGCGAGCGCCGGGGTGAGCTTGGCGGTGCCGTCCACGACGGAGGCGATGCCGGAGTACGAGACGGTGCCCGCGTAGCCGTACAGCAGGGCGATGCCGAACAGCAGGAAGGCGGAGGAGAAGGCGCCCAGCAGGAAGTACTTGACCGCGGCCTCCTGCGACATCAGGCGCCGGCGCCGCGCCAGGGCGCAGAGCAGGTACAGCGGCAGGGAGAAGACCTCCAGCGCCACGAAGAGCGTCAGCAGGTCGTTGGCGGCCGGGAAGACCAGCATGCCGCCGACGGCGAACAGCAGCAGCGGGAAGACCTCGGTGGTGGTGAAGCCCGCCCGGACGGCGTCCTTCTCCTGGTCGCTGCCGGGTACGGCGGAGCCCTGTGCGGCGAAGGAGTCCACGTGCCGGCCGTGCGCCTTGGGGTCGAGGCGGCGCTCGGCGAAGGTGAACACCCCGACCAGGCCCACGAGCAGGATGGTGCCCTGGAGGAAGAGCGCGGGGCCGTCGACGGCGACGGCGCCCATGGCGGCGATGTGCGCCTTCGTGGTCGCGTAGCCGCCCGCCGCGAGGGCCACGACCGCGGCGAAGGCGGCGGCCATGCCGATGACGGCGAGCCCGACCTGGGCGGTGTAGCGCGCCCGGCGGGGCAGGAAGGCCTCGATGACGATGCCGAGCACGGCGGCGCCGAAGACGATCAGCACCGGCGCCAGCTGGGCGTACTCGATCTTCGGCGCGGTGATCTTGTCGGCGGCGAGCGGGGCCGCCGTTGTCCACAGGCTGTGGACAACAACTGTGCTGCTCACTTGGAGGCCTCCAGCGCCGGCTTGGGGTCGGTCTTGTGCACGTCGGACAGCGTCTGCTGGACCGCCGGGTTGACGATGTCGGTCACCGGCTTGGGGTAGACGCCCAGGAAGATCAGCAACAGGATCAGCGGGGCCACGACGGCGATCTCGCGGACCTTGAGGTCGGGCATGCCCTCGACCTCGGCCTTCACCGGGCCGGTCATCGTGCGCTGGTAGAGCACCAGGACGTACAGCGCGGCCAGCACGATGCCGACGGTGGCGATGATGCCGAGCGCCGGGTAGCGGCTGAACGTGCCCACCAGGACGAGGAATTCACTGACGAAGGGCGCGAGCCCCGGCAGCGAGAGGGTGGCCAGACCGCCGATCAGGAAGGTGCCGGCCAGGACCGGGGCCACCTTCTGCACCCCGCCGTAGGCGGAGATGAGCCGGGAGCCGCGGCGCGAGATGAGGAAGCCCGCGACCAGCATCAGCGCGGCGGTGGAGATGCCGTGGTTGACCATGTAGAGCGTCGACCCGCTCTGGCCCTGGGTGGTCATCGCGAAGATGCCGAGGACGATGAAGCCGAAGTGCGAGATCGACGCGTAGGCGACCAGCCGCTTGATGTCCCGCTGGCCGATGGCGAGCAGGGCACCGTAGATGATGCTGATCACCGCCAGCACGAGGATCACCGGCGTCGCCCACCTGCTGGCCTCCGGGAAGAGCTGGAGGCAGAAGCGGAGCATCGCGAAGGTGCCGACCTTGTCGACGACCGCGGTGATGAGCACGGCGACCGGCGCGGTGGACTCCCCCATCGCGTTGGGCAGCCAGGTGTGCAGCGGCCACAGCGGGGCCTTGACGGCGAAGGCGAAGAAGAAGCCGAGGAACAGGGCGCGTTCGGCGGTCGCGGACATGTCCAGCTTGCCCGCCGCCCGCGCGTTCAGGATCTCCTGGAGGGAGAAGGTGCCCTGGCCGAGCTGGTCGGCGGTGACCGCGTACAGGCCGATGACGGCGGCGAGCATGATGAGTCCGCCGACCAGGTTGTAGAGCAGGAACTTCACGGCCGCGTACGAGCGCTGACGGGCCGCCTCCTCCTCGCCGTGCTCGTGGGCACGGTCCCCGAAGCCGCCGATGAGGAAGTACATCGGGATGAGCATGGCCTCGAAGAAGATGTAGAAGAGGAAGACGTCGGTGGCCTCGAAGGAGATGATCACCATCGCCTCGACCAGCAGAATCAGCGCGAAGAAGCCTTGCGTCGGCCGCCAGCGGCGGTTGGGGTTCTTCTCCTCCAGAGGGTCGGCGTCGTGCCAGCCGGCCGCGATGACGAACGGGATGAGCAGCGCGGTGAGCCCGATGAGCGCGACCGCGATGCCGTCGACGCCCAGTTCGTAGCGGACGCCGAAGCTGGCGATCCAGGGGTGCGACTCGGTCAGCTGGTAGCGCGCGCCGCCCGGCTCGAAACGGACGACGACGAGCGCGGCGAGCACGAACGTGGCCAGGGACACGCCCAGCGCGAGCCACTTCGCGGCCCCTCGCCGGGCCGCCGGGACGGCGGCCGTGGCGATCGCCCCGAGCGCCGGGAGCCCGGCGGTCACGGTGAGCAGGGGGAAGGACATCAGACAACACCCCTCATGAGCGGGAGCCGCTGGGCGGCCGGGAGGACGGGTACGGCTGCCGTGCCGGGCCGGTGGAGCCGCATCACGCCACCCCCCGCATCAGCAGCGTCGCCGCCACCAGCACCGCGGTGCCGGCCAGCATCGACACGGCGTAGCTGCGCACATAGCCGTTCTGGATGCGCCGCATCCGGCCGGAGAGGCCGCCGACGGCGGCCGCGGTGCCGTTCACGACGCCGTCCACACCCTTGTGGTCCACGTAGACCAGGCCGCGGGTGAGGTACTCGCCGGGCAGGACCAGGGCGACGTGGTTGAAGTCGTCCTGGAGCAGGTCGCGCCGGGCGGCGCGGGTCAGCAGGTTGCCGCGCGGGGCGACGGCCGGGACCGGGCGGCGCCCGTACACGGCCCAGGCCAGGGCGACGCCGAGCACCATGACCGCCATCGTGGCGCCGGTGACCGCGCCCGCGCCGATCGGCGGGTGGCCCTCCTCGTGACCGGTGACCGGTTCCAGCCACTTCACGAAGGACTCGTTCCAGCTGAACAGCCCGCCGGCGAAGACCGAACCGAAGGCCAGGACAATCATGGGGATGGTCATCGACTTCGGCGACTCGTGCGGGTGCGGCTCGTGGCCGTCCGCGTCGGGCTGCCAGCGCTTCTCGCCGAAGAAGGTCATCAGCATCACGCGGGTCATGTAGAACGCGGTGATCGCCGCGCCCAGCAGGGCCGCGCCGCCGAGGATCCAGCCCTCGGTGCCGCCCTTGGCGAAGGCGGCCTCGATGATCTTGTCCTTGGAGAAGAAGCCGGACAGCCCCGGGAAGCCGATGATGGCCAGGTAGCCGAGGCCGAAGGTGACGAAGGTGATCGGCATGTACTTGCGCAGGGCGCCGTACTTGCGCATGTCCACCTCGTCGTTCATGCCGTGCATGACCGATCCGGCGCCGAGGAAGAGCCCCGCCTTGAAGAAGCCGTGGGTGACCAGGTGCATGATCGCGAAGACGTAGCCGATCGGGCCGAGGCCCGCGGCCAGCACCATGTAGCCGATCTGCGACATCGTCGAGCCGGCCAGCGCCTTCTTGATGTCGTCCTTCGCGCAACCGACGATCGCACCGAAGAGCAGCGTGACCGCGCCAACCGTGACCACGGCCACCTGGGCGGTGGGCGCGGCGTCGAAGATCACGCCGGAGCGGGTGATCAGGTAGACGCCCGCGGTCACCATCGTCGCCGCGTGGATCAGGGCCGAGACCGGGGTCGGGCCCTCCATCGCGTCGCCGAGCCAGGACTGCAGCGGGACCTGGGCCGACTTGCCGCAGGCGGCGAGCAGCAGCATCAGGCCGATGCCGGTGAGGATGCCCTCGCCCGCCTTGTCCACCTGGCCGAAGAGCGGCTCGAAGGAGAAGGTGCCGAAGGTGGTGAACATCAGCATGATCGCGATGGACAGGCCGACGTCACCGACGCGGTTGACGATGAACGCCTTCTTGGCCGCCGTCGCCGCGCTGGGCTTGTGCTGCCAGAAGCCGATCAGCAGGTACGAGGCCAGGCCCACGCCCTCCCAGCCGACGTACAGCAGCAGGTAGTTGTCGGCGAGGACCAGCAGGAGCATCGCCGCGAGGAAGAGGTTGAGGTAGCCGAAGAAGCGGCGGCGCCGCTCGTCGTGCTCCATGTAGCCGATCGAGTAGATGTGGATCAGCGTGCCCACACCGGTGATCAGCAGCGCGAAGGTCATCGACAGCTGGTCGAGCTGGAAGGCGACGTCGGCGTGGAAGCCGCCGACCGAGATCCAGGTGAAGGCGGTCGAGTGCAGCGCGCGCTGCTCGCCGCTGCGACCGAGCATGTCGAAGAAGAGCACCGCCGCGACGGCGAAGGAGCCGGCCGCGAGCACGGTGCCGATCCAGTGGCCCGTACGGTCCAGCCTCCGGCCGGCGGTGAGCAGCACACCGGCGCCCAGCAGCGGCAGGAGGACGAGCCATCCGATCAAGTAGTCCACTGTCGCTACCCCTTAGAGCTTCATCAGGCTGGCGTCGTCGACCGAGGCCGAGTGGCGGGAGCGGAAGATCGTCACGATGATCGCGAGTCCCACGACCACCTCCGCGGCGGCGACGACCATCGTGAAGAAGGCGATGATCTGGCCGTCGAGGTTGCCGTGCATGCGGGAGAAGGTGACAAACGCCAGGTTGGAGGCGTTCAGCATCAGCTCGATGCACATGAAGACGATGATCGCGTTGCGCCGGATCAGCACCCCGGCCGCGCCGATGGTGAACAGCAGCGCCGCCAGGTACAGGTAGTTGACCGGGTTCACTTCGACGCCTCCTCAGTGCGCTGCTCCAGCTCGGCGACCTTGGCGACCGACTCGGCGGAGATGTCGCGGTACTGGCCGCGGGCGCGCAGCGTCGGGCTGACGCTGAGCTCCGAGACCGTGCCGTCCGGCAGCAGGCCGGGGACGTCGACCGCGTTGTTGCGGGCGTAGACGCCCGGCGCGGGGAGCGGGGGGAGCTGCTTGCCCTCGCGCACCCGCTGCTCGGCCAGTTCGCGCTGGGTGGCGCGGGCCTCGGTGCGCTCGCGGTGGGTGAGAACCATCGCGCCGACGGCCGCGGTGATCAGCAGCGCGCCGGTGATCTCGAAGGCCCACACGTACTTGGTGAAGATCAGGGAGGCCAGTCCCTCGACGTTGCCGCCGGCGTTGGCCTGGCCGAGCCCGGTGAACTGCTTGAGCGAGGCGCTCGCGATGCCCGCGATCAGCAGGACGCCGAAGCCGATGCCGGCCGCGGCGGCGAGCCAGCGCTGCCCCTTCAGCGTCTCCTTGAGCGAGTCGGCGGCGGTGATGCCGACCAGCATGACGACGAAGAGGAAGAGCATCATGATCGCGCCGGTGTAGACGACGATCTGGACGACGCCGAGGAAGTAGGCGCCCTGGGCCAGATAGAAGACCGCCAGGACGATCATCGTCCCGGCGAGCGACAGTGCGCTGTGCACGGCCTTCTTCATCAGCACGGTCGCCAGTGCGCCGAGCACCGCGACGGTGCCCAGCACCCAGAACTGGACCGCCTCCCCGGTGGAGGTGGTGTACGCCGCCGCGGTGGTCAGCGTGCTCAGCCCGTTCATGCCTCGCCTCCGGTTCCGGCGGGAGTGGTGCCGCCCGTCGCGGGAACATCCACGGCCGGCTCGCCCTGGACCGTCTCGTCGGGCTTCTCGCCCTTGGAGACCGCGACCTGCCGGACGGTGCCGGGGGCCGCGTGCGTGACCACGCCGCGGTAGTAGTCGCCCTCGTCCGTGCCGGGGAAGATCGAGTGCGGTGCCTCGACCATGCCCTCCTCCAGGCCCGCGAGCAGCTGCTCCTTGGTGAAGATGAGCGACTCGCGGCTGCTGTCGGCGAGTTCGTACTCGTTGGTCATCGTCAGCGCCCGCGTCGGGCAGGCTTCGATGCACAGCCCGCACAGGATGCAGCGGGCGTAGTTGATCTGGTAGACGCGGCCGTAGCGCTCGCCCGGCGAGTAGCGTTCCTCGTCGGTGTTGTCCGCGCCCTCCACGTAGATCGCGTCGGCCGGACAGGCCCAGGCGCACAGTTCGCAGCCGACGCACTTCTCCAGCCCGTCCGGGTGCCGGTTGAGCTGGTGGCGGCCGTGGAACCGCGGCGCGGTCGGCTTCTTCTCCTCGGGGTACTGCTCGGTCAGCCGCTTCTTGAACATGGCCTTGAAGGTCACGCCGAAGCCCGCGACCGGGCCCAGGAACTCAGGCATCGTCGGCCTCCTTGCCTACGAGTTGACGCTCCGCACGGGACGGCCGCCGCGGGACGGGCGGCAGCTCCTGGCCGGGCAGCGGCGGCACGGGGTACCCGCTCGCCATGGGGTCGAACTGCTCGGGCGGCCCCGCCGCGGCGGCCGCCTCCTTGTCCTTCTCGCCGCGGTCCCGCAGGACGTCGAAGGCGAGGGAGACCAGGAGCAGCAGGACGACGGCTCCGCCGACGTAGAGCACGATCGACTGGAAGTCGTAGTTCGCGTTGCGCAGTGCCCGGACGGTGGCGACGAGCATCAGCCACACCACGGAGACCGGGATGAGCACCTTCCAGCCCAGCTTCATCAGCTGGTCGTAGCGCACGCGGGGCAGCGTGCCGCGCAGCCAGATGAAGAGGAAGAGCAGCAGCTGGACCTTGACCACGAACCACAGCAGCGGCCACCAGCCGTGGTTGGCGCCCTCCCAGAAGGTGCTGATCGGCCACGGGGCCCGCCAGCCGCCCAGGAAGAGCGTGGTCGCGACCGCCGAGACGGTCACCATGTTCACGTACTCGGCGAGCATGAAGAGCGCGAACTTGATCGAGGAGTACTCGGTGTTGAAGCCGCCGACCAGGTCGCCCTCGGACTCGGGCATGTCGAAGGGGGCGCGGTTGGTCTCACCGATCATCGTGCCGATGTAGATGATGAAGGAGACCGGCAGCAGCACGATGTACCAGCGGTCGTGCTGCTGGGCGACGATCTGCGAGGTCGACATCGAGCCGGAGTAGAGGAACACCGAGGCGAAGGCGACGCCCATCGCGATCTCGTACGAGATCATCTGCGCGCAGGAGCGCAAGCCGCCGAGCAGCGGGTACGTCGAGCCGGACGACCAGCCGGCCAGCACGATGCCGTAGATGCCGACGGACGCGGTGGCCAGGATGAACAGGATGCCGATCGGCAGGTCGGTGAGCTGCATCGGCGTGCGGGTGCCGAAGATCGAGACCTCGTTGTCGGCAGGCCCGAAGGGGATCACCGCGATCGCCATGAAGGCCGGGATGGCCGCGACGATCGGGGCCAGCACGTAGACGACCGCGTCGGCCTTCTTGACGATCAGGTCTTCCTTGAGCATCAGCTTCACGCCGTCGGCGAGCGACTGGAGCATGCCCCAGGGGCCGTGCCGGTTGGGGCCGATGCGCAGCTGCATCCAGGCGACGACCTTGCGCTCCCACACGATGGAGAACAGCACGGTCAGCATCAGGAACGCGAAGCAGAAGACCGCCTTGATCGCGATCAGCCACCACGGGTCCCGCCCGAACATGGACAGGTCCTCGACGGACAGGATCGTCACTGGGCCACCTCCTTCGTGGGCGCGGCCACCGTGACGACCTGGCCGGGCAGGGCGCCGGTGTCCGAGGCGAGACCGCCGCCCACGGAGTTCAGCGGCAGCCACACGACGCGGTCGGGCATCTCGGTCACCTGGAGCGGAAGCCGTACGGCGCCCGCGGGGCCGGAGATCTCGGCCTCGGAGCCGTCGGTGAGGCCGATCTCCTCCGCCGTGGCCGCCGACAGGCGGGCGACCGCCGGGTGGCGGGTGCCGGCGAGGGCGTCGTCGCCCTGCTGGAGCAGGCCCTGGTCGAGCAGCAGCCGGTGGCCGGCGAGGACGGCCTCGCCGACGCCCGGCTTGGGGATCGGGCGGCCGGTCTCGCGCGGCGCGGCGGCCCGCGGGCCGTCCACCGGGGCGAGCCGGGTGAGTTCCGCGCGCGCCGCCTTCACATCGGCGAGGCCGAGGGGGACGTCGAGCGCGTCGGCCAGCATCGTCAGCACCCGCGCGTCCGGGAACTGGTGGCGCTGGACCTGCTGGGCGGGCTTGATCGCGGTCTCGAACGGGCGTGCCCGGCCTTCCCAGTTGAGGAAGGTGCCGGCCTTCTCGGCGACCGCGGCCACCGGCAGGACGACGTCCGCCCGCCCGGTGACCTCGCTCGGCCGCTGCTCCAGGCTGACCACGAAGCCGACCGCGTCCAGGGCCGCGCGGGCCATGGCCGGGTCGGGCAGGTCGGCGACCTCCACGCCGCCCACGAGCAGCGCGCCGAGTTCGCCGGCCGCCGCCGCCTCCAGGATCGCGGTGGTGTCGCGGCCGAAGCGGGACGGGAGCGTGGCCACGCCCCAGACCGCGGCGACCTCGTCGCGGGCGCGCGGGTCGGCGACCGGGCGGCCGCCGGGCAGCAGTCCCGGCAGGGCGCCGGCCTCGACCGCGCCGCGCTCACCGGCCCGGCGCGGGATCCACGCCAGGCGGGCGCCGGTGGCCTCGGCCAGCCGGAGCACCGCGGTCAGCGCGCCGGGCACGGCCGCCAGCCGCTCGCCGACCAGGACGACCGCGCCCTCGGCGCGCAGTGCCTCGTGCGCCGCGCGGCCGTTGGCGTCCAGGCCGACGCCGCCGGCGAGCGCGTCCAGCCACTCGGTCTCAGTGCCGGGCGCGGCGGGCAGCAGGGTGCCGCCGGCCTTGCCCAGTCCGCGGGTGGCGAAGGACGCGAGCGCGAAGGTCTTCTGCCCGTGCTTGCGCCAGGCCTTGCGCAGCCGCAGGAAGACGCCGGGCGCCTCCTCCTCGGCCTCCAGCCCGGCCAGCAGCACCGCGGGGGCGCTCTCCAGCAGGCGGTAGGTGACGCCGTCGCCCGACAGGTCCCGTCCGCGGCCCGCCACGGCGGCGGCCAGGAAGTCGGCCTCCTCGGCGGAGTGCGCGCGGGCCCGGAAGTCGACGTCGTTGGTGTCCAGGGCGACGCGGGCGAACTTGGCGTACGCGTACGCGTCCTCGACGGTGAGCCGGCCGCCGGGCAGGACGCCGGTGCGGCCGCCGGCCGCGGCGAGCCCGCGGGCCGCCGCCTCCAGCGCCTCGGGCCAGCTCGCCGGCTCCAGTTCACCGCTGTCGGCGTTGCGCACCAGCGGCGTGGTCAGCCGCTCGGGGCGCTGCGCGTAGCGGAAGCCGAAGCGGCCCTTGTCGCAGATCCACTCCTCGTTGACCTCGGGGTCGTCCTGCGCGAGCCGCCGCATGACCTTGCCGCGCCGGTGGTCGGTGCGGGTGGCGCAGCCCCCGGCGCAGTGCTCGCACACGCTCGGCGAGGAGACCAGGTCGAAGGGGCGGGAGCGGAAGCGGTAGGCCGCCGAGGTCAGCGCGCCGACCGGGCAGATCTGGATGGTGTTGCCGGAGAAGTACGACTGGAAGGGGTCGCCCTCCCCCGTGCCGACCTGCTCCAGCGCGCCGCGCTCCAGCAGTTCGATCATCGGGTCGCCCGCGACCTGCTCGGAGAAGCGGGTGCAGCGCGCGCACAGCACGCACCGCTCGCGGTCCAGCAGGATCTGGGTGGAGATCGGCATGGGCTTGGCGTAGGTCCGCTTGCGTCCCTCGAAGCGGGTGTCGGCCTGGCCGGCGGACATCGCCTGGTTCTGCAGCGGGCACTCGCCGCCCTTGTCGCAGACGGGGCAGTCCAGCGGGTGGTTGATGAGCAGCAGCTCCATCACCCCGCGCTGGGCCTTCTCCGCGACACCGGAGGTGAGCTGGGTCCGCACGACCATTCCGTCGGTGCAGGTGATCGTGCAGGACGCCATGGGCTTGCGCTGGCCCTCGACCTCGACGATGCACTGACGGCAGGCGCCGACCGGGTCCAGGAGCGGGTGGTCGCAGAAGCGCGGGATCTCGATCCCGATGAGTTCGGCGGCCCGGATCACCAGCGTGCCCTTGGGCACGGACAGTTCGACGCCGTCGATGGTGACGGACACCAGGTCCTCGGGCGGCACCGCTGCCTCTCCGGAAGCGGCGTTCGTGGTGACGGTCACGCGTTCACCTCCAGGTGAGACTTGTCGGCCCAGACCGTGGACCTGGACGGGTCGAAGGGGCAGCCGCGGCCTTCCAGGTGCTCCACGTACTCGTCGCGGAAGTACTTGAGGGAGGAGAAGATCGGGCTGGCCGCTCCGTCCCCGAGGGCGCAGAAGGACTTGCCGTTGATGTTGTCGGCGATGTCGGCGAGCTTGTCGAGATCGGCCAACGAGCCCTTGCCCGCCTCGATGTCCCGGAGCAACTGGACGAGCCAGTACGTGCCTTCGCGGCACGGGGTGCACTTGCCGCAGGACTCGTGGGCGTAGAACTCGGTCCAGCGGGTGACGGCCCGCACCACGCAGGTCGTCTCGTCGAAGCACTGCAGCGCCTTGGTGCCGAGCATCGATCCGGCGGCGCCGACGCCCTCGTAGTCCAGCGGGACGTCGAGGTGCTCGTCGGTGAACATCGGGGTGGAGGAGCCGCCCGGCGTCCAGAACTTGAGCTTGTGGCCCGGCCGCATGCCGCCGCTGAGGCTGAGCAGCTGGCGCAGCGTCACCCCGAGCGGGGCCTCGTACTGGCCGGGGTTGGCGACGTGGCCGCTGAGCGAGTACAGCGTGAAGCCCGGGGACTTCTCGCTGCCCATGGAGCGGAACCACTCCTTGCCCTTGTGCAGGATCGCCGGCACCGAGGCGATGGACTCCACGTTGTTGACCACCGTCGGGCAGGCGTACAGGCCCTCGACCGCCGGGAAGGGCGGCCGCAGCCGGGGCTGGCCGCGCCGGCCCTCCAGCGAGTCCAGCAGCGCCGTCTCCTCGCCGCAGATGTACGCGCCGGCTCCGGCGTGCACGGTCAGCTCCAGGTCGAAGCCGCTGCCGAGGATGTTCTTGCCGAGGTAGCCCGCCTCGTACGCCTCGGCGACCGCGTGGTGCAGCCGCCGCAGCACGGGGACGACCTCGCCGCGCAGGTAGATGAAGGCGTGGTTCGAGCGGATCGCGTGGCAGGCGATCACCATGCCCTCGATCAGCGAGTGCGGGTTGGCGAAGAGCAGCGGGATGTCCTTGCAGGTGCCCGGCTCCGACTCGTCGGCGTTGACGACGAGGTAGTGGGGCTTGCCGTCGCCCTGCGGGATGAACTGCCACTTCATCCCGGTGGGGAAGCCGGCGCCGCCGCGGCCGCGCAGACCCGCGTCCTTGACGAAGGCGATCACGTCGTCCGGGGGCATGGCGAGCGCCTTGCGCAGGCCCTCGTAGCCCTCGTGCCGGCGGTACGTGCCGAGTGTCCAGGACTGCGGGTCGTCCCAGAAGGCCGACAGAACGGGTGCGAGCACCTTCTCCGCCGAGTCAACCATCGTCACTGCTCCCCCTCGCCTTCGTTCGTGCGCTGCTCGGTGACGGGCCCGGCGGGGTGGTCCGGGTCGGAGACCGCGGACTCCTGCGGGGCGTCGTGGGAGCCGGTGTGCGCCGGCGGCACCTCGTCGCGCGGCGGGGCGGAGGTCTGCCGCGGCACGCCACCGCCGGCCCCCGGCAGGGCCTCGCCGCGGGAGAGCCGCAGCCCGGCCAGCGAGGCCGGGCCGGCGCCGCCGCTCGCCTCGACGGCGCCGGGGCGCTCGTCGGGGAACCCGGCGAGGATCCGGGACGTCTCCTTGTACGTGCACAACGGAGCGCCCCGGGTGGGCTCGACGGTCCGGCCGGCCCTCAGGTCGTCGACGAGCCGCTTGGCCGACTGCGGGTCCTGGTTGTCGAAGAACTCCCAGTTGACCATCACCACGGGGGCGAAGTCGCAGGCCGCGTTGCACTCGATGTGCTCCAGCGTGACCTTGCCGTCCTCGGTGGTCCCGCCGTTCTCGACGCCGAGGTGCTCCTTGAGCTCCTCGAAGATCGCGTCCCCGCCGAGCACCGCGCACAGGGTGTTGGTGCAGACCCCGACCTGGTACTCGCCGGACGGCGCCCGGCGGTACATGGTGTAGAAGGTCGACACCGCCGTCACCTCGGCCGTGGTCAGCCCGAGCATCTCGGCGCAGAAGCGGACCCCGGTACGGGAGACATGGCTCTCCTCCGCCTGCACGAGGTGCAGCAGCGGAAGCAGGGCGCTGCGGCTGCTGGGGTAGCGCGCGATGATCTCGCGCGCGTCCGTCTCCAGGCGCTGCCGTACGTCGGCCGGGTAGTCCGGCGCGGGCATCGCGGGGATGCCGAGTGATACCTCAGTCACCGGTCGACGCCTCCCATCACGGGGTCGATGGACGCCACCGCGACGATGACGTCGGCGACCTGGCCGCCCTCGCACATCGCCGCCATGGTCTGCAGATTGGTGAAGGACGGGTCCCGGAAGTGGACGCGGAAGGGGCGGGTGCCCCCGTCGCTGACCACGTGGACCCCGAGTTCGCCCTTGGACGACTCGACGGCGACGTACGCCTGGCCGGGCGGCACCCGGAAGCCCTCGGTCACCAGCTTGAAGTGGTGGATCAGGGCCTCCATGGAGGTGCCCATGATCTTCTTGATGTGGTCCAGCGAGTTGCCGAGCCCGTCCGGGCCGAGCGCCAGCTGCGCGGGCCAGGCGATCTTCTTGTCGGCGACCATGACCGGGCCGGGCTGCAGCCGGTCCAGGCACTGCTCGACGATCTTCAGCGACTCGCGCATCTCGTCCAGGCGGATGAGGAAGCGGCCGTAGGAGTCGCACGTGTCGACGGTCGGGACCTCGAACTCGTAGTTCTCGTAACCGCAGTACGGCTGCGACTTGCGCAGGTCGTGCGGCAGCCCCGTGGAGCGCAGGATCGGGCCGGTGGCGCCGAGCGCCATGCAGCCGGCCAGGTCGAGGTAGCCCACGTCCTGCATACGGGCCTTGAAGATCGGGTTGCCGGTGGCGAGCTTGTCGTACTCGGGGAGGTTCTTGCGGAACTTCTTCACGAACTCGCGGATCTGGTCCACGGCGCCGGGCGGCAGGTCCTGGGCGAGGCCGCCGGGGCGGATGTACGCGTGGTTCATCCGCAGGCCGGTGATCAGCTCGTAGATGTCCAGGATCATCTCGCGGTCGCGGAACCCGTAGATCATGATCGTGGTGGCGCCGAGCTCCATGCCGCCGGTGGCGATGGCCACCAGGTGCGAGGAGATGCGGTTCAGCTCCATCAGCATCACGCGGATGACGGAGGCCCGGTCGGGGACCTCCTCGGTGACGCCGAGCAGCTTCTCCACCGCCAGGCAGTACGCCGTCTCGTTGAAGAACGGCGTCAGGTAGTCCATGCGCGTCACGAACGTGGACCCCTGGGTCCAGGTCCGGAACTCCATGTTCTTCTCGATGCCGGTGTGCAGGTAGCCGATGCCGCAGCGGGCCTCGGTGACCGTCTCGCCGTCGATCTCCAGGATCAGCCGGAGCACTCCGTGGGTGGACGGGTGCTGCGGACCCATGTTGACGACGATGCGCTCGTCGTCGGCCTTGCCGACGGTCTCGGACAGTTCGTCCCAGTCGCCGCCGGTGACCGTGAAGACCCGGCCCTCGGTGGTGTCCCGCTCCGCGGCCTGCCGGGGTGCGGCGTGCGATGTGCCGTGCGTGCTCACGAGTACGACCTCCGCTGGTCCGGAGCCGGGATCTGGGCGCCCTTGTACTCGACGGGAATGCCGCCGAGGGGGTAGTCCTTGCGCTGCGGATGGCCCTGCCAGTCGTCCGGCATCATGATCCGCATCAGGGCGGGGTGGCCGTCGAAGACGATGCCGAAGAAGTCGTACGTCTCGCGCTCGTGCCAGTCGTTGGTCGGGTAGACCTCGACCAGCGACGGCACGTGCCGGTCGGCGTCGGAGACGCTCACCTCCAGCCGGATCAGCCGGTTGTGGGTGATCGAGCGCAGGTGGTAGACGGCGTGCAGCTCGCGGCCCTTGTCCTCGGGGAAGTGCACGCCGCTCACCCCGGTGCAGAGCTCGAAGCGCAGCGCGGGGTCGTCGCGCAGCGTCCGGGCCGTGCGGACCAGGTGCTCGCGCGCGACATGGAAGGTGATCTCGCCGCGGTCGACGACGACCTTCTCGATCGCGTTGGCCGGGACGAGGCCCTGCTCCTCCAGGGCGCCCTCCAGCTCGTCGGCGACCTCGTCGAACCAGCCGCCGTAGGGCCGGTTGGAGGCTCCCGGCAGGCGCACGGTGCGCACCAGCCGGCCGTACCCGGAGGTGTCGCCGCCGTTGTTGGCGCCGAACATGCCGTGCTGGACGCGGATCGCCTCGCCGTGGTCCCCGCGCTGACCGGGCAGACCGCTCGCCTGCACGTCCTTGTCCGGGTTCGGGGTGTCCGGGGAATCCGTCATCGCGCACCCCCTCGGATCGCTTCTCCGCCCGCTCGGCGCAGAAGTGCGGGCATCGTCGCCGCCTGCGGCCCGGCGGCCTCGCGTGCGTCGCTCACCGGAGAAGCCCCTTCATCTCAATCGTCGGCAGCGCCTTCAGCGCCGCCTCCTCGGCCTCGCGCGCGGCCTGTTCCTGGTTCACGCCGAGCTTGCTGTGCTGGATCTTGTGATGGAGCTTGAGAATGGCGTCCATCAGCATTTCGGGACGGGGCGGACATCCAGGCAGATAAATGTCAACAGGCACCACATGGTCAACACCCTGCACAATTGCGTAGTTGTTGAACATTCCGCCGCTGGATGCGCAGACGCCCATGGAGATGACCCACTTGGGGTTGGGCATCTGGTCGTAGACCTGGCGCAGGACGGGCGCCATCTTCTGGCTCACCCGGCCGGCCACGATCATCAGGTCCGCCTGCCGCGGGGAGCCGCGGAAGACCTCCATCCCGAATCGGGCCAGGTCGTACCGCCCGGCACCGGTGGTCATCATCTCGATGGCGCAGCAGGCCAGGCCGAAGGTGGCCGGGAAGACCGACGCCTTCCGCACCCAGCCCGCGGCGGTCTCGACCGACGTCAGCAGGAATCCGCTCGGCAGCTTCTCTTCAATACCCATGGCTTTTCTCCGCCCCTAGTCCCATTCCAGACCGCCGCGGCGCCAGACATAGGCGTACGCGACGAAGACGGTGAGCACGAAGAGGAGCATCTCGACGAGCCCGAAGATCCCCAGGGAGTCGAACGAGACGGCCCAGGGGTAGAGGAAGACGATCTCGATGTCGAAGACGATGAAGAGCATCGCCGTCAGGTAGTACTTGATCGGGAAACGGCCACCACCGGCCGGATGCGGAGTCGGCTCAATGCCGCACTCATACGCCTCCAATTTAGCCCTGTTGTACCGTTTTGGGCCGATAATTGAGGCCATGACCACGGAGAAGATCGCGAAGCCGGCCGCGAGGCCGCCCAGCACGAGGATGGGCGCGTAGGCATTCACGTCCCCGCTCCTTCCAGTCGACGGTGACTGATGACGGACCGTGCCCGGGCATATGCGCCACGCCACCTAGATCCTCTCTATGTGAGGCAGTTCACAAGCCCGAACTGCCCGCATCTTATGCCTCCTGGTCTGTGATCTGCGACACGGGGTTCCCACTGGACTTTGTGATCTACACCACCCGGCCGAGGGCGACCGTTCCGGATGAGGCGTGATCTTCTCACGCAGGTATCTCTAATGATCACCAGAAGTCATATTTGCTCGCGTTATCGCTGGCCAGAGGGGGTGGCCCACTATCAGGCCATCGCGACTCAAAGCAAATTGGAGCTCCCCCGGACCTCGTGATAGCGCACCGCCGCCCGTCCGGGTGAGCCGGGAAAGTCCGTGCTGACGGCCGCCGGAGCCACGTGAACGCACGCACGAGGAAATGGACTTGGATATCCGATTCGTCCAGAAAAAGGAAGATCAAAAAAGGGACAATAGCACTGGGGTGGCGCCAACTGTGGCGCATCACACTTTTGTTGAACGGAACCGATTCCGCCTGATACCCAAGAGCGCATGCCCCTTCAGATCTCGCATATACGCCGCCGGCGACGCGCCACGCAGAGCACCAACTGGGTGCGCCGCGCTGGAGTCGCCGGCGGCGTCATCGGAACGCTCGCCCTCACCGGGATGTCCGCCCCGGCCAACGCCGAACCGACGGCCGCCGACCCGGCGACCACCGGAAGCATCCCGGTCATCCCCGCCCTCTCCACCGAGGCGGCCGCCGCGCAGGCCGCCGCCGCCCTCGACGAGACCGTCGTCGAGCAGCAACTGGACGCGGCCCGCGACGAGGCCCGCCACCAGGCGATGAAGGCCGCCGCCAAGAAGAAGGCCGCCGCCGACGCCCGCAGGGCCGCCACCGCCAAGGCCGCCGAGGCCCGGGAGTCCGCCACGGCGTCCCGCTCGGCCGGGCGCACCGCGCTGGCCACGTCCGCCTCCGCGTCCTCGGCGCAGTCGGTACCGGCCTCGGCCGCGAGCGGCAGCGTCGCCTCTGTGATCGGCTTCCTGAAGGCCCAGGTCGGCAAGGCGTACGTGTACGGCGCCACGGGCCCCAGCGCGTACGACTGCTCCGGCCTCACCCAGGCCGCCTTCCGGACCATCGGCGTCGAGCTGCCGCGCACCTCCCAGGCCCAGTCGACCGTCGGCACCCCGGTCCCCGTGAGCGAGGTCCAGCCGGGCGACCTGCTGTTCTGGGGCGGCGTCGGCTCCGCCTACCACGTCGCCGTCTACGTCGGCGACGGCCAGTACCTGGACGCGGCCAACCCGAGCAAGGGTGTCGTCATCCAGCAGATGGCCTATTACATGCCCACCTCCGCCGTCCGCGTGGCCTGATCCCGCGACCCCGTCCCCACGGGCCGGCAGGTCCGCGGTGCCGTACCGCGCGACGCCCGCGCTCGTGAAGCCGCTCACGCGCCCGTACGAGGCCGAGCCCGGCCCCGCCGCAGTGGCGGGGGGCCGGGCTCGGGAAGAGGCGGTTACGGGGGCGTGAACGGCGGTCAGCGGCGCACGCAGACCTTGTGGGCCGGGTGCCAGACCCGCTCCCAGCGCAGGGAGCCGTGGGACGAACCGGCGTGCCCGCCGCGGCGGTCGCGGTCGCCCCGGCCGCCGTGGTCGTCGTGGTCGCCGCGGCCCGACGTGTGGCGGAACGTCCAGTAACCCTTGTGCCAGGTGCAGTGGAGCCTCTTGCCGTGCCCCGACGGGGCGGCGGAGGCGGCGGTGGTACCGGTCATTCCGCCGCCCGCAAGCAGAACAGTGACGGCGGCGGTGGCAAGGGACTTCGTGAAGAGGTTCATGGTGCGCCTTCCTCCCGTTGACGGTGTCCCCGGTGGGGTGAGCAAAAGTATGGGCACACCGTCACGAATCACGCATTTCGGGCTTATAGCCCCAACACCCCCTCGCCACACGTGACATCGATGTCAGACTCCCCTGTCAGCCCGCCAATCGGGCGTCGAGTTCCGCCAGATCGGACACGAACCACACCTGGCTGCCCCGGTTGGACTCGCGCACCAGGTCGCGCAACGCCGTACTGGCCCCGGTGCGGGCGGAGATGTCGCCGACGACGACCAGCCGCAGCCGGTAGTTGACGAACTTCTGCAGGATCTCGCCGGCCACCCCGGTCCGCAGCGCGAAGAAGCGCTCGTCGAACCGGGAGGCGGGCACGGCCACCACCTCCGCGCGGGAGAAGGCGGCGCCGATCAGGTCGAGCGCGTCCTGCGGGCCGGCGATGCCGGGACCCTCCTCGCCCACGACCAGCACGGGCACCCCGGCGCGTTCGGTCACCACGTCAGTCACTGGACCCGCCTTCGGGATCGCCTTGGAACATGCCGTTCTCCGCTCCGAGAATGCCGTCGATGGTGGCGAGGACGTCCGCCGTGGGGGCGAGCCCGCCCAGGACGACCACCTTGAGCCGGGCCCGCGGCCCGTCGTGCACCGTCTGGATGCGCAACGGCTCCGCGTCGTCGCGCGGCATCCGGGCCCCGGCGGAGAGCAGGGTGGTCAGGCGGTCGGCGGCCGCCGCCCCGATGCCCTCGAGTTCGACGATGGCGGAGACCTCGGCCCGCCGGGGAGGCGGTGCGGGGGCCGGCCGCCCGGTGAGCGCGTCGAGGTCGGCGGCGGCGACGCGGTACTGCTTGCCGATGCGCACGGCCTTCAGCCGCCCGTCGCGGATGTAGCCGCGCACGGTCCGCACATGCAGTCCGAGCCGCTCGGCGACCTGCTCCACCGAGTACCAATCCTGCTCCATATTTACGCATCCTACCCTTCATACGTAAAGAAAGGGAAGGTTGAGTGCGTCACCGGAGTGCAGTGAGGAGCGGCAAAAAAAGAAGCGTGGCCGCCCCGAGGAGGGCGGCCACGCCGGGTTCAGCGGGGCGGTGTCACGACCGCGGGGCCACCTTCGACAGGCCGTTGATGACGCGGTCCATCGCGTCGCCGCCGGTCGGGTCGGTGAGGTTCGCCAGCAGCTTGAGCGTGAAGCGCATCAGCACCGGGTGGCTGAGTCCGCGCTGCGACGCCAGCTTCATGACCTTCGGGTTGCCGATCAGCTTCACGAAGGCGCGGCCGAGCGTGTAGTAGCCGCCGTAGGTGTCCTTCAGGATGCGCGGGTAGTGGTGCAGCGCCAGCTCCCGCTGCGCCGCGGTACCGCGGGCGTGCGCCTGGACGATGACGTCGGCGGCGATCCGGCCGGATTCCATCGCGTAGGCGATGCCCTCGCCGTTGAACGGGTTGACCAGGCCGCCCGCGTCGCCCACCAGCAGCAGGCCGCGGGTGTAGTGCGGCTGGCGGTTGAAGGCCATGGGGAGCGCGGCGCCGCGGATGGGGCCGGTCATGTTCTCGGGGGTGTAGCCCCAGTCCTCCGGCATGGACGCGCACCAGGCCTTGAGGATCTCGCGCCAGTCCAGCTCCTTGAAGGAGGCGGAGGTGTTGAGCACACCGAGCCCGACGTTGGACGTCCCGTCGCCCATGCCGAAGATCCAGCCGTAGCCGGGCAGCATGCGGGGGTCGCCGGGAACGCGCCGGTCCCACAGCTCCAGCCAGGACTCCAGGTAGTCGTCGTCGTGGCGGGGCGAGGTGAAGTACGTGCGGACCGCGACGCCCATCGGACGGTCCTCGCGGCGGTGCAGGCCCATCCCCAGCGACAGCCGGGTGGAGTTGCCGTCGGCGGCCACGACCAGCGGGGCGTGGAAGGTGACCGGGGTCTTCTCCTCGCCGAGCTTCGCCTCGACACCGATGATGCGCCCGGTGCGCTCGTCGCGGATCGGACCGGAGACGTTGCAGCGCTCGTACAGCCGCGCGCCGGCCTTCTCGGCCTGGCGGGCCAGCACTTCGTCGAAGTCCTCGCGCTTGCGGACGAGTCCGTAGTCGGGGAAGGAGGCCAGGTCCGGCCAGTCGAGCTGGAGGCGGACGCC
The DNA here is from genome assembly GCF_040644455.1 of Streptomyces sp. NPDC046977. Lineage (NCBI taxonomy): Bacteria > Bacillati > Actinomycetota > Actinomycetes > Kitasatosporales > Streptomycetaceae > Streptomyces > Streptomyces sp. NPDC046977. The sequence continues at coordinate 462,510 of NZ_JBEYWO010000003.1, forward strand.
GCCGCCGATGATGCGCAGGCCCTTGTTGCGCAGCCAGCCCGCCTCTTCGGAGACGTCGATGCCCATCGCGACGAGCTGCTTGGTCGCCCGCGGCGTGAGACCGTCGCCGCACACCTTCTCGCGGGGGAACGCGGTCTTCTCCAGCAGCAGCACGTCCAGACCGGACTTCGCCAGGTAGTACGCGGTCGTCGAACCGGCGGGACCGGCCCCGACGACGATCACATCGGCACTGCGCTCGGAGGCGACGGTCGTGTCAGTCACGGTCGGGGTCTCCCGTCGGTGTGGGGAAGGGGCGTGGAGAGTCTATGAGGCGGTGCCCCGGCTCAGCGCACCGCCCGGTGCAGTGCGACGATCCCGGCGGACAGGTTGCGCCACGCGACCCGCTGCCAGCCGGCCTTCTGCAGCCGTGCGGCCAGCGCGGGCTGGTCGGGCCAGGAGCGGATCGACTCGGCGAGGTACACGTACGCGTCGGGGTTGCTGCTGACCGCGCGGGCCACCGGCGGCAGCGCCCGCATCAGGTACTCGGTGTAGACGGTGCGGAACGGCGCCCAGGTGGGGTGGCTGAACTCGCAGATGACCACGCGCCCGCCGGGCCGGGTGACGCGCAGCATCTCGCGCAGCGCGGCGTCGGTGTCGTGGACGTTGCGCAGCGCGAAGGAGATGGTGACGGCGTCGAAGACCCCGTCGGCGAACGGCAGTCGCGTCGCGTCGCCCGCGGTGAGCGGCAGCGAGGGGTGGCGGCGCTTGCCCTCGCGCAGCATGCCGAGCGAGAAGTCGCAGGGCACGACGTCCGCACCGGCCTCCGCGAAGGGCAGCGAGGAGGTGCCCGTGCCGGCGCCGAGGTCCAGCACCCGCTCGCCGGGGCGCACGTCCAGGGCCTGCGCGACGGTCCTGCGCCAGCGCCGGTCCTGCCCGAGCGAGAGCACGTCGTTGGTCAGGTCGTAGTTGGCGGCGACGTCGTCGAACATCGCGGCGACTTCGTGCGGCTGCTTGTCCAGGGAGGCTCGGGTCACGCCCCCCATTGTTCACCCGGCGGTCCCGGGTCCCGCGCAGGGGCCCGGGCGAGCGGTCACGGGATGCCGGGCGAGGTCTCGCAGCGCTCGGCGCGGTCGTGGGCGCCGGCCTCGCCGTCGCACAGGTCGCGGTCCGCGCCGCCGTCGATGCGGTCGTCGCCCGGGCCGGCGCGGACGGTGTCGTCACCGGGACCGGCCACGAGCAGGTCGCGGCCGCCGGCCGTGCCGTTGCTCACCGCGCGGGCCACGTCGGTGTTGTCCCCGAAGAGCGTGTCACGGCCGCGGTGCCCGGTGATCACGTCGTTGCCCGCCGTGGTGACGTGGTCGCCGGAGTTGTCCCCGATCAGGGTCTCGTCGGCCGCGCCGCCGATGATCCGGTCGTCCCCGGAACCCGCCGCGGTGCGGCCCCGGCTGACCGAGTAGTTGTCGCCGACGGCCGCGAACCCGCCGTCCGCGCCGAGGTCGAGGAGGTCGTCGCCGCCGCTGCCGACGGCGTTGAGGAGGGCGAAGCTGTCGCCCACCAGGCGGTCGGCGCCGGCCCCGCCCTTCAGGACGTCGTCGCCCGCTCCGAAGGCGTTGCCGTTGTCGGCGGCGGAGTCGCCGGTCATCAGGTCGTCGCCGGGACCGCCGTCCATGCGGTCGTCGCCGCCGCCGAACGCGTCGCCCGCGGTGGCGCTGTTGTCGCCCGCGGCGCGGTCGTCGCCCTCCCCCAGGATCAGCAGGTCGTCGCCCTGGCCGACGGCGTCGCCGCGGTCGATGAAGAGATCGCCGGCCGCCAGGTCGTCGCCGGCGCCGGTGGCGATGCTGTCGTTCCCGGGACCGCCGCTGACCCGGTCGTTCCCGGCGAGGGAGCAGATGCGGTCGTCGCCGCCCCCGCCGTCGATGCGGTCGGGCCCGGCGGAGCCGACGATGACGTCGTCGCCGGGGGTGCCCTGGATGCCGCCGGAGCCGGTGATCGTCGGCACGCGGCCGAAGCAGAGCGACGCCCCCGCGGAGAGCGCCTCGCCGATGGCGGTCGCGGGGAGCGCCACGAGGGCGATCGCGCTGAGCACGGCGACCACCGCGGCCGCGAGGCGGCCGGGGAGGGCACGGGGAACGGATATGTCCGGCATGACCGGAACCTAAGCGACGGACCGTCACCCGGCCACCGGTGCACGGCGGCCGGGTGACCGGCTCACGCCCTGCGGTACAGCAGCCGTCCCCCGACGACCGTGGCCAGGCAGGCACCGCTCCCGTCGACGACGGCGAAGTCCGCCCGGGCCCCCGGGGCCGGCTCCGGTGCCCGGCGCGCGGGCAGCAGCCCGCTGCGGTCCAGCGCGGACCGCAGTGCGGGGTCGTCGGGCACGGCCGCCACGGCCGTGACGCCGCGGCTCAGCAGGGCGTGCACCCGCTCGCGCGGACTGGGTGCCGCGGGGAGTTCGCCCTGGTGGGTCAGCCCGGGCCGCAGCGTGCCGGGCCAGGACCTGACCCGGGCGCCGGGACGGCTCGCGCGCAGCTGGTCGACCGGGCCGGCGGCGGCGATGGTGCCGCCGTCGACCATCAGGGCCGCGCCGTCCGCGCCCGCGTGGATCGTCAGCATCGCGGACCGCGGACGCCGGTCAGGAGGTGCTGATGAGCTTGAGCTCGGGGTGCGCCGTGCCGCCCTCGATGGCGGTCGACGACAGGTGGGAGACGACGTGGTCGTCGACCGGGTCGTTCGCCGGGTCGTCGTGGACCACCAGGTGCTCGTAGGTGGTGGCGCGCTGGGCGGGCACCCGGCCCGCGGCGCGGATCAGGTGGATCAGCTCCATGCGGTTGGAGCGGTGCTTGGCGCCGGCCGAGGAGACGACGTTCTCCTCCAGCATCACCGAACCGAGGTCGTCGGCGCCGTAGTGCAGCGACAGCTGGCCGACCTCCTTGCCGGTCGTGAGCCAGGAGCCCTGGATGTGGGCGACGTTGTCCAGGAAGAGCCGCGCGACGGCGATGATCCGCAGGTACTCGAAGAGCGTGGCCTGCGTGCGGCCCTTCAGGTGGTTGTTCTCGGGCTGGTACGTGTACGGGATGAAGGCGCGGAAGCCGCCCGTACGGTCCTGGACGTCGCGGATCATCCGCAGGTGCTCGATGCGCTCGGCGTTGGTCTCGCCGGTGCCCATGAGCATCGTGGAGGTGGACTCCACACCCAGGTTGTGCGCGGTCTCCATGATCTCCAGCCAGCGCTCGCCGCTCTCCTTCAGGGGGGCGATCACCTTGCGCGGCCGCGCCGGCAGCAGCTCGGCGCCGGCGCCCGCGAAGGAGTCGAGGCCGGCCGCGTGGATGCGGGTGATGGCCTCCTCCACCGGCACCTTGGAGATCCGGGCCATGTGCTCGACCTCGGAGGCCCCGAGGGAGTGGATGACCAGCTGGGGGTAGGCCTGCTTGATGGCGCTGAAGTGCTTCTCGTAGTACTCGACGCCGTAGTCCGGGTGGTGGCCGCCCTGGAACATGATCTGGGTGCCGCCGAGTTCGACGGTCTCCGCGCAGCGGCGCAGGATGTCGTCCAGGTCGCGGGTCCAGCCCTTGGCGGTGTCCTTGGGCGCGGCGTAGAAGGCGCAGAACTTGCAGGCCGTCACGCACACGTTGGTGTAGTTGATGTTGCGCTCGATGATGTACGTCGCGATGTGCTCGACGCCCGCGTAGCGGCGGCGGCGCACCGCGTCCGCGGCGGCGCCCAGTGCGTGCAGGGGTGCGGAGCGGTAGAGGTCGAGCGCCTCCTCGGGGGTGATGCGGCCACCGTCGGCGGCACGGTCGAGGACGGACTGCAGATCGGCGTTCTCGCTCACCGGGCATCCCTTCCGAGGGGTTGTGACGGACCCGCTCACCCTACGCCAGGGGGTCAGCCGCCCTGCTTCCTGAGGTCGCCTTCGGGGTTCCCGGCCAGCGAGTCGCCCGACTGGTAGTGCAGCGAGCCGTCGTCGTTGAGCGTGAAGCGCTCGTCGGCCGAACCGTCCGAACAGACCCCGGGATGCGGGTTGGTGCCGCCGCTGGTGTCCAGGACGACCCACCGCTCGGTGGCGGTCGCGAGCTTCCACTCGCCGCTGCAGTCGTAGGTCTCCCCGAGCAGCGACAGCACGCTCTTGTCGCGGCCCACCACCGCGCCGACCTTGCCCTCGGTGATCGTGATCTCGAAGGTGCCGGGCAGACCGTGGGCGGTGACCGTGTCGCCCTTCCATGTGCCGGCGAAGGCCGCGGGCAGCGCCGCCAGCCGCGGCGCGGAGGGGGTCGCGGAGCCGCGCGAGGGTGTCGCGGGCGCCGCGTCGGTGGACCGCGCGGACGTCGGATCGCCGCCGCCCTTGCCCTGGTCGTCGTCCCCGCCCCGGTGCAGTACGAGCCCGAGCGTCACCGCCGCGACGACCAGCACGGCGCCCGCGCCCGCCAGCGACGCCGCGCGCCGGGCACCGCCGCGGGGCGCGGCGGGAGGGGCGGCGGGCGGCGGTGTGGCGGCGAACGCGGACGGCACCGCGTCCTGCGGCTGCCCGGTGAGCGACGGCGGCGGGCCGAAGGTGCCGTAGGAGACGGACGAGGCAGCCGAGCCGTACAGCGAGCCCGTGCCCCCCGTGCCGGCCGTGTCTCCGCCGGGAGTTGCCGTACCGCCGCCGAGCGCGCCCGGCGGCGGTGTCGGCTCCAGGTCCAGCAGCTCGACCGCCTGACGGCCGAGCCCCTCCGTCAGCGCCGCGGGCAGCCAGCCGCCGCGCACCAGGGACGCCGCCCCGCCGTCCGGCGCGAGCAGATCGGCGAGCCGGCGGGGAGTGGGGCGTTCCGCGGGGTCCTTGGCCAGGCAGGACTCGGCGACCCGGCGCAGTCCCGCGGGCATGCCGTCGAACTCGGGCTCCTCGTGGGCGACCTTGTACAGCAGGACGGCCGCGCTGTCGCCGGCGAACGGTCCCTGTCCGGTCGCGGCGTACACGATCACCGCGCCGAGGGCGAAGATGTCGGCGGCGGGCCCGGTGGGCCGGCCGGTGACCTGCTCGGGGGCCATGTAGCCGGGCGAGCCGACGACGACGCCCTTGCTGGTGAGCGCCGCGGTGGCGTCCATGGCCCGGGCGATGCCGAAGTCGATCAGCACCGGGCCGTCCAGCGACAGCAGCACGTTGGACGGCTTGATGTCGCGGTGCACCAGGCCCCGCCCGTGCACCTGCTCCAGCGCCTCGGCGAGCCCGGCGGCCAGCGCCCGCACACCGTTCTCGGGCAGCGGCCCGAAGGTCTTCACGGCGTCGGACAGCGCGGGGCCCGCGACGTAGCGGGTGGCCACCCATGGCACCGGCGAGTCGGTGTCCGCGTCGAGCACCGGGGCGCTCCACGTGCCGCCGACCCGGCGCGCCGCCTCCACCTCGCGCTCGAAGCGGGTACGGAACTCCGGGTCGTCGGCGAGCTCCGAGCGCACCACCTTCACGGCCACGGTGCGGCCGCCCGGGCTGCGCCCGAGGTAGACCCGGCCCATGCCGCCGGCCCCGAGCCGCCCGAGCAGGCGGTAGGGGCCGATCGCCGTGGGGTCGTTCGCCTGGAGCGGTTGCATCTGCGCGCCTCTCGCGGTGCGGAAGGTCGAAGAACAACGGGAGTTCCCCGCATACGCCGGGCAACCTACGGGAACCCGGTGAAATCAGAGAAGGTGTACCCGTGCCCGGGGCGGGAACCCCACGCGGCGGGCGAACTCGGCGATCCCGGTCAACTGGTCCCGGCCGAGGGAGAAGTCCAGCGTGGTGAAGTAGCGCTGCAGCGTGTCCGCGTCGAAGGACTCCCAGCGGGCGGCCTGTTCGGCGACCTTCTCCACCTCCTCCATGCTGAGGTCGCGGGAGGCGAGGAAGGCCCGGTGCACCTCGTGCACGGCCTCGGGGTGCGCGGCCAGGTAGTCGCGGCGGGCGGCCCAGACGGCGAAGACGAAGGGCAGCCCGGTCCACTCCTTCCACATCAGGCCGAGGTCGTGGACCTCCAGGCCGAGCCGCGGCGCGTCGTGCAGCGAGGCGCGCAGCGCGGCGTCGCCGATCAGCACGGCGGCCTGCGCCTCCTGCATCATCAGCGACAGGTCCGGCGGGCACGTGTAGTAGTCGGGCGCGACCTTGTACTGCTCGGCGAGCAGCAGCTCAGCGAGTCGTACGGACGTACGACTGGTGGAGCCGAGGGCGACCCGGGCCCCGTCGAGGCTGCCCAGCGGGACCTGGCTCACGATGACGCAGGACATGACCGGGCCGTCGCAGCCGACGGCGATGTCCGGGAGGGCGACGAGCTCGTCGGAGTGGCGCAGGTACTCCATGAGCGTGATCGGGCCCACGTCGAGGTCGCCGGAGACGAGCTGGGCGCTCAGCTTCTCGGGGGTGTCCTTGGTGAGCTCCAGGTCCAGCAGGGCACCCGTTCGGGCCAACCCCCAGTAAAGAGGGACGCAATTCAGGAACTGGATGTGCCCGACGCGAGGCCGGGTCCGGCGCTCACCACCGGCGGAGGGAAGAGGCGCAGCTTTGTCCACATCAGGAGGCTAGACCCCCGCCCCGGCGATCTTTCGGCGGGGCCCTCCGGAGGTGTCGTCCCGGGCACCGGCCGGAGGCCAGGGGTTCACCGTGCGTTCGTTCTTTAGGCGGTCCGGGTGAATGGGGATCTTGCCGCTCTTCCCCGGTGAGGATGCTCCGTGCTACTGTCGTCGCAAGTTGCAGTTTGGTTTCCCTTGCAGTACAAAGCCTGCGGAGCATGTGACCGCGGGCTTTTGTAGTTTTCAGACTTCTTGCGGTTAGCAGGGCAGGTTCTGGAGCAGGGCAACCCTTTGGCCCAAGGAGGGCTTATGGCTACCGGAACCGTCAAGTGGTTCAACGCCGAGAAGGGCTTCGGCTTCATCGCCCAGGACGGCGGCGGCCCCGATGTCTTCGTCCACTACTCCGCGATCAACGCCAGCGGCTTCCGCTCGCTGGAGGAGAACCAGGCGGTGACCTTCGACGTCACCCAGGGTCCGAAGGGCCCGCAGGCGGAGAACGTCGTCCCCGCCTAATTGCGGAGACAGCGTGCAGTAGTACCCGATAAGCAGTACCCAAGGAGCCCCGCACAGCGTGCGGGGCTCCTGCCTTTTCCCCGGTGGGGAACAGCCGGATTACTCCGTGAATTCGGCCGGGAACACCGTGGAGCGGTGCCGGCGGAACCTGCCCGGGCCACCGGCCGGATCACCGGCCCCGGGGGTCAGCTCCGGGACGCGGCGCGCGAGGCGTCGTCCGCCTCGTCCTCCTGGGCGGCACTGGCGGCAAGGTTGGCCCGGGTGCGCTCCACGCGGGCCGAGACCTGCACGGAGGCCTGCTCACGCAGGCCGCGCAGCACGACGAAGCTGAGTGGCGCGCTGATCACCAGCGCCAGCAGCATGACCCACAGCAGGTTGGAGTCGCCGAGTCCGGCCGGCAGGACGTGGACGTAGACCAGACCCCAGATGACGAGGAAGCAGGCCGCGAAGAGGCCAAGGCGCATCAGGGAGTAGCGCAGCATGGGACTCGGCTTCCAGCTCACGGCGATGCCACTTCCTTCGGTGTGTTCGGCGGTCCGGCCCGCGGGACGTACCGGACGTACTCGCCCACCAGTGAAGCACGCGGCCGCGGCGCTCAGAGCAGCGGGAGCCACATCGTGATTTCGTCCCGGTCGTCACCTGGGGCGACGCGGATCGCGCCGGGCGTCCTGCCGACCTCCTTGTAGCCGACGGAGGCGTAGAAGCGGTCCAGGCCCATGCCGCTGCGGCAGGTGAGCCGCAGCCCCTCCAGGCCGAGCTCGCGCGCCGCGCGCTCGGCCTCGCGCAGCAGGTCCGCGCCGTGCCCGCGCCCCTGGTGGGCGGGGTCGACCATGACGGTGTAGAGCCAGGCCCAATGCCCCATCAGGCGGTGGGTGTTGAGGGTCAGGAAGGCCGTCGCGGCCAGCCGCCCGTCCTCGAATCCGGCGATCAGATGCGCCCGGCCCTCGGCTATCGCCTCGCAGCGGCCCTCCGCCTGCGGGGCCACGTCGGCGGCGGTGACGGGGGCCACGAAGCCGACGGCGCCACCGGCGTTGGTGACGTCCGTCCAGAGGGTGACGAGCCGGCTCCGCAGGTCGGCGGTGAGCTCGGGGTCGAGGGTGAAGCGCAGTGCCATGGCGCAACTGTAGGGACGCCCACTGACGGGTCCTGAAGGCGGTCCGGACTCCGGGCGACATTCACGTGAAGCGCGGGCCCCGGGGTCGCCGGGGCCCGCGCTCCACGTGCGGTGCGCGGTACGGGTCAGAAGCGCATCGGCTGCGGCGCCTCGCGGCGCGCGGCATCCGGGCCCGGGTACTCGCGGATGATCTCGTAGCGGGTGTTGCGCTCGACCGGGCGGAAGCCCGCGTCCGTGATGAGCTCCAGCAGGTCGTCACGGGTGAGCTTGTTGGGCGTGCCGTAGTTGTCGGCGTCGTGGGTGATCTTGTACTCGACGACCGAGCCGTCCATGTCGTCCGCGCCGTGCTGGAGCGCCAGCTGCGCGGTCTGGACGCCGTGCATGACCCAGAAGACCTTCACGTGCGGCACGTTGTCGAAGAGCAGCCGGGAGACGGCGAAGGTCTTCAGCGCGTCGGCACCGGAGGCCATGGTGGTACGGGCCTGGAGGGTGTTGCGGACCTTGCCGTCCTTGAGGTCGACGAAGTCGTGCTGGTAGCGCAGCGGGATGAAGACCTGGAAGCCGCCGGTCTCGTCCTGCAGCTCGCGCAGGCGCAGCACGTGGTCCACCCGGTGCCGGGGCTCCTCGACGTGCCCGTACAGCATGGTGCACGGGGTCTTGAGGCCCTTCTCGTGCGCCAGGCGGTGGATGCGCGACCAGTCCTCCCAGTGGGTGCGGTGGTCGACGATGTGCTGCCGCACCTCCCAGTCGAAGATCTCGGCGCCGCCGCCGGTCAGCGACTCCAGGCCGGCGTCGATCAGCTCGTCCAGGATCTCGCTCGCGCTCAGCCCGGAGATCGTCTCGAAGTGGTGGATCTCGGTGGCGGTGAACGCCTTGAGGGAGACGTTCGGCAGCGCCTCCTTGAGCGCCTTGAGCGAGCGCGGGTAGTAGCGCCACGGGAGGGTGGGGTGCAGGCCGTTGACGATGTGGAGCTCGGTGAGGTTCTCCCCCTCCATCTCCTTCGCCAGCCGCACGGCCTCCTCGATGCGCATCGTGTACGCGTCCTTCTCCCCCGGCTTGCGCTGGAAGGAGCAGTAGGCGCAGGAGGCCGTGCACACGTTGGTCATGTTGAGGTGGCGGTTGACGTTGAAGTGGACGACGTCGCCGTTCTTCACCGTCCGCACGTGGTGGGCGAGGCCTCCCAGCCAGGCGAGGTCGTCGGACGCGTAGAGGGCGATGCCGTCCTCACGGGTCAGCCGCTCACCCGCGTAGACCTTCTCCTCCAGCTCCCGCTTGAGCCCAGCGTCCATGCCTCGCCTCCACACCTTCCTCGGCCGGCCGCCGGCCGGCGGACAACCCGCTCGACCTTACGCCTACACGGACTCGGGCAGCTCCCCGACCCGGTTCTCCCACTTGGTGGACAGCACGATGGTGGTGCGGGTGCGCGCGACGCCCTTGGTGCCGGACAGCCGCCGGATGGTGTGCTCCAGACCGTCCACGTCCGGGACGCGGACCTTGAGCATGTAGGAGTCGTCGCCGGCGATGAACCAGCAGTCCTCGATCTCGTCGAGATCGCGCAGCCGCGTGGCCACGTCCTCGTGGTCGGCGGCGTCGCTCAGCTGCAGGCCGACCAGGGCGGTGACGCCGAGACCGAGCGCGGCGGGGTGGATGGTGGCCCGGTAGCCGGTGATCACGCCGGCCTGCTCCAGGCGGTTGATCCGGTCGGTGACGCTGGGGCCGGACAGGCCCACCAGCCGGCCCAGCTCGGCGTACGAGGCCCGGCCGTTCTCACGGAGGGCCTGAATGAGCTGCCTGTCCACCGCGTCCATCAGACTGGACCCCTTCATTCGTGCCGTGATTGCGCTGTCGGGACAAGAATCTAAGGCATCGGCGGGCATGTGCCTTGCGCATCGAGCGGCAGGGGCCTCATCCGCCGTCATCCGCCTCAGCAGTCCCGGCAAGCCCGGGGAACCCGGCGGTACCGGTGGTCCCATCAGTCCCGGCGGCCGCCCGCGCGGCCCCCAGTTCGCCCTCCCAGCGGTGGTAGAGCTTGTGCGGCACCCCGGCGGCGTCCAGCACCCGGCCGGCGACGAAGTCGACGAGGTCCTGGATGTGCCGGGCGCCCGCGTAGAACGCCGGGGACGCGGGAAGCACCACGGCACCCGCCTCGTCCAGGGCGACCAGGTGCCGGAGGGTCTGCCCGCCGAGCGGCGTCTCCCGTACGGCCACCACCAGCGGCCGCCGCTCCTTCAGGGTGACACTCGCGGCGCGCTGCAGCAGGTCCTTGGAGAGCCCCAGCGCGACCCCGGCCACGCAGGCGGTGCTCGCCGGGACGATCAGCATGCCCTTGACGGGGTACGAGCCCGAGCTCGGCCCGGCCGCCAGATCCCCGGCGGCCCAGTGGCGCACCCGGGTGACGTCGGTCGTGAAGCGGTCCGGGGTGCCGTCGGCGCCGCGGGCCAGCCAGCGGGACAGGTCCTCGCGCCAGTGGCCGTCGCGGAAGGGCGCGCCGGTCTCGTCCAGCACCGTGAGGCGGGCGGCCCGGCTGACCACCAGGTCGACGGCCTCGCCCGCGTGCAGCAGCGCCCGGATCACGGCGGCCGCGTACGGCGTCCCGGAGGCACCGGAGACCCCGACCACCCAGGGCGTCCCGCGCCCGCGCTCGTCCATGGGGCGAGCCTATCCGGCCCCTCGTACAACCTTCCGCCCAGCTCATGAGTCAATGAGGTGTTCATGTAATCACCAAGGGGTTGGGGAGAGAACCATCAACGCCATGCGGAAGGGCATCGCCGCCGCCGGCTGCGCCGCCTTCGTAGTCACGACCGCCGCCGCGTGCGGTACCACCGCGAGCCTGAGCTCCGGCGCCAAGGTCCAGCAGGCGCTGGACCGGCTCGGCGAGCAGAAGTCCGTCACGCTGTCCGTGGGCTTCGACGGGAACCAGCAGCAGATCTGGACCGCGCTCAAGGGCACGGAGGACTTCACCCAGGACTACGCGAAGCTGCTCGCCGATTTCGACGTCTCGATGTCCCTGAGCGCCGACAAGCCGCTCAAGGACGTCAAGGACACCAAGACCGACCCTGCCTCGGTCGCGCTGCGGGTCTCGCTAGGCCAGGGCAAGGACCTGCTGGAGGTCCGCAGCCTGGCGGGGAAGCAGGTCTACCTCCGCGCGGACCTGCACGAGTTCCTGACGCTCGCCGACGGTCTGGCCACCAAGGAGGACAAGGCCGATCTGCAGGAGTTCCGGCAGATGCTCGACGCGGCCGACAAGCTGCCCTCCTCGCTGAAGTCCGTGAAGGACGCGGTCGGCGGCAAGTGGGTCTCCGTCGACGTCAAGTCCTTCGAGGAGTTCTCCAAGACCATGGCCAAGGAGGGCGGTTCGCCGCTGCCGGACACCTCGGCCCTGGACCCCAAGACGGCGGAGCAGGTCACCAAGGCGCTGCGCGAGGCCGTCGAGCACAACGCGAAGTTCACCGACGCCGGCAGCAAGGACGGCGCCGACCACGTCAAGGTGACCCTGCCGGCCGGGAAGACGGCCGACGCCCTCGCCGAGGCCCTCAAGCCGGTGGCGGACCAGCTGCCGGACGGGTTCTCGACCGCCGACCTGCAGTCCGTGCCGGACAAGGACGTCAGCGTCGACGTGGCCGTCAAGGACGGGGCCCTGTCGGGGATCACCCTGGACCTCGACCAGTTCGACACCGGCAACGAGATCCAGGGCGCGCTGCCGCTGACCGTCGGCTTCGCGCCCGACGCGCAGCCCGTCGCCGCCCCGGCCGGCGCCACCCCGCTCAACCCCCAGGACATCATGGGCGCCGTGATGCAGCTCATGGCGGGCGGAATGGCCGCGTAAGGCGCGGAACCGCCACGGACGCCCAAGTCGTTGTCTACCGTGGGAAGTCCGGGGAGACACCCGGACGGACGCACGGACGGTGGACCACCACGAGGGGGATCCTGTGGCGTACGAACCCATCGCCGGCCACGACGCCGGTGACGCCCGGCACGGCGCCCGCAGCGGCACCGTGCCGGGCCCGGGCGTCCGGGCCCGTACGGCCGGGGCACTCATGCTCACCTGGGTGGGCCTGCTCTGGCTGATCGAGTCGGTCGACGCCATGACCGGCCACGCGCTCGACACCTTCGGCATCGTGCCGCGCGAGGCCGGGGAGTTGCGGGACATCGTCCCGGCGGCCTTCATCCACTTCGGCTTCGACCACGTCGCCGCCAACAGCCTGCCCCTGCTGGTGCTGGGGTTCCTGGCGGCGCTGCGCGGCACCCGCCGCTTCCTGAGCGTGGCCTTCGTGGTCATCCTGTGCAGCGGTCTGGGCGTCTGGCTGGTCGCGCCGCCGCACACCAACACCGCGGGCGCCTCGGGGCTGGTCTTCGGCCTCTTCGGCTATCTGCTGGTACGCGGCTTCGTGGACCGGCGGCTGATCGACATCGCGGTCGGCCTGGTCGTCGCGGTGCTGTACGGGTCCATCCTGTGGGGGGTGCTGCCCACCGCGCAGGGGGTGTCCTGGCAGGGTCATCTCTTCGGCCTGGCGGGCGGGGTGGCCGCGGCGTTCCTGTTCCGTGACCGCCCCGTCGACGGCCTGATCCGGTGAGGTCGTAGGATCCCGGAAAACGCGATCACGGGGGGCGGTCACGCATGACCGATTTCAGCAAGCACGACGGCACACCGCCGCAGGACGCGGCGCCTCAGGGTCCGCCGCAAGGGCCGCCGCCGCAGGGACCCCCGCAGGGCCCGCCGCCGCCCGGACCCGGCCCGTACGCCGCCCCCGGAGCCGGGCCGTTCCCCCCGCCGCCCCCGCCGTACGGCCACCCCGGCCACCCCGGCGGCCCGGGCCCCGGCTGGGCGGGCGCCCCGGGTTATCCGCCGCCGTTCCCGCCGCCGCCGATGCGGCCGCCGACCGGGCCGGCGATGTGGGCGCACCTCAGCGCCCTGATCACGGTCCTCGTGGGCTCCAGCATCTGCTGCCTCGGCTGGGCGCTGGGCTGGATCCCGCCGCTGATCATCCGCAACAACGAGCAGAACAAGTACGACCCGTTCATCCGCCACCACTCCGCGCAGGCGATGAACTTCGGCATCACCGCCGCCATGACCGTCCTGCTGGGCGGCGTGGGCTACGGCCTCGGCATCGGCGGGGCGATCTGGCACGGCGAGGACGACGGCCCGATCGTCCTGGCCATCGTCGGCTTCGGCCTGCTCGCGCTGTGCGCGCTCCACATGCTGCTCGGGATCATCTTCTGCGCCATCGCCGCCACCAAGGCCAACAGCGGCCAGTGGTGGCGCTATCCGCGGCTCGTCGCGCTGCCGTTCGTCAAGTCCGAGCAGGGCTGAGCGAAAGCTCGCAGGCCCGGGGTCCGGGGGCGGGCGGCGCTCAGACGCCGAGCCCCCGGACCATCAGGTCCAGCAGGGCGCACAGGAACAGCGCCATGCCGATGAAGCCGTTGACCGTGAAGAAGGCGCGGTTGAGCCGGCTGAGGTCGCCCGGCTTGACGATGCTGTGCTCGTAGACGAACGCGCCGCCGACGATCAGCATGCCGATCCACCAGAAGGCACCGGCGCCCACGGCCAGTCCGTACCAGACGAGCAGCACGGTGGTCACCACGTGGCTGACGCGCGCGCCGTACAGCGCGCCGTCGATGCCGAAGCGGGCCGGCACGGAGCGCACGCCGTGGGCGCGGTCGGCGGCGACGTCCTGGCAGGCGAAGATCAGGTCGAAACCGCCGATCCACACGCCGACCGCGAGACCGAGGATCACCGCGTCCCACGACCAGGTCCCGCTGACCGCGAGCCAGGCACCCACCGGGCCCATGGCCTGGGCGAGTCCGAGGATCGCGTGCGGGTAGTCGGTGAACCGCTTGCCGTACGGGTAGACCACCATCGGCACCACCGCGACCGGCGCGAGCGCCAGGCAGAGCGGGTTGAGCAGGGCGGCCGCACCGAGGAAGAACGCCACGGCGATCAGCGCGCCGGTCCACGCCGAGCGCACCGAGACGGCACCGGTGACCAGTTCACGCCCGGCCGTGCGCGGATTGCGGGCGTCGATCTCGCGGTCGATGATCCGGTTGCAGGCCATCGCGAAGGTGCGCAGACCCACCATGGCGACCGTGATCAGGAAGAGCTGCCACCAGTGCACGCTCCGGTCCTCCGCGAACATCGCGCTGAGCGCGGCGATGTAGGCGAAGGGCAGCGCGAAGACCGAGTGCTCGATCAGCACCAGCCGCAGGAACGCGCGGACTTTGCCGTCGGGCCGGGGCGAGGGCCCGAAAAGGTCCGGGGTCGCGGATTCCGCGCTCATAGGCCGTACTCCTTCCAGCGGCGGTCGACCTTCGCGGCGGTCTCCGGGTCGGAGACCACCATCTCGGGCCAGCCGCCGTCGCGGGTGTAGCCCTCCTCGGGCAGCTTCCGGGTCGCGTCGATGCCCGCCTTGCCGCCCCAGAACTGCTGGTAGGAGGCGTGGTCGAGATGGTCCACGGGCCCCTCGACGACCGACAGGTCGCGGGCGTAGTCGGTGTTGCCCAGCGCCCGCCAGGCGACCTCGTGCAGGTCGTGCACATCGCAGTCGGCGTCGACGACGACGATCAGCTTGGTCAGCGACATCATGTGCGCGCCCCAGATGGCGTGCATCACCTTCTGGGCGTGCTTGGGGTACTTCTTGTCGATCGAGACAATCGCGCAGTTGTGGAAGCCGCCGGCCTCGGGCAGGTGGTAGTCCACGATGTCCGGCACGATGATCTTCAGCAGCGGCAGGAAGAACCGCTCGGTGGCCCGGCCCAGCGGGCCGTCCTCGGTCGGCGGCCGGCCGACCACGATGGACTGCAGCAGCGGGCGCTTGCGCATCGTCACGCAGTCGATGGTCAGCGCCGGGAACGGCTCCTGCGGGGTGTAGAAGCCGGTGTGGTCGCCGAAGGGACCCTCGGGCAGCGTCTTGCCGGGCTCCAGCCAGCCCTCCAGCACCACCTCGGCGTGGGCGGGGACCTGGAGCGGCACCGTCTTGCAGTCGACCATCTCCACCCGCTTACCCCCGACGAAGCCCGCGAAAAGGTACTCGTCGATGTCGCCGGGGAGCGGCGCGGTGGAGGCGTACGTCACGGCCGGCGGGCAGCCGAACGCGATGGCGACCGGCAGCCGCTCGCCGCGCCGCAGGGCCACCTGGTAGTGGTTGCGGCTGTCCTTGTGGATCTGCCAGTGCATGCCGATGGTGCGGCGGTCGTGGCGCTGGAGCCGGTACAGGCCGAGGTTGCGCACCCCGGTCCCGGGGTCCTTGGTGTGCGTCAGGCCCAGGTTGAAGAAGGAGCCGCCGTCCTCGGGCCAGGTGAACAGCGCGGGCAGCGCGTCGAGGTCCACGTCGTCGCCGGTGAGGACGACCTCCTGGACGGGCGCGTCCTTCACCTTCCGCGGCGGGACGTGGGTCATCCCGGCGAGCTTGCCGAACGCCTCGCGCACCCCGACGAAGCCGTGCGGCAGTTCGGGCTTGAGCAGCCCGGCGATGCGGTCGCCGATGTCGGCGTAGGACGCCAGGCCGAGCGACTTCAGCAGCCGCCGGTCGGTGCCGTACACGTTCATCGCCAGGGGCATCGAGGAGCCCTTGACGTTCTCGAACAGCAGCGCCGGGCCGCCCGCCTTGTTCACCCGGTCGACGATCTCCCCGACCTCCAGGTACGGGTCGACCTCGGCGGTGACGCGTCTGAGGTCGCCGTCCTTCTCCAGGGCCCTCAGCAGCGAGCGAAGATCGTCGTAAGCCATGCGGTCCAGTATCCGGCACGCACTAGTCTTGGCCCGTCACCGGGGCCCCGTCATGCCCCGCCGTCGCTGCCTGGGGGCACTTCCGCGATGATCCGGCTTCTTCCGTTCCTGCTGGTGCTGGCGCTCTGGATCTACGCCTTCATCGACTGCCTCAACACCCCGGAGGAGCAGGTGCGCGGCCTGCCCAAGGTGGTGTGGGTCATCATCATCCTGCTCTTCGGCGAGGTGCTGGTCGGCCCGATCGCCTGGCTGGTGGCGGGCAGGCACCGCGGCGCGCCGGCCGGCGGCAGCACGCCCTCGGAGTGGCACCGCAACCACCGGTCGCAGTGGGTCGCCCCCGACGACAACCCGCAGTTCCTGCACTCGCTCCGCGAGGAGAACCGGCGGGACGAGGAACTGCTCAAGACCTGGGAGGCCGACCTGCGCCGCCGCGAGGAGGACCTGCGGCGCCGCGAGAGCGGTTCCGGCGGCACGCAGGACGAAACACCGCCCCGCGGCTGATCCCTGCGGGACACTGGCCGTCATGGACACCGCACAGGCGATGCTCACGACGGCCGTCGCCGAGGCCCGGGCGGGCCTCGCGGAGGGCGGCATCCCCATCGGCGCGGCGCTCTACGCCGCGGACGGCAGCACGGTCCTGGGCCGCGGCCACAACCGCCGCGTCCAGGACGGCGACCCGTCGGCACACGGCGAGACGGCCGCCTTCCGCGCGGCCGGCCGGCAGCGCACCTACCGCGGCACGACGATGGTGACCACGCTGTCGCCGTGCTGGTACTGCAGCGGCCTGGTGCGGCAGTTCGGGATCTCCCGGGTGGTCATCGGCGAGGCCCGCACCTTCCGGGGCGGCCACGACTGGCTCGCGGAGCACGGCGTGGAGATCGTCCTGCTGGACGACCCGGAGTGCGTGGCGATGATGACGGACTTCATCGCGGCCCGCCCGGACCTGTGGAACGAGGACATCGGCGCATGATCCCCACCATCGACCTCGGCCCCTGGCTCACCGGCGACGCCGCAGCCCGCGCCCGCGTCGCCACCACCGTCGACGAAGCCCTGTGCGCGGCGGGCTTCCTGCTGGTCACCGGGCACGGGGTCGATCCGGGGCTGCGCGCGGCGATCCGGGAGGCCGCCCGCGGCTTCTTCCTGCTGCCCGCCGACGCCAAGCAGCCGTACGCGGTGCGGGTCGGCGGCCGCGGCTGGCTGGGCCCGGGCGCGGAGGCCAACGCCTCCGCCGAGGGCACACCGACCCCGCCGGACCTCAAGGAGTCCTGGTCGTTCGCGGCCGAGCGGCCCACCGGCGATCCGGCCGTGGACGCCGAGTGGTTCCTGCCCAACGTCTGGCCGTCCCAGGTCCCCGGGCTGCGGCCGCTGGTGACGGAGTACATCGCGCGGATGCGCGAGCTGTCGGACCGCCTGCTGGAACTGCTCGCCGCCGCGCTGGGCGTGGCACCGGACTTCTTCACCCGGCACACGGGACATCCCACCTGGGGCCTGAACCTCAACTGGTACCCCGGCACCGAGGTCGTCGGGGAGCCCGCGCCGGGCCAGTTCCGGATCGGCCCGCACACCGACTTCGGCACCGTCACCGTGCTCGACCGCCAGCAGGGCAAGGGCGGCCTCCAGGTCCACACCGATGCCGGCGGCTGGCAGGACGCCCCCTGGCACCCGGACGCGTTGACCGTCAACATCGGCGATCTGATGGCCCGCTGGACCGGCGACCGCTGGCGCTCCGGACGGCACCGGGTGCTGCCCCCGCCGGCCGACGCGCCGGCGGAGGAGCTGATGTCACTGGTCTGGTTCTACGAGTGCGACCCGGGCACCCGCGTCGTGCCGCTGCCCGCGCCCGTCGGCCGGGTCGCGTACGAGCCGGTGGACTCGCACACGTACCTGAGGGCCAAGCTGGACGCGATCAGCGTGGACTGAGCGGGCCCCGCAAAGGCTCAGACGCCCGCGTAGGAGTGCTTGCCGGTGATGAAGATGTTCACGCCGTAGTAGTTGAACAGGAAGCACGCGAAGGCCAGCAGCGCCAGGTAGGCGGCCTTGCGGCCCTTCCAGCCGGCGGTGGCGCGGGCGTGCAGGTAGCAGGCGTAGACGACCCAGGTGATGAAGGACCAGGTCTCCTTGGGGTCCCAGCCCCAGTAGCGGCCCCAGGCGGCCTCGGCCCAGATCGCGCCCGCGATGATCGTGAACGTCCACAGCGGGAAGACCATGGCGTTGACCCGGTACGCGAACTTGTCCAGGCTCGCGGCGGCCGGCAGGCGGTACATGATGCCCGCCCAGGTGCCCTCGGCCTTGCCCGAGGCCGCGAGAGCGGTCTCGTAGTGGTCGCGGAGGAGGTAGAGCAGCGTGGCGACCGCGCCCAGGTAGAACACCGCTCCCGAGATGATCGCGCAGGAGACGTGGATCCACAGCCAGTAGGAGTGCAGGGCGGGAACCAGCTGGTCGCTGTCGGTGTAGAGGACCGAGACGGCCAGGCCCAGGTCGAGCAGGACCGTGGTGGTCAGGATGAGGCCGATCCAGCGGACCTTCCTGCCCAGCGCCAGCAGCACGAGGTACGCGGTGACCGCGACGGCGCCGAACGTCGTGGAGAACTCGTACATGTTGCCCCACGGCGCGCGCTGCACCGAGGCCGCGCGGGCGACGACAGCGCCCACGTGCATCGCCCAGGCCAGCACGGTGAGGGAGATCGCCATCCGGCCGTAGGTGTCGCCCTGCCGGTCCCCGCCGGCGGCGCCCGGCCCGTCGGCGAAGCCCCGGTCGCTGCTGGAGGCACGGGTGACGACCGTGGGCCGCTGCAGCGTGGCGGTGCCGCCGCCCTTGACGGTGACGGTCACCGCGGGCCGGTCCGCGGCGGGTTCGGCGGCGAGCGCGGCGGAGGTCCTGGCGACCTTGCTGCGGCTGCCGAAGACCCACTCGGCGATGTGCGCGAGGAAGGCCAGCGTGTAGACCGCCATCGCCGAGTAGATCAGGTAGTTGCTGATATGGGCGACGTTCTCGTTGACCGCGGCAGCACTGGTCACGCGCGCGCTCCTTCGTCATCGGGCAGGGGTTGTTCTGAGGATTCCGGGGCCGCCGCGGGCAGCAGCGGTGCCGTGGACGTGAGGTCCGCGGCGAGGTCGCCGAGTTCGTCGGCGATCCGCACCGACTCGCTGCGGCCGAGACCGGCGAGCTCGACGACGGTGGTACCGTCCGCGCCGCGCACCGCCCGCACCCACACGCGGCGGCGCTGGATGAACAGCGAACCGGCCAGGCCGAGGATCGCGGACACCGCGCTCACCAGCGCCCAGCCGTTGCCCACCTGGTGGGAGACCTGGAAGCTGGCCCAGGTCTTGACGCCGTCGAAGGTCAGGGTGCCGTCGCCGTTCGGCAGGGTCAGGGTGTCGCCCTGCTTCATGGCCTTGCGGACGATCTCTCCGCCGGCGTCCTTGAACTGCTTCATGTTGGTCGTGTCGAGCTGGTACACGTTCTGCGGCAGGCCGGCGTCCACACCCAGGTCGCCGTAGTAGGCGGTGAGGACGAGCGCGGGGTAGTCCAGGGCGGGGAACGTGGAGTGCGGTCCCTGGGTGGCGTTGAGCCCGAAGGTCGGGGTGAACAGGCCGCTGAAGCCGTACTGGATCCGCTTGTCCGCGTGGTTGCGGGCGTCCATCACCTTGATCACGCCGGACGAGGTGAGGTTGCCGTCCTGCGGCAGGAAGGGCACCGGGCCCTCGAAGACCACGTTCCCCTTGCCGTCCTTGACGGTGACCGAGGGCGCGTAGCCGTGGCCGATGAGGTAGACCTTCGAGCCGCCGATCTCCAGCGGCTTGTTGACCTCGATCGCCGACGGCGTCCGCTTGCCGTCCGCGCCCGTCCAGTAGTGGATGTGGGCGCGGAAGGTGCGCGGGGTGCCCTTCTCGGGGCCGGAGCGGGCGTACGAGGCGGTGAAGCCGTCCAGCTTGAAGCCGAAGCTCGCCAGGTCGTCGGCGTTGTAGAAGGTGCCGGGCTTGAAGTCGTCGTACTGGGTGAGGGTGTTGTTGAAGCCGTCGCCCTCGACGATCAGCTTTCCGCCCTCGGCCTTGAACAGGCCGCCCACCGCGAAGGCGATCAGCAGCCCGAACAGGGCCACGTGGAAGAGCAGGTTGCCCGCCTCGCGCAGATAGCCCTTCTCGGAGGCGACCGCGGAGTCCGCCGTACGGGTCCGGAAGCGCCGGCCGCGCAGCACCCGCCGTGCCGCTTCGAGCACCTCGTCCGGCTCGGCCGCGGTGCGCCAGGTCGCGTACGCCGGGAGCCGGGTGAGGTTGCGCGGCGGCAGCGGCGGCTTGGCGCGCAGCTGGCCGACGAACTGCCAGCTGCGCGGCACGATGCAGCCGGCGAGCGAGACGAAGAGCAGGATGTAGATCGCCGAGAACCACACCGAGCTGTACACGTGGAACAGGCCGAGCTTCTCGTACAGGGGCGCCACCGTGGTGTGCGCGTCCTTGAAGTCCTGCGCCTTGACCGCGTCGACGCTGGTCTGCGGGACCAGGGAACCGGGGATCGCGGCCAGCGACAGCAGGAAGAGCAGCACCAGCGCGACCCGCATCGAGGTCAGCTGCCGCCACATCCAGCGCAGCCAGCCCCACACCTCGCGGACGGTCCAGGCGAGCCCGCCGGCGAAGCCGGGCCTGCGCACGCCGCCGAAGGAACCCGGCACGATCTCGCCCAGTTCCTCCACCGGCGCGGTGGACAGCTGGGCGCCGGCGGCGCCCAGGTCGGCACCCGTGTCCGCGTCCGGGCCCGCTTTGGCGTCCGCGGGGCGGCCCGGGGCCGCCGTCTCGCTGTTCTTGGAGCTCATGGATCAGATCCCTGGGGTGAAGCCGGTCGTCCAGATCTGCATCTGGTACACGATGTGGTCCCACACGCCGGTGACGAGCAGGACGCCGACGGCGACGAGCATGCCACCGCCGATCCGCATCACCCACACATAGTGGCGCTTGACCCAGCCGAAGGCCCCGAGGGCGCGGCGGAAGGCGAGGGCCGCCGCTATGAACGGCAGCCCGAGGCCGAGGCAGTAGACGGCGGTGAGCAGGGCGCCGCGGCCGGCGCTGGCCTCGTTGAAGGCGAGGAAGTTGACGGCGCCCAGCGTGGGGCCGATGCACGGGGTCCAGCCGATACCGAAGAGCACACCGAGCAGCGGAGCGCCCAACAGCCCCATCGTCGGCCTGCGGTGGAACCGGAACTCGCGCTGGGTGATGCCGCCGACGACCCCCATGAAGGCAAGTCCCATGACGATGGTCAGGGCGCCGAGCACCTTGGTGATGACCGATTTGTGCACCAGGAGCGTGGTGCCGAAGTTGCCGAACAGCGCGCCGCCGGAGACGAACACGGCGGTGAAGCCGATGACGAACAGCGAGGCCCCGGCGAACATCCGCCCGCGCCGCGCCTCGGCGAGGTCGGTGCCGGTGACGCCGGTCACGTACGACAGGTAGCCGGGGACGAGCGGCAGCACACAGGGGGAGAAGAAGGAGACCAGTCCCCCGAGCAGCGCCACCGGCACGGCGGCGAACAGAGCCCCGTTGAGCACGGTCTGGTTGGCCTCGACAGCGAGTGCGCTCACGTCACTTCTCCGCGACCACCGGGTCGAGCGCCTTGTGCAGTTCGCCGGCGCTCAGCTCCTTCAGGGCGCGCACCGCGATCTTCCCCTGCCGGTCCAGGATCAGGGTGGACGGGATCGCCTGCGGGTTGAGGCTGCCCTTGGGGAAGCGCAGCAGGAGGTCGCCGGCCGGGTCGTACAGGCTCGGGAAGGGGATGCCGAACTCCTTCTCGAACGCCTTGGCCTGCGCGGTCTGCAGGTCCCGGGTGTTGATGCCGACGAACTCCACGCCCTGGGACTTCGTCTGCTTCGCGACCTCGGCCAGGTGCGGCGCCTCGGCCCGGCAGGGCGGGCACCAGGAACCCCAGACGTTGACGACGACGACCTTGCCCTTGTAGTCGGCGAGGCTGAGCCGAGCGCCGTCGACGGTCTTGCCGCTCAGCTCGGGGGCGGCCGTCCGGTGCCCCTGCGCGATCGTGGTGATCTCGCCGGTGCCGCCGACGTAGTTGCTGCCGCCGGCGCCGTTGGAGGAGGCCGAGGGGGTCGAGCAGGCCGTGACGGCCAGCGCGAACGCGGCCGCGCCGGCCAGTGCCGCGGCACCGCGGAGCGAGCGGCGTCGGAGGGCGCGCGTAGGACTCATGTGAAAAGTTTCGCATGTGGTCCCGAGCGATCTTGCGCACCCCCGACACCTTTGCCGAAAGCGGCGAATGCCCCGTATAAACGGCGCCTAATCGCGGTCCGGGGCCCGTCCGGCGAACACCGCGGTGAACGCCTCCTCGAAGGCCTTGAGGTCGTCGGGCCTGCGGCTGGTCACCAGGACGTTCGGGCCGGTGGGGTCGACCACGACCTCCTGGTCGAGCCAGGTGCCGCCCGCGTTGGTGATGTCGGTGCACAGGCTGGGCCAGGAGGTGAGGGTGCGTCCGCGCACCGCGCCGGCCTCGATCAGCAGCCACGGCGCGTGGCAGATGGCGGCGACCGGGCGGCCCTCGTCGAAGAAGTCCTTGGCAAAGCGGACGGCGTCGGGGTCCAGCCGCAGCTGGTCGGGGTTCGCGACCCCGCCGGGGAGCACGAGGCCGTCGAAGTCCACCGAGGCCACCTCTTCGAGGGTGTCGTCCACGGGGAAGGTGCCGGCCTTGTCCAGGTGGTCGAAGGCCTGGACGGTGCCGTGTGCGCGGGAGACGAGCCGCGGGGTGCCGCCGGCCTCCCGCACGGCCCGCCACGGGCTGGTCAGTTCGATCTGCTCGACGCCCTCGGCGGCGACGAGGAAGGCGATCTTCCTGCCCTGCAGCGGTGCGGTCATGAGGTCCCCTTCGGTGCCTGGTCGCGGGTCAGGAACCGTGCGCCGACGGTTCAGGACAGGATCGGGGCGGTCCCGGCGGGCGGGGACGCCCCGTTCCGGGGATCGCCTTCCCCGAGCGGACCGGGCGAAACGGGCCCCCCGCCGCGGGTGGGGATACGTTCCTGCGCCAGAAACCGCCGCCAGCCGCCGGGAGGCGGCAGGCCCGGCCCGAGGGTGCGCAGCTTCGCCAGCACCGCCGGGTCCTGGACGTCCAGCCAGTCCGCGAACTGCCGGAAGGACACCATGCGGACCTCGTCGTGATCGGCGATCCGCCGCAGCGCGTCCTCCACGGCGTCCATGTAGATCCCGCCGTTCCACCGCTCGAAGTGGTTGCCGATGAACAGCGGCGCCCGGTTGGTCTCGTACGCGCGCAGGAAGCCGGAGAGGTAGGCGTCCCGCGCCTGCCGCTCCCACTCCGGGTAGTTGGCGGGATTGCCGCGGGTGGAGTTCGCCGACTGGTTGGCGAGCATGTTGTAGTCCATCGACAGGACCTCGAAGGAGTGCCCGGGGAAGGGCACCGACTGCAACGGCAGGTTCCACATCCCCAGCAGCCTGCCCGGCCACATCTGGAGGCCGCCCGGGGCGCTCGCGTCGTACCGCCAGCCGAGCCGCGCGGCGGTGGGCAGCAGCCCGTCGCGGCCGAGCAGGCAGGGGGTGCGGCCGCCGGTCAGCTCCCTGCGGTAGTCGAAGGGCAGGGCGGGCAGGTCGTCGAAGCCGGTGTTGGTGCGCCAGTTCTCCACGAAGGAGACCGCCTGCTCGATCTCGCTGCGCCAGTCCGCCGGGGTCCAGCGGCCCACCGAGCCGGAGCCGGCGCAGAAGTGGCCGTTGAAGTGCGTGCCGATCTCGTGCCCCTCCAGCCAGGCCAGCCGCACCTGTTCCAGGGTGGCGCGCACGTGCGTGTCGGAGAGGTAGCCGATGGCGGAGGCGCCGACGGGGTTGTTCGGCGGCCGGTACAGGTCCTTCCGGGACTCCGGGAGCAGGTAGATCCCGGAGAGGAAGAAGGTCATCTTCGCGCCGTGGTCGTCGGCGACCTTGCGGAAGCGCGAGAAGAGCCCGTCGTCGAGTTCGCCGGCGCCGTCCCAGGAGAACACCACGAACTGCGGGGGCCGCTGCCCCGGCTCCAGCCGCTCGGGAACCGGCTGGTGCGGCTGCGGGCCGGTGTCGGAAGTGGAACCGTCCCCGATCGGGTGGGCGCTGTACGCCGTGCCGGTCGGCCCCGTCCCCCCGCCGGGCGCGCGGCGGCTCCGGGTGTGATCCCTACCACACCCCGCCAGGCCCGCGACGGCGGCACCGGCCGCCAGGCCCAGCACTCCACGTCGGCTGATCTCCCGCATTCCACCCCAATCCCGTGCGCGCGGCGGCCTCCTCGCACTGGTGCCATGGCGAAGGGGCGCGCTCTTGCGTCGCGCGGCGGATTCACCGGGAAAGCGGAGTGATTCGGCCACGGTGGCGGTGCGCGGGCCGGGTCGTGGGTCGTGGGTCGCGGTCCGGACCGCGACGGGACGGGACGGGACGGGTCGGCGATCGGGGGCGGGGGGGGGGGCGGGGGCCCCCGCCCCCCC